>JANXAE010000100.1 GCA_025062235.1 Bryobacteraceae bacterium
ACAGCCCGCTGGCGTGGCTGTTCCCTCAGCGGGCCAGGAACGGCCAGTGCGGTACGAGATGGTACCCGTAGCGCGTCAGGGCCAGCCACAGGGCCGCCCCGGCCGCTACCAGCGCCCCGCCGGCGGCGTAGGCCACCTTGCGCCAGGGAAATCGCCGCCCTTCGCGGTGCAGCACCAGCAGGTAGCTGGCGAACACCCCCACGAAGTACAGCAGCACCATGGGCACGGAAAACAGCATCAGATTGAAGACATCCGGCGTGGGCGTGATCAGCGCGGCGATGACCACGATGATCAGGATGGCGTACCGGCTGTTGCGCAACAGGAAGCGCGGGCTGACGATTCGCAGCAGCGTCAGGAAAAAGATCAGCACCGGCAGCTCGAACACCAGCCCCACCCCCAGGATCACGTTCACGAACAGATCGAAATATTCCGTCACCGAGACGATGGGCTGGATGCGGATGTCGCGGCCGATGCCCAGCAGAAAGACCAGTCCGAAGCGGAAGGCCACGAAATAGGCGAACAATCCGCCCAGGATGAACAGCCCTGCCGAGCAGACGATGAACGGGCCGGCCCACCGCCGCTCGCGGCGGTACAGTCCGGGCGCTATGAACGCCCACGCCTGGTAAAGCACCCACGGCGAGGCCAGGAAGATCGCCGTCAGCATGGGCAGTTTCACCCACACGATGGAGAAGACCTCCATCGGTTTGATCTGCGCCAACCGCGGGTCGGGAATGCCGATCTGCCTGAGCGCGTCGGCTGCCGGTTCGCTGATGATCAACCACAGCTTGTTGGCGAAGATCAGGCTGAACAGGAACGCTATCCCGATGCCCGCCAGCGCCTTGATGATGCGCGCTCGCAATTCTTCGAGGTGCTCGAGGAAGGACATGCGGAGCATCTGCTCCTCTTCTTCCTCCTCGGGCGTCTTGGGGCGCGGCGGAGGCGGCGCGGGGGGCTCGCCGCCCGCGGTCGGGGCAGCCGGCACGGCGGCCTCTTCGACCGCGGGCTGGCCCGCCTCGTAGTCGAAGCTCCCGTCCTCGCGGTAGGGGCCCAGCCCCTGGGCGGAGAACTCCTCCGGCTCGGCCGGCGCCTGCTCCGGCTCCTGACCGCCGTGAGCGCCCGCAGGCAGATCGGCCTCTGGCTCGGGCGAGGCTTCCGCCTCCCTGGGGTCCTTGTCAAACTGCATGCGTCTCGCGAGTGGACTTCAGAGCGCGCTCGCTGGCTTCAGGCGTTGCTGACCGGCGGATCGCTGGCGGGTCGCGCCGGAACTGCGTCGCTGCCTTCCTCCCGCGCTGCGGTGGGCTCGGGCCCCGCGGCCAGCTCCAGCGGATCTGCGCCGACCTTGCCGGGTTCGGACTCAGCGCCCTGAGGTGCGGAAACGCTGTCGGTGGATGGTTGCGCGGCTGGCTGTACGGAAGCGGCGCCTTTCTGGTTCGCTCCCCCGTAGTCCGTGCTTCCGTACGTGTCGCTGCCGCTGTCGTAATAGCTGGAATCGTAATTGTAGTCGTAGCTGGAGTAGTCGTAATCGTAACTGCGTGTGATCTCCTGCAACGACTGATTCTCCTGCTCCAGACTGCGCATCTCACGATCGAAGGTTGCCTTCAGCTCGCTCGAGGCGCGGCGAAATTCGGTGATCGCCTTGCCGATGTTGCGGCCCAGCTCCGGCAACTTCTTCGGACCGAAAATGAGCAGGGCGAGCAGGAAGATGAACAGCGTTTCCTGCCAGCCCAAGGGACCCATCCGATGACCTCCTCCGGCCGGACGCGACCCCGCTTCGGCCCGTCCCGGCCGGGACAACTTCATGATAGCGAGCGTATCCAGACGGGTCAACCGCGGCGGTTCGCGGCCGATTCCCGGCCTTGCGGCGGCCGGCCTCCATCCCGCGCGCGCTCGCCGTCTAGGTCTTTCCACAACTGGTAAGGCGCCCGCGCCGCTGGCCGGTACGGTAACGCGATCCGCCGGCCCTCCCGCGCCGAAGCGTAGGCCGCCAGCAGGATCTCCAGCACGGCGCGGCCGTCCTCGCCGGTTTCCAGCGGCGTGCGATCCTCGGCCACGCACGCCACGAAGTGCTCGAATTCCTGCGGGAAGCCGTAGTTCCAAATCTCTTCGAACATCGTGAACGACCAGCCGCGGGTTTCGCCCGCCTTCTCGACGGCGTATCCGTAGCCCCGCTGGCTATAGGTCAGGATCGAGCTGCCGCGCAGCAGGTCGGCGTAGGCCACGCCCTCGGAACCGTAAACTTCCGCCCGGTCGTCCATGCCGCCCGGCTTCGACCAGCTTTCCTCGGCCACCCCGGTCGCGCCCCCCTCGAAGTTGACGATGATCAGCGCATTGTCGTCGCCCTCGGTCTTCTCCCGGTGCACGTAGGTGCCCAACTGCGCATAGACGTCCACCGCCGCCGGCTTGCCCAGCATCCACCGGAAGAACTCGATGGCATGGCAGCCCATGTCGAAAGCCACTCCGCCGCCCGAACGCCGGACGTCCCAGAACCACGCCGAGTGCGGGCCGTCGTGCTTTTCGCTCTGCTTGACCAGGTAGACCCGTCCCAGTGCGCCCTCTTCCACCAGCTGCTTCAGGCGCACGTACTTGGGTGCGAAGCACAGCTCTTCGGCGTACATCAGCTTCACGCCCGCCCGGCGACAGGCCTCGATCATCCGATCCGCCTCGTCCAGATTGAGCGCCATCGGTTTTTCCACCACTACGTGCTTACCCGCAGCCGCCGCATCGAGCGTGGCCTGGCAGTGCAAGTCGTTGGGCAATCCTAGCACGACCATGTCGAGGTCCTTTCGCTCGAGCATGGTCCGGTAATCCGAATACCATGAAGAGATCCCCTGCTCGGCGGCGAACCGCTCGGCGCCGCGAGGCGAGGCCACCGCGACTACCTCGGCGGCCGGCACCCGCCGGAGCGCCTCCAAATGAATCCTGCTCACGAATCCGGAGCCGATCAGACCGATCCGAACCTTATCCATCCGTGCCTCCTCGGTTTTCCTTTCCTCCGTCTGCGCCATACCCGGCAGTGCTGCGCCGCCGGATGAGTGCAGCGATGCAGCCGGCGCAAGCAAGGGTGCTGAGGCCTGTCCCCCAGCGGAACACGCCAGGTTCGAAACGCATGCGGATACGATGTCTGCCCGCTGGCACGAACAATCCGCGGAAGGCGGCATTGGTGAGGTAGAGTTGCACCTCGCGACCGTCCACCCAGGCTCGCCAGCCGGGATACCAAGTCTCCGAGCTCACCAGGAAGGCATCGCTGGCGGCTTCCGTTTCGAGAAGCAGCTCGCGGTCCTCGTATTTCACCACGCGCACCCGCGCCGGTCCCGCGCCCGGCAGTTCTCGCCCCGGTGCGCCCTCCAGCACGGCCTCCCGCGCGGGATCGAAGCCGGGCGCCGACAGCATCGCCAGCGCCTGCTTCTGATCCCGGGCTGCGTGGATGCGGCTCACCAGAAAGAACCGGGGAAGCACGCGCAGGTTCTCGTACACCTGGTGCCCCGGCAAGTCCGCTGCGCGCCTCCACTGCGGATGTTCGAGCGCCGGCTCCGCCGTGGGCGCGTAGGTCACCAGGTAACGCACGTTGAGCAACCCGGGCAGCGGCGAGTCCAGGTCGTCCAGCTCCCAGTACCGAAGCCAGGGCTGGCCCCGACCGAAGAGCTTCCGCACCGCGAGGATCCGCGCCGGCGCCAGCGGGTCGTTGCCGCTGGCCGTGGGAATGCCGGTCATCGGCGCGCTGTTGGCCCACCGCATCGAATCGCGGTAGCTTTCCACCCGCGCCGGCGGGAAGCTCCGGTTGACGAGCTCCCGCATCCGTGCGAGTGTTTCCGCGCTGCCCTCGAACTGCGCGACCGTCGCAGCCGGCTCATCGGCAACCCGCACCGCGTTCATGTTGCGGTTGGCGCCCGCCAGCGTCAGATCGGCAGCTGCAACCGCGACCAGAGCGCTGCGCAGCCAGGCCGCTCGGCCCGCAGTCAACCGCTCGGCGCCCAACGCGGCCAACGCCGCCAGTCCGAGCAGGAACGCGGGCATGGCGAATTCGGCATAGAGCGGCGATTTCGCCCAGGTGGGCAAGGCCACGAAGATCGTACGCGCCACCGGGGTGCTCTCCCCCAGCATCCATATTGCGGCCGCCCCGGTCACTGCGAGCAAGGGGAGGCGATACGGCGTACGCGCCGCCGCTCCCGCCAACGCGCAAAGCAGACCTGCAAAGCTCGAATAAAGGTACAGAAAGGTCGGGTTCCAGGGTAGCCGGTACTGGCTCAGATCAAAGATGTGGTTGTGGTGCGGCGCCACCAGCGAAAGCAGGCCCACCCATGGCACGCCCCCGCCCGTGCCAGCGAACTCGCCCCGGGAATACGCGGTCGAAAGCCGCGCCGCCTCCATGGCAGGCAGCAGTTGCACGCCTGCCAGAGTCGCGCCCCAGAGCGCCGCCGCGACCACTTCCAACGGCAACCGAAGGGGCACTCTGCGCCAGAGCGCAAGCGTGCACGCCAGCAGAAATGCCGTCAGGAACACCACGATCGTCACCGCGGGAAACCCGGCCAGCACCGACATGGCAAGCGCCACCGCCAGCACAGCGAGCCTCCGCCACCGGAACGCATTGCCCAGATCCACTACGGATGCCCAGGCGAGCGGCAGCCACGCCGCCCCGCAGATGGCCCCGAGATGCTGTGCCTGCGAAGCGAAATAGCCTCCGAGCTGGAACACCGTGCCGCCGAAAGTCGCCGCCGCGCGTCCCGCTCCCAGGCGCCGAAACAGCAGATAGGCGAACCAGCCGGCCAGAAACACGTGCAGAACGAGCTGCCATTCGAGGAATTCCAAGAGCCGCCGACCCCCGGCCAGATTGCTGACCAGGATCGCCAGCCACGCCGGTGGATAGGCGAACTGCGCCTGCACGTTGGCGTAGAAGGGCACGCCGCAGTACGTGTAGGGGTCCCAAAGCGGCAGTCTGCCCTCCCTGAGCGAGCGCGCCATGAATTCCGCCAGCGGAAGGTGATAGTCGCGGAAATCCCAGGGTATGGTCCACGCCTGCGAAAACAACACCCGGCGGTGAAACACCAGGGCCTCGATCAGCAACGCGAGCGCCGGCAGCCAGCGCAGCCGCAGGAGGCCCACCATCGAGACCGTAGCCGACCGCACTCCGGGCAGCCTTGGACTCCGCATGGCCCTGCTATCGTTGCTGCGCACGGCGCACCCAGAGCTGGTGCGCCGCGGCGCCCGTGGCCAGCACGAGGAGGCCGAACAGGATGAACTCCGGCCCGGAGGTGCCGAACACGTACAGCCAGCCCGCCAGCGCGACCGCTGCAGGTAGCGGATACAGCGGCATCCGGTAGGCCAGGACAATGTCGCCCCGCCGCCTCCGCAGCCAGTGCAGCGCCAGGATCTGACCGACGAACTGGACCAGGATGCGTGCTGCCAGCAGCGCCTTCAGCACCGTTTCCAGATCCAGCATCGCCGCCGCGACCGAAAGGGCTCCGATCACCAGCAAAGATACGTGCGGGAACTTGCCGGTGGGATGCAAACGTGCGAAAACCGCGAAAAAGTTTCCGTCGCGCGCCGCCGCGTAAGGGATCCGGCTGTAGCCCAGCGTCAGCGCAAAGACCGAGGCGAAGGCGCACCAAAGGATGAGCGCCGTCACCGCCGCCCCCGCCCAGCCCCCGTAGAGCCGGCGCATGCATTCGGCCACCACGAAGCGCGACTGGATCGCTTCCCGCCACGGCACGACCGCGATCACCGCCAGCGTCATCAGCGTGTAGATCACCGCCACCGCGAGCACCGAGTACAGGATTGCGCGGGGAATCACGCGCGCGGGATCGCGCACCTCGCCGCCCACGTAGCAGATGTCGTAATAGCCGAGGAAACAATACATGGCGATCAGCGTCGCCCCGCCCAGTCCCGTGAAAAAGCCAAGGCTGAAGGTGAACGCCCCCGGCGGGAAATCGAATGCGCGCCCCGCGTCGAAATGTGCAAGGCCGCTTGCGAGGATCCAGCTCACCGTGACCAGCATCCCGGCCCACAGCACGACGGTGAGCTTGCCCACCGCCGCGATGCCGCGGTACAGCAGGATCACGACCAGGACTCCCACCGCCGCCGAAACCATGCGCATCTCGCGCGGCCCCATGGCAGGGAAGAAATAGGCGAGATACTGTCCGAAACCGATGAAACCGGAGGCGATCTCGAGCGGCCCACTCCAGACGAACTGCCAGATGAACAGGAAGGGCAGCAGCCGTCCTAGGCGCGTCGAGCGGAACGCCTCGCGAAGGTACAGGTACGTTCCTCCCGCGCCAGGCATCGCAGCCGCCAGCTCGGCCCATACCAGCCCGTCTGCCAGCGCCAGCACGGTGCCCAACACCCAACCCAGCACCGCCTGCGGCCCGCCCATCGTCGCCAGCATCAGGGGAATCGTTATGAACGGGCCGATGCCCACCATGTTGCTCATGTTCAGCGCGGTGGCCTGCAACAGGCCGAACCCGCGCACGAGCTCACCTTCCTCAGGCCGCGCCGTGCCTGCCATCGTCTGGTTCAGGCTACCACGAGACCGTCCCCTCGCTGGCAAGGCCGGGGAAATGCGGTCGCCGCATGCCCGAGACACTCCGCCGCTGGTCCGCCGGACATCCCGATAGCGTCACTCGTTCCGGTTCGGTGGCCTCCGCCCGGGGCACCGCGGCACCCGTCCAGGGACATGGGAGTGCATGAGGGCATTTCCCCCACGGGCTCACGAATGCTTGGAGCCACGCGCTCGCCCCGGCAGGGGCCGCCCTGTGGCCTCCTGCTTCAGCGGACCTACCGGGCGCTCAGCAGACGGAGAGCGATCCGAGTTGCCCAGGCAGTCAGGCGTGGACGACGGCCCCCGAGCCGCGGCGGCAAGAACAACCACTTCAGGATGCGAACGCCCGCCGGCAACCGCCTCTGCCCCGAGCCGGGATCCGAGAACCACTCCTCGAGCGCTTCCAGCGGCTGTTGGCGCAACCGGTCCAGCATCGCAACCTGGTGCACGCAAGAGACCGTGCACAGCGGTGCGCATGGCTTCTCGCGCGTGTATTCGCGCTCGAGATCTTCGACGCCGTACCGTGCGAGCGGGATCCCCGGGCGTCCCCTCTGCTGCGAGCAGTAGTGGACGAGGCCCCGCTCGCATACGTAGAGGTAGAGTCCTCCCGCCGGGCAATGCCACCGGTTGGGACGACCCGCGACGAGGTTGCGCTGGAACTGGTGGTATGTCGCGAAGTCGGCGAAGGAGCTCGCGCGCGCGCCCGCCAGTTGCTCGTAGACCGCTCGCTCGCGCGCACCCAGCGGGCGGAGGCGGCCCCAACCGTCATGCGCGAGACCGACAGTGACATGGAAACCCATTCGCCGCGCCTCGGCGGCGATGGTGACCGCATCCTCGGGACGGGCGGTGCCGGTGCCCAGCACCAGGTTGACGTTGACTGCGAAGGTGGCGTGGCGCGCAAGCCAGCGCAGCTTGGGGAGCAGCGGTCGCCAGGACTTGTGCGAGACCGCGTCCGGCTCCAAATTGTCCGCGCTGATCTGCAAGTAATCGAGTCCGGCCCGGTTCAGTCCCTCGATCAGCCGGGGCGATAGCAGGTAGCCGTTGGTGATCAGGCTGGCCAGCATCCCGCGAGCTCGCACGTGCCGAACGAGGGCCTCCACTTCCGGATGGAGGAGCGGCTCGCCACCGCTCAGGGTCACCGCGCTCGCGCCCAGCTCCGCCAGGCGGTCCACACGCGCCGTGAGCTCGGACAGAGGAACCGGCTCCGAACGGTGGTCGTATTCGTTGCAGTAGGTGCAGGCGAGGTTGCACCGTCTGGTGGGTATCAGGTGGGCCACGATCGGCGCAAAGGGCCTGGTCATGGCCTGCGCGAAAAGCCGCGCCTCGCGCCACCGGCGCCGGATCGCGGCGGTGCGCCGGCGCAGCGCCAGCTCGAACATGGCCCAGATGATTCCATCATACGCCGTGCGGAGCCGTCCCGGCCGCGCCGAAGCGCCGCGGGCCGGGTCCTCGGGCCTTCTCGCAGGATTGCACCCAAAGCGGGGAGTCGTCCGGCGAGGTTTGCTCCAGGCACGGCCCTGGCTTCGGCGGGCGGTTCGACGCCCCTGCGGCGTCCTGCATGGAAATCCGGCTTCGAAAAACGGCAGCTCCCTCGCTAGGTTCGCTGCGCGATCGTGGGGCGGCAACCGCAAGAGGGCTGTGGCTGCCCGCGCGGGGAATCCCGGCGATGCATTCTCCGGGGATTAGGTCCGGAAGCGTGACGGCGCCCACCGCGCTGGGGGCGCAGGCCGACGAGTACGACCTCGCGCGGCCGCTGGGGAACGGGGGTGCTCGCCTCGGCGAGATGGCTCCGGCAGGGGATTCAGCAGTTGTTGTGCCCAGGGAACTTCCGATTCAGGGGGCGTAGAAGCCCCCGTTGATCTCGATGGTCTGCCCGTGAATGTAACGGGCCGCGTCCGAGCAGAGGAAGACAATGACTTCGGCCATCTCCTCGTTGGTTCCGAGTCGGCCCGCCGGGGTCTGAGCGATGACCGCTTCGAGCATCTGGCGGGTGGAGAACCGCTGGTGGAAATCGTTGTCCACCGTGCCCGGGCTGATGGCGTTCACGCGAATGCCGTAGGGAGCCAGCTCGCGCGCCAGCCCTTTCGTCATGGCGGCAATGGCGGCCTTGGCTGCGGCGTATACCGTAGCACCCAGGCCGCCTCCGGTCCGCCCGGCGATGGAGCTCACGTTGACGATCACGCCGGCTCCTTTGCGGATCATGGAAGGCACCACAGCTTGGGTGACCATCCAGGCGCTGCGGAAATTCAGCGTCATGACCTGATCGAAGAGCTCGTCGTCGAACTCGAGCAGGCGCGCACGGCGCACCAGCGATCCGGCGTTGTTCACGAGAATGTCCACTTCCGGGGCGATCTGCGCAAGCGCGCCGATCAGGGCGCGGATCCCCTCCAGCTTGCCCAGGTCGGCTTGGATGGCTTCGCCTTGTGCGCCGGCCTGCCGGATGGCGGAGAGTGTCCGCTCGGCGCCCTCCCGGTAACTGTTGTAGTGCAACACGACGCGCTCGACCCCCCGGCGCGCCAGCGCCAGGGCGGTTGCTGCGCCGATGCCGCGCGAAGCGCCCGTCACCAGAGCGACTTTGCCTTGGAATTCCGTGTGCACTTTCTGGCCTCCCCGCGGTAGTTCTCAACCGATGTCCAAACCAGCCCGGTACAGCAACCAGTAAGAGATCCAGGCCATGACTGCCGAGGCGGGGATGGTGAGGATCCAGGCCCAGACGATGCGTGTCGCCACCGACCAGCGCACGGCCTTCCTGCGCTGGATGGAACCGACACCGGCGATGCCTCCCGTGATGACGTGCGTGGTGGAAACGCCGACATGCAGCGCCGTGGACAGCAGAATGGAAGTGGCGGCCGCGGTCTCGGCAGCGAATCCGCCGCGCGGCCGCAGGCGGGTGATGCGCGTGCCCATGGTTTCCACGATGCGCCAGCCGCCCGCCAGCGTTCCCAGAGCGATGGCGGCGTGGGCCGCCAGGATCACCCACATGGGAACGCGGAAGTCGGGAAGATAGCCCGCGGTAACCAGCACCGCGGTGATGATGCCCATGGTTTTCTGAGCGTCATTGGTGCCGTGCGAGTAGCTGTACGCGGCGGCCGACAGCAACTGGAGGCGCCGGAAATAGACGTCCATCTTGCGGGGGCTGTGGTGCCGGAAGATCCAGTAGATGGCGATCATGTAGAGGTAGGCCAGGGCCAATCCGATCAACGGCGCCAGCACCATGAACAGTACGGTCTTGGTCCAGCCGCTCCAGATCAGCGCCTTGGTGGCGCTGCCCAGCCCTTCCAGCAGGGCCACTCGGGCCATGGCCGCCCCGGCGTAGCCTCCGAACAGCGCATGCGAGCAACTGATGGGCAAACCGAACCACCAGGTGATGATCAGCCAGATGATGGCGCCGATCAGGCCGGCCAGGATCACGTAGAGCGTGACCACCTTGAGATCCACCATCCCCGCTCCTACCGTCTTGGCGACCCCGGTGCCGAAGCTGAAAGCGGAAATGAAGTTGAAGAAAGCCGCCCAGACGACCGCCTGCAAGGGGCTCAGCACGCGGGTTGCCACCACCGTGGCGATAGAGTTGGCGGCGTCATGAAAGCCGTTGAGGAAGTCGAAGACCAGCGCCAGCACGATGATGATGACAACCAGCGTCAACAGCGACATGGCGGGCGTTTCCGGAGCGATCTCAGGCGTTCTTGACCACTACGTTTTGCAGCACGTCGGCCACGTCCTCGCAGCGATCGGTAGTGTCTTCCAGAAACTCGTAGACTTCCTTGAGCTTGATCAGCAGGATGGGATCCTTCTCCTGTTCGAACAGGCTGGCGATGGCGCGCCGCAGGACCTCGTCGGCGTAATCCTCGAGCCGGTTCACCTCGATGCAGTGATCGAGCAAGGGGGCTTCCTTGTTGAGAGCCTCGAAGGCCTTCACCAGCGCTCGCGTGCACTGATGCACGATGTCGCAGAGCTCGATGACGGTGGCCGGGATCGGCTCCAGCCGGTAGGCCGCCATGCGGTAGGCCGAATCTTCGATGTCATCCAGCACGTCGTCCAGCCGCGAGGACAGGCCGTGGATGTCCTCCGGGTCGAGCGGCGTGATGAAGGTCTGGTTCAGCTTGGTGAAAATGTCGTGCGCAATCTCGTCGCCTTCGCGTTCCAGTTGCTTGATGCGGACAGCGTTGCGCGCGAGCTGGGAGTTGCCGTTCCGTGCGCCTTCCGCAAGCAGTTGCGCGGCTTCTTCGATCACGCGGACCTGGTTGAGGAAGAGTTCGAAGAATTTCTCTTGGCGCGGCAGGAGTCTCATAGGACCTCAGCGTTCCTCCGACGTGGTTGTTGCTTGACGGCACGGCAGGCATTGCCCGCGAAGCGGCCGGAAGATGCGTCCGAACAACCCATATTCAGTCTTGCAAGCGGGACGCCGCGGCCGGCGCTTCCAGCAGCGGCTCGGGCCCGCTCCCGGGTTCCTCTGCAGCAAGGAAACGCGGATCGAGCAGGCGCCCCGGGTCGAGGTGGCCCATGGCGGACACGAGCTTGCGCTTCAAGTGAGGGTAGCGCTTCTCCAGTTCGTCCAGCAACTGGCGCATCTGCTGGCGCACTCCGCCCGCACGCAGCGAGCAGGCGCAGGGCGTCACCGGCGCCCCGATCCGCTCGACGAAGGCCCGCGTCATCTGCTCGTGGACGAAAACCAGCGGTCGGATCAGACGGAATTCGCGCCGGCTCGACCATGTAACCGGCGGCAACGCCGCAATGCGCCCGTTGAACAGCGCGTTGCGCAGAAAAGCCTCGCAAAGGTCGTCCGCCGTGTGCCCCAGCGCGATCACATTGGCTTGCAGACTGCGCGCCGCTTCGTACACGGCGCGGCGCC
>JANXAE010000101.1 GCA_025062235.1 Bryobacteraceae bacterium
TGGCGCCTGGTTGAGCTTCCCCTGTAAAACAACGTCCACCGCGGGGTGTTGGCGATCGGGGGGCCGCGGCCCGAGCGCCCGGAGTTCGTCGAGGTCCTCGCCGAAAAGATCCCCTACTACCGCCAGCGGCACTTCGTCAAACCGGGGATCACCGGCTGGGCGCAAATCAATTACAAGTACGGCGACACGATCGAGGACACCATCGTCAAGCTGGAGTACGACCTCTACTACATCAAGCACCTCTCGCCGGCGCTCGACGCCTACATCATCTTTCAAACTCTCAAGACGATGCTGCGCCTCCGCGGCGCGCAATGAGCCAAGTCGCCGGGTCGTCCTGCTAGCGGCGCATCCCAGGCGAGCGGGAGCATCGTCGGCCCGCCTCGCCCAAGGCCCCCGCTTACCGGGCCAGGGCGGCCGGGCGTGTCAGCCTTGCGTCGTTCCAGCCCCGCTCACCGCTCCGCCCGCCTCTGCCGCTCGCGCCGTGCAGCCCATTCGGCACCCGCTAGGACCACCATCGCCGCCAGGAAACTCCACAAGATGATGCTCACCGAGTAATAGAAGGGGCCGTACTCCCTCCGCATCTTCGCGCGCCAGAGCGGCCAGGTGAGCCAGTTCAGGTATTGCAGGATCTGCAGGAGCAGGCCGACCCACACCGCCACTGGCGCGACCTCGCGCCAGTTCATCGGGCGGTTCGGCAGCCGCCAGTACACCAGAAGCAGCGCGGCCGGCAGGAAGGGGATCGCCGCCAGTTTCAACACCCACACCGCCGGTCCTTCGGCCCACGCGGGCACGTCGCCCAGCAGGCTTTCCAACACGCGTGGGCTCATCCCGGTGAGGATCGTGGCCGCCAGCACGAGCGTTCCGCAAGCGAAGGCCAGCACCGTGCTGAGGGCCTGATTGCGCCAATAGCTGCGGTTTTCGGCCACGCCCCAGGCACGGTTCAGGGCCACTTCCAACGGGACGAAAATCCCGTTCGCCGTGACCAGCAACAGCAGCAAGGAAACCAGAGGCAGCGCACCCCTGTCTTGCACGACCACGCGCAGGTTGTGGGCGATGAAGTCACCCAGCTCGCCCGGGAAGTACTCGTTCAGCGCGGCGTAGACCGCCGCCGCGCCGGCGCGCCAGCCCAACACCCACCGGCAGAAGGAGGCCATCACGATGAGAAAGGGAAAAAAGGAGAGCATGAAGCTGGCCGCGATGGCCAGCGCATACACGTGGACTTCCGTCTGGAGCCAGTAGTCCAAGGTGGGCCGGACCCTGCGCCACCAGCTTCCCACCTGGGCCGCCCAAAGGCGAGGAATCGTCACGCCGCGATGGACGCTCACTTCCTTCCGCCCTGCGGCATCACGGTTCGCTCAGTTCTTCCGGGAACACCGCGTAGCCCGGCGGGGGCGGGAAATAGTTCTCCAGCAGCTCGAGGCGGCGGCGCAGGAAGCGGCTCGGCAACTGCCGCGGCCCGGTTTCCACGTCTATGTCGCAGCAGATGCCGTGCAGGTAAAGGGTCAGCGTGTCAATGAACGACTGCCGCGCATACGAGCGGAACAGCTTCGTCTCACGCCGCATGTTCGACTGCCGCCGCAGCAGCGACTGCTTGAGCTGCCAGCCCGGCTCGTCCACCTCCCCGTGAATGCGGTTGCTCAGCTCGTCGCGCAACAGCCGAATGAAGGCCTCCTCAACCTCCGGCGGAAGCCGGTCTGCGGCGAGAGTCGCAATCGCGCGGAAAAAGTAATAGTGCGTGTCCGCCACGTCCCGGTCCTTAACCGCCAGCACTACCACCGGCCCGCTCTCGGTGTCGAACTGCGCGACCGCCGCCTGCGACTTCTCCGAGGGCTTCTCGAAGCTCACCAGCTCTTCGCCTTTCCCGTTGGGCTTCTCCAGATAGGGCACCAGGAAGACCGCCAGCCGCGGCACCATCGCCTGGATCGCCGGAGGCAGCGCGGTCACCGGGTCTTGCAAGTAGTCCCGTAGATCCTCCTCCGCCACGGGTACGGCCGAAAAGTACGAGACTTGGTTGTTGAGCGGGATGACTTCGCGGCGGAAGCGGTTGGCGAATTCCTGCACACGAAGCTTACCCACCTCGGTCTGGGTGGACATCTTCCGGCTGGTTATCATTCTAGCAGACCCTTTCCGCAACCTGCGTCTGTTAGACTCGTTTAGACCCGTTCGCGTGTCCCTGAGGGTGTTGATCTCCGCAGGCGAAGCCTCGGGCGATCTCTACGCCGCCGAGTTGACGCTCGAACTGCGCAAGCGCTTCCCCCATGCGGAGTTCTTCGGCTGCGCAGGGCCCCGCATGCAGGCTGCCGGGGTTCGTCCTCTGCTCGACGCAGCGTCCTTGGCGGTAGTCGGCCTGGCCGAAGTCGTCCGCCACCTGCCCCGGATCTACCGCGATTACCGCCGGTTGCTCGCTATGATCCCCCGCGAACAACCGGACCTGGCCGTGCTCACCGACAGTCCCGATTTCCATCTGCGCCTGGCGGGCAAGCTCCGCCGCTGGGGCATACCGGTCGTCTACCTCGTCGCGCCGCAAGTGTGGGCCTGGCGGCCTGGCCGGCTGCGTCGCATGCGCCAGGCAATTGACCTGCTTCTGTGCATCTTCCCCTTCGAGGAGGAGTACTTCCGGCGCCATGGTCTCGAGGCGCACTACATCGGCCATCCGCTGTCGGCTCTGCTCAGGCCCCGCATGTCGAGGCAGGAGCTGACCGCCCTTCTGGGGCTGGATCCTTCGAAGCCGCTGGTAGCGCTGCTGCCCGGCAGCCGTCGGGACGAGGCCGCCCGTCATCTTCCCGTGCTGTGCGAGGCCGCTGGCCTCATCCGGCGAGAGCTTCCCGCCCAGTTCGTCTGGGCAGCCCCGCCGGGAGCGTTTCCCATGCCCTGCTCGCCCGCTTTGCTGGAACCGATCCGCCGTCTCTCCATCCAACGTATCGAGGGCGCCAGTTGGGATGTCCTCGCCGCCGCCGATCTGGCACTGGTCGCCAGCGGCACCGCCACTGTCGAGGCCGCGCTTCTGGGAACGCCGATGGTCACGTTCTACAAGGTGAGCCGGCTGACCTGGCTGCTGGGACGCCCTCTGGTCCGCGTTCCTTTCTACTCGATGGTCAATCTGGTGGCGGGGCGCGCGGTCGTGCCCGAGTTGATTCAAAATGAAGTTAGAGGTGAGCGGCTGGCGGGCGAAGCGCTGCGCCTGCTGCGCGATGGAGAAGCCCGCGCGGCCATGCAAAGGGCGCTGGTCGAGGTCGCGGCGCGGCTCACCGCAAGCGAGAATCCCATGACGCGCGCTGTCACTCTGATCCACCGGCAACTGCGGCGCGCCAGATCGTCTGCAAGGAGCCTCTCATGGAACGCACCCGGTGGCTGATGGCCGGCTTGTTGCTGGCGGCTGCACTGGCCGCTCCGCAGGAGCGGCGGCCCCGCATTGACGTTCGGCACTACCGCATCGAAGCCGACATCAACCTCCAGGAACGCGCGCTCAGCGCGCGTGTGGAAGTCTGGTTCGTCCCCGAGGAGGAGCTCTCCTCCGCCGTCTTCGAACTCCACAACGCCCTGAGTGTCTCCAAAGTCGAGGACGGACGCGGCCGCCCTGTCTCGGCCACCCGCTCCCACCAGGATTTCACCCAGCGCCTCACCTTTCCCGAACGTCTCGCCAAGGGCGTCACCTCCGCCGTCGTCTTCCATTACGACGGCCGCCTCACCGGCGAGGAGGAATCGCCCGTCTTCGGGATCAAGTTCGCCGCCATCCATCCCGATTTTGCCTATCTGATGTACCCGGCTCGCTGGTTCCCGGTGAGCGGCTACACGACCGATCGCTTCACCGCGGAGCTCAGGATCACGGTGCCCACGGGCTTCCGTGTGCTTGCGCCCGGACTGGAGAAACCGGTGGACTCTCCCGCCGGCAAGACCAGTTACCTTTTCGAGTTCACGCAGCCATCCTTTCCCGGCAGCCTCGCGGTGGTGCGCGGCGAACCCGTTCGAACCGACGCCGAGGGCGTCACGACCACCCTTTACTTCCGGGGGCCCAACCAGGAGATGGCGAGCGCCTACGGCCAGGAATTCGGGCGGGCGGTGGCCTTCTTCAGCGGCCTGTTCGGGCTGCCGCCCCAGGCCAACCTGACCGTGATCGAAACGGAAGCCGGCGCGCCCAACGGCTACGCCGCGCCCGGCCTGGTCTTCATCGCATCCAACAGCATCGGCAAGCAGCCCAACGTCCGGCTCGTAGCCAACCAGGTCGCGCGCCAGTGGTGGGGCATCCTGGTTTCCCCGGTTACGCGCAGTCACCTCTGGATCACGAACGGCGCTTCCCGCTATGCCGAGCTGCTGTATCTGGAACATGTCAGCGGCGCCGCGGCGCTGGAGGCCGAGGCGCGCGACCTTTACGTAGACGCCCTCACCATCAACGACGTGCCGGTCATCCAGGCCGGCCGCATCGAAGATTACTCGCCGGAGTTCTGGGCGGTGTCGGCCAGCAAGGGCGCCGCTGTCTATCACATGCTGCGCTTCGTCATCGGCGAGGAGTCCTTCCGCCGCGTACTCAGGGAATTCCTGGCCGCTCATCCCTGGGCCGCCGTTTCCACCGAGGATTTCCGCAAAGCCGCCGAGCAGGTCCACGGACAATCGCTCGAGTACTTTTTCCTGCAGTGGATCGAATCGAGCGGAGCGCCGGAATTCAAGCTCGCCTACACGGTCTATCGCACGCAGAAGGGCTTCCGCGTGGTAGGCAAGGTCTCGCAGGATCTGGACACTTTCCGCATGCCGGTGGACTTGAAGATCGAGACCGAAGGCAACCCCGAGACCAAGCGGATCGAGGTGGTTGGTACGTCTTCGGAGTTCGTGGTGGAAACCTTCGGCCGTCCCAAACGACTGATCCTCGATCCCGACAACCGCGTCCTGCGGTTCAACGACAAGGTCCGCGTCGCCGTCGCCATCCGGCGCGGCGAACAGTTCGCCGAGATTGGCGAGTTCAACGAGGCCCTCAAGGAATACCAGCGCGCGCTCGAAGTCAACCGCTACAGCTCGCTCGCCCACTACCGCATCGGCGAGATCTTCTTTCTCCAGAACAACCTCCAGTCGGCCGCCAACGCCTTCCGCGAAGCCCTGAACGGAGATCTCGATCCCCCGTGGACCGAAGTCTGGTCCCACATCAACCTGGGCAAGATCTTCGACATCACGGGCCAGCGCGAGCGCGCGCTCAACGAATACCGCCAGGCGATTCGTACCAAGGACAACACGCAGGGCGCGCAGGAAGAGGCCGCCCGCTATCTCAAGGAACCCTATCAGCGCCAGCGGCCTGCGGCCTGATCGGGCGCGCCGCTCCCGGGGGTCGGGCGGCAACAATGAATTCTTTCCCATGCGGATCGCGCCCGCGCAGAACAACACGACCGTGGGCGATTTCGAAGGCAACCGGGCCCTCATGCGCGAGTTCGCTCGACGCGCGGCCGCACGGGGGGCGGATCTGGTGGTCTTCCCGGAGCTCTCCCTGACGGGCTACCCGCCGCGCGACCTCGTCGAGAAGCCCTCGTTTCTCGAGCGCACCGAGCAACACCTGCTTGGGCTCGCCGCCGAGACCGCCGACCTCGATCTGGCTCTGGTCTGCGGTTTCGTCGGGCGGGCACCCTCCAGCGCGGGCAAGCGCGTCACCAACAGCGCTGCCGTCCTTTACCGCGGCCGCATCGCCTTCCGCCAGGACAAGGTGCTGCTACCCACCTACGACGTCTTCGACGAGGCGCGCTACTTCCAGCCCGCCCAGCGGCAGCAGGTGCTGGAACTCGCCGGGCGCCGCATCGCCCTGACCATTTGCGAGGACGCTTGGAACGACAAGCAGTTCTGGGAACGCCCGCTCTACGACCGCGACCCGGTCGAGGAGCTCATGCGTCAGGGCGCCGAGCTGCTGGTCTCGATCAACGCCTCCCCTTATCACATGGGGAAGCGCGAGCTGCGCCGCCAGATCTTCGCCAATACCGCCCGCCGTCACCGCATCCCCATCGTGTACGTGAACCAGGTCGGAGGCAACGACGAGCTCGTCTTCGACGGCTCCAGCTTCGCCATGGATGCCGACGCTGGCGTCATCGCTTCCTGCCTTTCCTTCGCCGAGGACCTGGTGCTGTTCGAACCCTTCGCCCGGCAGGGCGAAATGCACGAAAACCTCGCGGACGAGTACGAGGCGGTCTACGAGGCCTTGGTCCTGGGCACGCGCGATTACCTGGCCAAGTGCGGTTTCCGCTCCGTTCTGGTCGGCCTGAGCGGCGGCATTGACTCCTCGCTGGTAGCCGCCATCGCCACCAGCGCGCTGGGGCGCGAGAACGTCACCGGCGTCGCCATGCCGGGACCCTTTTCCTCGCCCGAGAGTCTGGAGGATGCGCGGGCGCTGGCGGGCAATCTTGGCATTCGGTTCGAAGTCATTCCCATCACGAGCCTTTACGAAGGCTTCCTCGGCACGCTCCAGCCCCTGTTTGCCGGCGCTCCCCCTGACGTCACCGAAGAAAATCTGCAAGCTCGTATCCGCGCCCTCATCTTGATGGCCCTTTCCAACAAGTGGGGCGCGATCGTGTTGACGACGGGCAACAAGAGCGAACTGGCGGTCGGCTACTGCACTCTGTACGGCGACATGTCGGGCGGCCTGGCGGTCATCAGCGACGTTCCCAAGACCTTGGTTTACGAATTGGCCCGCGTAGCCAACCGGCGCCACTCCGACGCCATTCCGGAACGCGTCTTTCGGAAGCCGCCCTCTGCCGAGCTGCGGCCCAACCAGCGCGATACGGACTCCCTGCCCCCGTATGAAGTCCTCGATCCCGTGCTGCGGGCGTACATCGAGGACGCCCTGCCGGCGCGTGAGATCGCCGCGCGCCTCGACCTGCCGCTCGATTTCGTGCGCCACATCGTCAACAAGGTGGACCGCAACGAGTACAAGCGTCAGCAGGCCGCTCCGGGCCTCAAGGTCACCACCAAAGCCTTCGGATCCGGCCGCCGCTTTCCCATCGCCCAGAAGTTCGTGGAATGACACGGAACGTCCTCAGCTTCGTCCTGTCGGCGGCCGCGTCGCTGATTCTGCTCAGGCCAGGCGTGCTTCCGGCGGCTGCCGGTTCAGGCGAGCGCGTCGGACCCCAGCCCGATGGGAGCTTCCTTTTGAACAGCGGTTGGCGCCTGCGCCCGGCGGGCACCCAGGTTCCGCTCGACACGCTGCCCCTGTCCCTGGTGGTCTCGCCGGACGGAAAGCGTCTGGTCGCCCTCAACGCGGGCTACAACCCGCCCAGCCTGAGCCTGCTCGACCCCGTAACGCCGCGGGAGATTTCCCGCAGCCGCGTTCCGGACGCGTGGCTGGGAATGGTCTTCCATCCCAAAGGCGACCGCCTTTACGTCGGCGGCGGCGCGCAGGCTGCGATCTTCGAATTCCACTACAAAGCCGAAGGAATCGCCTTCGCCCGCACGTTCCCGGTAGTCCCCTCCGAAAAACGCACTCCGGCCGACTTCATCGGCGACGTGACGCTGTCCCCCGACGGCCGTCTGCTCTATGCGGCGGATCTTTACCGCGACTCCATCGTGGTGCTGAACCCCCAGACGGGCATCGTCGTCGAACGCTACCCGACCGGCCGGCGCCCATACCGCATCCTCTTCCACCCGGGAGGCGCCTCGTTCTTCGTTACGAGTTGGGCCGACGGCACGCTGCTGCATCATGACGCCCGTACCGGCGGCATCCTCGCGCGGCTGCGTCTCGGACCCCGAACGACCGATATGGTTTGGGGACCCGGTCCGCCGCCCGATGAAGAGGGTCGGCGTGAGTTCCCGCAGAGGCTTTTCGTGACCGCTTCGAACACAAACAACGTGTACGTCGTCGGCGTCTCGGAGACCGGGCGACTGCAGCTGCTCGAAATCATCCACGTCGCCATGACGCCGCGCCAACCCGCGGGCATGACCCCGAGCGCCTTGGCCATCGCTCCGGAGAGCGGACGGCTCTTCGTCGTCTGCTCGGACGCCAACGCTGTCGCCGTCGTGGACATCTCCGGTCGGCAGAGCCGCGTCCTCGGCTTCGTCCCCGCGGGTTGGTACCCTACGGCCGCCCGTGTGCTGGCCGACGGCACCCTCGTCGTGCTCAACGGCAAGGGCTTGGGCTCGCACCCCGCGCCGAAGGGGTTCGATCCCGTGCGCCGGTCACCTCCGCGCCAAACAGACGCCGAGCCGCACCCGTTCCTATCCAGTCTCGAAAGGGGCACCGCCCAGTTCGTCCCCCGTTTCGACGACCAGCGCCTCGGCGCTTACACTGCCACGGTCTTGGCGAACTCACCGTATCAGGACTTCAAACTCATTGATGCCGGCGCTCCGCCCGGCAATCCCATTCCTGCGCGCCCCGGCGATCCCTCGCCCATCGAATACGTGGTCTACATCCTGAAAGGAAACCGAACCTACGATCAGATCCTCGGCGACCTCGAGCAGGGCAAAGGCGACGCTTCGCTGTGCTCGTTCGGCGAGGAAATCACGCCGAACCACCACAAGTTGGCGCGCGAATTCGTTCTGCTGGACAATTTCTACGTCAACGGGCACGTCACCGCCGATGGTTACTACTGGTCCCTGGCCGCCATCGCGCCGGACTATGTCCAGAAACTCTGGCCCGCCACGCTGGCAGGCCGTCGCCTGCTCGAGGATTTTGGCGGCCAGGAGCCCACGGCCACGCCCCCCGCAGGCTACCTGTGGACGAACGCCGCCCAGGCCGGCATCTCCCTCAGGAATTACGGTCACTTTGTCACGAACCGCGGGCAACCGACTGCCGACGGCATTCACGTGCTCACGGTACGGGATCCGGTGCTGGCGCGCGTCACCAACCTGCGCTACCGCGGCTTCGATCCCGACTACCCGGACGTCGAGCGCGCCCGCGTCTTCCTCCAGGATCTCGCCGAGTTCGAACGCTCGGGCTCGATGCCTCGGCTCGTCCTGATGCATCTTGCCAACGATCGCACCGCAGGGCGGGCACCCGGTCGCATCTCGCCCCGCAGCGCGGTCGCCGACAACGATTACGCTCTCGGCCTCGTCGTGGAGGCTCTCACGCGTTCCCGCTTCTGGTCCTCGATGGCCATCTTCGTCCTCGGAGCCGACGCTCACGACGGGCCGGACCACGTGGATTCGCACCGCTCAGCCGCCTTCGTCATCTCGCCCTACATCCGGCGCGGCCTCGTTGACAGCAACCTCTACAACACCGCCTCCGTGCTGCGCACCGTGGGGCTCATCCTCGGCTTGCGTCCCATGACGCACTTCGATGCCGCCGCCCGTCCCCTGCATGCCGTGTTCCAGCCCAAAGCGGACCTGCGACCCTACACCGCTGAAAGACCCCGTGTGCCCCTCGATGAACGCAACCCAGCCAACGATTCGGTCGCTGCGCGCCCATCGCGTGCGGATCACTCCCGAGCTAGTGGCGCTATCGAGCCCCGCTGGGAGGTCGTGCCGCCCGCGCCGGTCCACGGCGCCTTTCGACGGTGAAAGCCTATGCCACGGATCTACCTCTGCTTCCTCTGGCACATGCATCAGCCGTTCTACAAGGATCTTGTCTCGGGCCAGTACAAAATGCCCTGGACCCGCCTGCACGCCCTCAAGGACTACTACGGCATGGTCCACCTGCTCGATGAATTCCCCGAGATCCGCCAGACCTTCAACCTGGTCCCGTCCCTTGCCGTGCAGATCCAGGAATACGCTTCGGGCCAGGCCGCCGATCCCTTCCTGACCGCCGCCCTCAAGCCCGCCGAGCACCTCACGCAGGCCGAGCGCGAGTTCGTGCTCGCCTGGTCGTTTCACGCCTCGCACCGCCTCATTCACCGTTTCCCCCGGTATGCCGAACTTTACGAAGCCTGGCGTGCCGCGGACCGCCAGCCCGATCGCGCCGCACGGTTCTTCGGCATCGGCTCGCTGCGGGATCTTCAGGTCCTCTCGCAACTGGCGTGGTTCGACGAGGAATGGCTGGAACGCGATCCCGAGATCCGCTCCCTGGTCGAAAAGGGGCGCGATTACTCGCTCGACGATCAGGCCTTGCTCGGCCGCAAACAGGCCGAGTTGCTACAGCAGGTGCTGCCCGTTTACCGCGAATTCGCAAGGCGGGGCCAGATCGAAATCTCGACCACGCCCTTCTATCACCCGATTCTCCCCTTGCTGTGCGACTCCGACACCGCCGCGATCTCGCATCCGGGCCTGCCGCTGCCTCCCCGCTTCCGCTATCCGGAAGACGCCCGCGAGCAACTCGGCCGCGCGCGAAGCTACATCGCGGAGTTGTTCGGCTCACCACCCCTAGGATTGTGGCCGTCGGAAGGCGCGGTCTCCGACGAGGCCCTGGCCCTGGCCGCCGAGGCCGGCTTCCAATGGTCCGCTTCCGACAACGGCGTGCTGGCGCGCACGCTCGGCCGGCCCGCCGGGCCTGCGGAAACCTACAAGCCGTATCTCTGGCGCCAGGGCGAGCGTCGCCTGTACTTGATCTTCCGCGATCACTTCCTGAGCGACCTCGTAGGCTTCGTGTATTCTCGCATGGGCGCCGCAGAGGCCGCTCGCGACCTGCTCGATCGCATCCGCGAGAACTGCCGTCCCATCCTGGCCTCGGGCCGGGACGCCCTCGCGCCCATCATCCTCGATGGCGAAAACGCCTGGGAATACTACGACCGTAACGGCCGCCCCTTCCTCCGCGAACTTTACCGTCGCATCAGCCAGGATCCCAACATCTCCGCTGTCACCGTGAGCGAGGCCCTTCGGAAGGTTCCTCCGGAAAGCCTCGACCGCATCTTCCCAGGCTCCTGGATCAACGCCAATTTCGACATCTGGATCGGCCATGAGGAGGACAACCGCGCATGGGAGCAGTTGCTGCGCGCGCGCCAGGCGTACCAACAGCGGGCGTCCTCCCTCCCCGAGGACCGCAAAGCGCTGGCCTACGAAGAGCTGCTCATCGCCGAAGGCAGCGACTGGTGCTGGTGGTTCGGGCCCGAACACGAATCCGCCAATCGGCCCGAATTCGACGAGCTCTTCCGCACGCACCTCGCCAACGCTTGGCGCGCCTTGGACCTCGCCCCGCCCGAGGAGCTCTCCCGCCCCATCATCAGGATCGCGGCGCCGGAGCTCCATACACAGCCCACCGGTTGGATCCGTCCGACCATTGACGGTCTGATCACCTCTTACTTCGAGTGGCTGGGCGCGGGCGAGTACCGCGTGGACTTGCGCCAGAGCGCCATGCACGGCCGCCGCTTCCTGATCCGTCAGCTCCTTTACGGCTGCGATGCGGAGAACCTCTTCCTTCGGCTCGACCTCGTATCCGACGGCCCCACCGAAAACCTCGAAGCCCGGCTCGTCCTCGAAGCCGCCCGGCCAGGA
>JANXAE010000102.1 GCA_025062235.1 Bryobacteraceae bacterium
GATTGCCTCATGAGCCGTCCTCCCGAAAAAAGAGGTCAGCGCGGCGGCGGGATGCCGCCCGGAGAAGGCTCCATGATCCCGGTCGAACGCGCCGAAATGGTCACCGGATCCCCGCTCTTGAACAGCGGCACGATCGGTCTCCAAGAGAAGCCTTCGATGGAGATCTCGACGATGTTGCCCCCTGCGTTGCTGCTGGTCTCCGCCAACGTGCCGGGGACGAAATACCGAATCCTGATCTTGTCCGCCCCTTCCTCACCTCCAAGAAAGCCGATGGCATACTGCTGGACGACCCGCTTGATGGAGGCGTCGTGCCCGAGACCTTCCAGCGTCCGCCCGGTCATGGCGAAGCGCACGCCCTCGCGCACGGCGTGCTGGAAGGTAGCTTTGAGGAAAATCACCAGGCAAAGGTCAATGAGGAGGAAAAGGATGGCGAGAAAGGGCAACAGGCACAAACCCACCTCGACCACCTGCGAGCCGCGCTCGCCATCGCGCCGAGTCTTGTCGGGCGGCGAGGCCAGCGGGGTTAGCATTACGGTTAACCCTTCCGTACCGGTACCACTGTTCCCCTTTTCCGCCGACACTTCTTCCTCTACAATCAAGACGTACTCCGCGGCGAGTTTCTTTACGCCGTGCCGTGCAGCCATGCGGATTGTTCCCGGTGCCGATATGTAGCGCTGGGGTGATATCCGCACGGCGTTGGCCCGCGGGAGGCGAAGATGAGCTTGCGGCAACCCGTCGCTTCCGAGACCAAGGGGCGAAACCTTGCGCGAGCCGTCTTTGAAGCCCGACCGCCGCAAGCTGGCGTCGCGCAGCCGAGCGACTGCGCGGCGGAAGTGGTCGAATGCTACGAAGCGGAGGCTTCCGGGTTGTACCGCTACGCCACGCTCGTGCTGGGCAGCTCGCAGGCCGCCGAGGACGTGCTTCAGGACACGTTCCTACGCCTGTTCGCCGCACTGCGCTCGGGAACCGAGATTCGCGACCGCAAGGCCTGGCTCTTCCGTGTGCTGCGCAATGCCTGCCTCGAACGCCGCCGGAACCTGCGGTGGAAGAACGAGGTCGAGTTGCCCGCCGAGGTCGCGATGCCCGGAGCCAGCCCCGAGGCCGATTACCACCGGCGACATCTGGCTTGGCAGTTGGCGCGGGTGCTCAGCCCTCGCGAGCTGGAATGCGTCCGTCTGCGCGCCGAGGGCTTGAGCTATGCTCAAATAGCGAACG
Organism: Bryobacteraceae bacterium; assembly: GCA_025062235.1. Classification (GTDB taxonomy): domain Bacteria; phylum Acidobacteriota; class Terriglobia; order Bryobacterales; family Bryobacteraceae; genus DTHT01. Next base: position 1,216 of record JANXAE010000102.1, read on the forward strand.
TCCTCCGGGTGCGCAGCGGGACGGTGGGCGCGCTCCTGAGCCGTGCGCTCGCCAAGTGCCGTTCGCTGGTGGCGCGCTGAACGCCCGGCTGCCGTTCGCCATACAGTAGCCATGACCGAGCACCTGCGGCGGTTGCTTGCCCGCCTGGGCCGGCGCACACATCCCGGCGTGGAAGACTTGATCGCGGCGGCTACGGGCGCGGGGGAGGTTTCCCTGCTAGCGGTTTATCATCTGGAACGATGCGTCCGCTGTCGGCAGCGCGTGGCCTCCATGCGCAGGCAGTGGGAGGAGGTCTTGCAGCTTACCGCTTTATCCTCGGAGCCGTGGCGCTCTCGGGACGCGCTTCTCGAGGAATTGCTGGCCTTGATCGGAGCCTGGGACGCCGAGACTTCCGCGGCCGGACCCGCTTTGGCCGCACGCCGGCAAGCCGTGCACCGCGCGGTGGCGCGACGGCTGGCGGGGGAGTTGGAGGCCCAGCTCGGCAGGCTTGGCGCAGCGCTGGCCGAACCTGCGCGCCGGCAGGAGGCGCCCGTGCAAGCCATGCTTGCCCGCACCGGACACCTGCTCAGCACGTTCCTCGGGTACAAGGCGACCGTTCGTCTGTCGCAGGCGGCCCTCAAGCTCACCGGGACCGCGCACAAGCGCTGAGCCTCGCGTCGTGTTCCTCCGCGGCGAACCCGACAGCATACGCCGGATCGGCTGGGCGGCCGGTCTGCACCTTCTGCTTGGCTTGCTCGCGCTCCTGCTGTGGTCGGGTACGGGGGAAGCGGCATGGATCCGCGGCTATCTCCGCTACGCGGGGGGAGCCTTCGTTACCGCGTTCGCGCTGGTCGAATTCGTTCTTGCGCTGCGTGCCTTCCGCGCCTTCTCTCGCGGCGATGCGCTCAGGCCTGCCTGGCTTCTGATCAGCGCGGCCGCAGCCGCGCGCCTGCTCGGCTTCACCCTCTCGGAGGTCTTCTCGCCGGGACCGGGACTGCAAGGACCGCGCTTCATCGCGCAGCCGGCTCCGTGGCTTCCGCTCGCCCCGCAACATCGCATCGGGCTGGCGCTGGCCGGTCCCGTGGCGCTGCTGTTGCTCAGCCCAGCGCTTGCCCTCGTCGGCCGGGCCTACGACCGGCACGGCCTCTCCGGAGAACTGCGACCGCTGGACTGGCTGGCGTTGGGCCTCGCCTCCTTTCTGATGGTGAGCGACACGTGGGACGGCATCCGTTGGAGCCTGGCCCACGAAGTCCCCCTCGACCTGTACCGTGGGCTGGGCTTCCTGGTCGAACCCCTGCTGCTGGTGCTGCTTTTTCAGGCGCTGACGCTTCGCCGCGCCGCCCTTACGATGGCGGGAGGCTTGATCGGGCGCTGCTGGTCCGCTTACAGCGCCGCAGTCTTGCTGACGGTAGTGGGATGTCTCGGGCAATGGTCGGTCAATTACGGTTACGTGCCGAGGGCCGTCCTGGTCCCCGTCTGGTACGTCTGGTTCTTGGTCTCGGCCGCCTTCGCTGCCGGTCCCGCCTATCAGGTGGAAGCGCTGCGACGCGCCCAGCGCGGTCTGCTGCCCCCCGCAATTTCCTGAGCGCTGCCCTTGCCGCGCCTCAAGCGGCGCTCACCGGGACTTCGGCCTTCTGGTATTTGCAGTTCGGGCAGCGGATCTGGGCGGCGCCGCGCGAGCGGCGCTCGAGGAGATAGGCGTTCCCGCAGTCCGGACAAGCCTCGGGCAGCGGCCTGTGCCACAACACGAACTTGCACTCGGGATAGCGCTCGCAGCCGTAGAAAGTGCGTCCGCGTCGGGAGCGGCGCTCGAGAATCTCGCCCTGGTTGCATTCCGGGCACTTCACGCCCGTGCCCGTGCGCTTGACGTACTTGCACTGCGGGTAGTTCGAACAGCAGGTGAACTCGCCGTAACGGCCGTCGCGCACGACCAATTGCGCCCCGCACTCCGGGCACTGTTCCTCAAGCGGCTGGTCCGGCTTGCGCTCCTGGTGCGCGATCCGCCGCGTGGTCTTGCACTCCGGATAACCGGTGCAGGCGTAGAACGGCCCGTAGCGGCCACGGCGCAGGACCATCGGGCGACCGCAGTTCTCGCAGTACTCCTGATCCTCCTGTTCGCTCAGGGCGGCCTCGTCCAGCTCGGGCAACTCGACCTTGAGATCCCGCGTGTTCGTGCACTCGGGGTAGCCCGAGCAGGCCAGGAAGCTGCCGTGGCGTCCCCAGCGGATGACCATCGGCCGGCCGCACCTGTCGCAGACCTGATCGGTGGGCCGCTCCAGGCGTTTGAGGTCGGTCATCTGGCGCTCGGCGCGCTCCAAGTCCTGCTGGAACTTCTCGTAGAACTCGCGCATGGCCTCCCGCCAGTCGCGCTTGCCTTCCTCGATTTCGTCCAGCTCCTCCTCCATCTTCGCCGTGTAGCGAACTTCGAAGATGTCATCGAAGTTCTCGACCAGCAGATCCGTAACCACCATGCCCAGCTCGGTGGGCACGAAGCGGCCCCCCTGTTTGGTGACATAGCCGCGCTCCTGGATGGTCGAGAGGATGGTCGCATAGGTGGAGGGACGACCCACGCCGTCGGCTTCCAGTTGCTTGACCAGCGTGGCTTCGGTATAGCGCGGCGGCGGCTCGGTGAAGTGCTGCTCGGGCACGAGCTTGCGCAGCTTGAGCGCCTCGCCCTGCTCGACCGTGGGCAGCTTGTGTTTGAGCTCCTCGTCCTCTTCGTCGGCCTGGTCCTTGCCTTCCTCGTAAACGGCCATGAAGCCGTCGAACTTGCGGACCGATCCGGTGGCCCGGAACAGGTACTCGGCGCCGTCCTTGCCCCGGGCGGTCGCCTCGATCGTGGTCTGGTCGAACAGCGCCGGCGTCATCTGCGAGGCGATGAAACGCAGCCAGATCAGCCGGTAGAGCTTCAGCTCGTCTTCCTGCAAGTAGGGCGCAACCGCTTCGGGCGAGTAGTGCAAGGAAGTGGGGCGGATCGCCTCGTGGGCGCCCTGTGCCTCCTTCTTGCTGCGGAAGACGTTGGGCGCATCCGGCAGGTACTCGCGCCCGAATTTTTCCGCGATGAAAATGCGCACCTGCTCGAGCGCCTCCTGCGACACCCGCGTCGAATCGGTCCGCATGTAGGTGATCAGGCCCACGGGGCCTTCTTCGCCCAGATCCACGCCCTCGTATAGGCGCTGGGCCAGGGCCATGGTGCGTTTGACGCTGAAACGCAGCTTGCGCGCAGCCTCCTGCTGCAGGGTGGAAGTGATGAAGGGCGGCGGGGGTTGCCGGCGCTTCTCCCGCCGCTCGACGGAGGAAACGGTGAAGGCCGCGCCCTCCAGTTGCTCGACGATCTGGCGGGCCGCCGCCTCGTCGGGAATCTCGATCGCCTCGCCGTTTCGCTTGACCAGGCGGGCATCGAAAACCGGCGGCTTGCGCGCTTGCAGATGCGCGTCAATCGTCCAGTACTCGCGCTTCTGGAAATTGCGGATCTCCCGCTCGCGTTCGACGATCAGCCGCAGCGCCACCGTCTGCACGCGCCCCGCCGAAAGGCCGCGGCGTACCTTGTCCCACAGCAGCGGCGAGATCTTGTAGCCCACCAGCCGGTCCAGAATGCGGCGCGCCTGCTGGGCTTCGACCAGTCTGAGATCCACCTTGCCGGGGTTCTCGAAGGCCTTGCGCACCGCATTGGCAGTGATCTCGTGAAACATCACCCGGTGGATGGGAGGGCCGCCGTTGCGCTTGCTCTGGAGCTCCTGCTGGAGGTGATAGCAGATGGCCTCGCCCTCGCGGTCCGGGTCCGCCGCAAGATAGATGCGCTCGGCTTTCTTCGCCGCCTGTTTGATCTCCTCCAGGAGCTTCTTCTTGCCCTCGATCAGCACATAGGTGGGCTTGAAGCCGTGCTCGATGTCCACCGCCAACTCGTTCTTGGGCAGGTCCTTGATGTGGCCGAGCGAGGCCTTCACCACGAAGTCCTTGCCCAGATACTTGCTGATCGTGCGTGCCTTGGCTGGCGATTCGACGATGACCAGAGATTTCGCCATATGGAAGAAGCGCAAGCGTGGCCGGCTCGCGCCGGCGCCGGTCCAGCGGGATCCTTTACGAGGACCGGGACTCTCCCCACACTTTAACAAAATTTTTTCCCGGCAGTTGCCGGATGAGCCCGGCCATCTCGAGCTCAAACAACGCGGCAATGATCTCCGAAGAGCTCAGGTCCTCGCAACGCTCGAGCAGCTCGTCCAGGTGCGTGCCCGCGTCCACGTGCAGGTGCGCCAACACGCGGCGCGCAGTCTCGCTCAGCGCGACCCCCGGCTGGCAACTCTGCCCGCCCGAGCCCTGCCCGGCGAACAGACGGCCTTGCGTTTCCAACGCCAGGCGGCGGCGATCCTCCAGCGGCAGCTCGACCAGAACATCGTTTGCGTCTTGCACGAGCTTGGCCCCCTGCTTGATGAGCAGGTTCGGTCCCCAGCTCATGCGCGAAGTGATGTTGCCCGGTACGGCGAAGACCTCACGGTTCTGTTCGAGCGCCAGGCGTGCCGTAATGGCACTGCCGCTGTACTGCGCTCCCTCCACCACCAGCACGCCTGCGCTCAGGCCGCTGATGATGCGGTTGCGAATGGGAAAGTTCTGCGGGTAGGCTGGCGTTCCCATGGGAAACTCGGAGACGAGCAGGCCGCGCTCGGCAATCTGTTCGGCCAGGCGCCGGTTCTCGATCGGATAGACCACATCCGCGCCGCAACCCAGCACCGCGACCGTGGGCGCCCCTGCGGCGAGCGCCGCCTTGTGGGCTGCCGTGTCGATGCCCCGGGCCATACCGCTGACGATCACCAGCCCCGCACGCGCCAAATCCCCCGCCAGCCGCTCCGTGGCGGCCAGTCCGTAGGGCGTCGCGCGCCGTGTCCCGACCACCGCCAACATGACGGAGCGGAGCAGCTCTGCTCGGCCGCGAACGAAAAGCACCACCGGCGGATCGAAAATCTCCCGCAGCCGCCAGGGGTAGCGATCGTCGTGGAGCGTGATCGCCGCCACGCCTGCCGCTAGCATTTTCTCTTGCTGGATCACCGCATCCTCGAAAGCGCAACCGCTCGCCAGGCTCTGCGCCACGCTGCCGCTCAGCCCCAGCGCTTCCAACTCGCTGCGCGAGGCCGTGAAGACGGCCCGGGGAGTACGGAAATGCTCGACAAGCCGCGCCATCCAGCGCGTTCCCAGGCCAGGCGTCATGCGCAGCGCCAGCCAGTAAAGCTCTTCCTCACGGGTGACCCTGCTGCCGGCGATCATTCCCGCGGGGCGACTCCGAACCCTTATGGTTTGGTGTCCCGATTCGACCATCTTTCTCAGACGGACCGACCGCTGCCTTCCCCCTCGCAGTCGGCCGGAGCGTCTTCGAAGCGCTCAGTTCCCGATGGAGCGGACCGGGACCGGAAACACGTGCCCGCGCGCCTGCGTTTCTGCGCAGGCAAGGACTGGCAAGGCGCTCGAGTCTCCTGCCTGGGATTCCTTCCGGCGGCCTTGGAGGCTGGGTGCGCACTGGCAGGCGGCGGCGGTCTCGGTTGAACGCCCGCAACCTTCTCACCACGCGGGCTGGCGAGAAGACGGCGCGCCGGCGGAGTTCGCGGTCGCCGCGCGCCCGTACACGGATCTCCTGCCGGCGAGTCCTGGCGAGTCATGGCCGGACCCCGTCTTTGGTGCCGGACAGTGCAGCGTGCTTCGCCTTCGAGCTCCGGCCCGAGCGGCCCGGCAAGCCTTCCCGGAAGGGGGCAGCAGCGCCTCCCCCTTACGGCGAAGGCGCCCACGCGGGCGCGATGTACGCGTAGAAGACGGTCACCAAGCCCGTCAGCGAAGCCAGCAGGATGCTGTGGCGCAAGGTGAAGCGGAACAGGCGACCCTCCTCGGCGCGGGCCATCGAGGTTGCGGCCGCAGCCACCGCGATGCTCTGGAGACTGATCATCTTGCCCATGACGCCCCCGGCGGAATTCGAGGCGGCCATCAGCACCGGATTGAAGCCGAGCCGGCCCGCCGTGATGACCTGCAAGTTGCCGAAAAGGGCGTTCGCCGACGTATCCGAGCCTGTCAGAAAGACGCCAAGCCAGCCCAGCATCGCGCTGAAGAAGGGAAACAGGACCCCGGTGGCGGCGAAAGCCAGTCCCAAGGTGGCTGTGGCGCCCGAATAGTTCATCAGGAAGGCCAGGCCCAGCACGGCAGCGATCGTCAACTCGGGCAGCGCCAGTTGCTTGCAGGTCATCCAGAAGATCCGCGCGAACTGCCGCAACCCTACTCGCAACAGCAGCGCCGAGAGCACGGCCGCCAGCAGGCAGGCCGTGCCCGATGCCGCCAGCCAGTTGAAGTTGTAAATCGCCGGATAGGGCGAGGGTGTCGGCGTCACCGGCGGCATTCGCTCGACGAACCCGTGCAGCCCGGGCCAGGCGAACTCGATGCGGAAAGAATTCAGCAAGCTCCTCACCGGCTGCCAGCCCCAAAGCAACACCAAAACCACCAGAAACGCATAGGGTCCCCATGCGAGCGCAAGCTCGCGGCCGCTGTGTTTGCGCAGACCGGCAGCCGGAGTCTTGGCATTTTCGAACTCGAACTGCCCGCGGGGCTTCCAGACCAGCAGCAGCGCGACCAGCGCACCGATCGAGGCCAGCGAACTGAGGATGTCGGTCAGTTGCGGCCCAATCCAGTTCGAGGCGACGAACTGCATCCCGGCGAAACTGATGCCGCAAGCTGCGACGGCGGGGAGCACCGGCTTCGTCACGCGCCATCCACCCATCACCAGAACCAGGTAAGCCGGTACGATCAGCGAAACCGGTGCGCAGATGCGCCCGGTTGCCGCGCTCAGCTTGTCCATGGGCAGGCCTGTCACCGTCGCCAGAGTCAGAATGGGCGTACCGATGGATCCGAAAGCCACCGGGGCGGTGTTGGCCAACAAACAAATGCCCGCCGCGTAGAAGGGCGAAAAGCCTAGCCCCGCCAGCATGGCCGCCGCCACGGCCACGGGCGTGCCGAAGCCGGCTGCGCCCTCGATGAAGGCGCCGAAAGCAAAGGCGATCAGCAGGGCCTGAAGCCTCCGATCGTCCGTCAGACTTCCCACCGAATCCTTGACGATTTCGAACTTGCCTGTTTCGACCGTGATGCGGTACAGCAGGATGGCGCAGAACACCACCCAACCAATGGGGAAAAGTCCGAAGGCGGCGCCGTAGGAGGTGGCCGCCGCTACCGCCTGCGCGGGCATCCCGTACGCCGCCAGAGCCACGACTGCCGCCGTGGCCAGCCCGCTCAAGGCCGCCACCCACGCCGGGCGGCGCTTGACGCCCAGCAAGTACAGCAGCACGAAGATTGGCGCCGCCGCCACAAGCGCGGAAAGCGCCAGACTGTCGGCCACTGGCGTGTAGTTCTGCCGCCACATAGGTTTTTGCCATTGTTAGCGGAGAGCGGCGCGAACTGTCAAGCGATGCCGCTCGGCGCAGCCGGTGTCGCCTCCGGTTTGCAGCTTCACGGAAAATGGCGTAAGATGAACCCGCGGCGCCGGGCTGCAATGGGCAAGCTCATTTTCGGGAGGGTGTCATGAAGGTCTTGCTCGGCACACTGGCCCTTGCCTTCGTGTCTGCCGCGATCGCCGGCAATCCAGCGTTGAGGGCTGCGGCTTCGGCCGGGCCGGGCGAGCGCGTTTTCGTCCATGTCCAGACGGACGGCGCAGCCGCGGGGGTCACCATCTGGTCGGCTGGCCGGCAGTTGGAGACTTTCGCCGCGGGGCCGGACCGCCTGGTGGCGGAAATGCCGCTGAAGGCGACTTTCGGCGGCCTCGCTGTGATCGAGGTGCGCCATCCTGCCGGGGGAACCTCCAAGCAGGTGGTCGAGGTGCAGGTTCCGGGAGCGGCTGTGTCCTGGCGCGCCGCCTCGCGGTTCCTCGAACAGGCCGCCTGGGGACCAAGCCCCGAGAGCGTGATGCGCGTGCGCCAACTGGGTTTCGAACGGTGGATCGAGGAGCAGTTCGATGCGCCCATGTCCGATTACCCGCCGGTTCCGGAGGATGACAACGCGCAGTCGTTGACCCCTCTGCAACGGAGGTTCTTCTACAATGCCGTGCACGGACAGGATCAGCTCCGTCAACGCGTAGCCTTCGCGTTGCACCAGATCTGGGTGGTCTCCGGCTTGAAGACCAACCAGGCTCGCATGATGACTCCGTACTTGCAACTGCTGCACCGGCTGGCCTTCGACAACTACTTCACGCTCATGAAGGAAATGACGCTCAACCCCACCATGGGCCGGTACCTGGACATGGTCAACAACACCAAGGCCGATCCGCGGCGCGGCACCAGCCCGAACGAGAACTACGCCCGCGAGATCATGCAACTGTTCACGATCGGAACCGTGCGCCTGAACCCCGACGGCACGCCGCAACGCGACGCCGAGGGCATGCCCATCCCCACCTACAGCCAGCGCACGATCGAGAATCTGGCGCGCGTCTTCACGGGCTGGACCTATCCTCCAATGCCCGGCCGCCCCTCGACAGCCAGTAATCCGGCCTACTACAACGGGCGCATGGTCCCGGTCGAGGCCAACCACGACACCGGCGCGAAGGAGTTGCTCGACGGCTACGTCATTCCCGCTGGTCAGACCGCCGAGAAGGATCTCGACGATGCCCTGCGTCATTTGTTCGGGCACCCGAACGTGGGCCCCTTCGTCGCCCAGCGACTGATCCGCGCGCTGGTGACCAGCAACCCCAGCCCGGCCTACGTCGCGCGCGTGGCGGCGGTCTTCGACCGCAACTCGCGCGGGGTGCGTGGCGACTTGAAGGCCGTCGTCCGCGCTATCCTGCTTGACCCAGAGGCCCGCCGCGGCGACAACCAGCCCAATCCCGCCGAATTCGGTCACCTTCGCGAACCGGTCCTTTTCATCGCGGCGCTGCTGCGCGCGTTGGGCGCCTCGGTAGCCGAGTACAATCCGCTGGCCTCTTGGGCCAGCTCCATGGGCCAGAACCTGTTCTTCGCGCCCTCCGTGTTCAACTACTACTCGCTGCTGCACCAGCCCCAGGAGCTCGACGGGCTCTATGGGCCGGAGTTCGAGATCCTGACGCCCTCGGCCGCCCTGGTTCGGGCCAACTTCGCCGACGCTGTCGTCTTTTCCCGGCTCAGCCCCGCGGTGAACGTGGATCTGACGCCATTGATCGAGATGGCCGCCGTGCACAAGTGGTACCTCACGGAGGCCCTGAACCGGGCCCTGCTCGGAGGACGCATGAGCGAGGCCATGCGCGACCGGATCCTGATCGCCCTGGACTCGATCGCGGATCCGGGCTTGCAGGCGCAGACGGCGACCTACCTGGTGGCCTCATCGGCCCGCTATCAGGTCCAGGATTGAAGGAGGCCAAGCATGCTGACGCGCAGGGAAATGCTCCGCTCGACGCTGGGCGCCGCTGCCTGGATGAAGTTTTCGGTTCTTCCGCTGCTGGCGCGGGGCGATGATTATCGCGCCCTGGTCTGCGTGTTCCTGTTCGGCGGCAACGACTGCAACAACACGTTGGTGCCACTCGAGGCCGCCGCGTTCCGCAGCTACCAGTCCAGCCGCGGACCGATGGCGTTGGCGCAGCAGAACCTGCTGCCCATCACGGCCGACGACGGGAAGCCTTACGGGTTGCACCCGCGGCTGCGGGAGTTGCAACGCCTGTACGAGCAGCGACGCGCGGCCATCGTCGCGAACGTCGGCGTGTTGGTCCGCCCACTCTCGCGCGAAGAGTACCGGCAGCGCCTGGCTCCCGTGCCCGTCAACCTGTTCTCCCATTCCGATCAGCAAGTCCAATGGCAGTGCGGCGATCCGCGCGGCGACGCGCGCAGCGGGTGGGGAGGCCGCGTGGCCGAGCGCGCTGCGGGCC
>JANXAE010000103.1 GCA_025062235.1 Bryobacteraceae bacterium
TTCGTTCAGAAATCTGCGTCGCTCGCACACGCCCAATCGGTCCTCCCGACCTCGGCGAACGAAAACCACCCGACCCCGGTCGGTCCCGATGAACTCGGGCCCCAACCTGACACCAAGAACTCACCAGGGCCCACCGGGCGCCATCGCGGCGCGAAGAAACACCCAAGAGCTCCCGCAGGCTCGGAGGTTAGCCCACTTTGCCAGGCGTAGCCGGCTTCGGGAAGCTCCGGCAGCGGCAGCTCTCGCAACGGTTCAGAATCTGGCCTGCGATCCGATGCGGCACGGATCCCACTGAGGGATCCCGGGCGGCGGGAGCGCTGCGCGAGCGCCGACGGCTATCCGCGGCCGCATGTCGCGCTTTCGGTGCGCGGGACGAGCGAACGCGGTCGCAGAGTTCGTTCACAGCCGCCTCGATCTCGACATCCGCACCCGAAGCAAGGCCCTGCGGCGAGGGCCGAGTCCGCTGAAGCATCCGGCCCCGGCGCAAGGCGGCGCAAAACCACTCGGCCAGCCGGCCGCGGGCGCATGTCCGCTCCGGCGCCAGACCTTTGCGGTGGCGAGCACTCCGCCGGGCAAACGGATTTCCGGGCCACGATGGCTCGCCGGACGTCGTCGCCCCTGCCGTGGAAGCCGAGGAGTGCCGAACGCATGGCGCCGCGGGGCCCGTTGCCCGGACTTTGGCCTGCGTTCGCGTGCGCCGGGAACTGGGGGTTCGGGCGGCTACGCTCCTCGTGCGACCCGGGAAGGACTTTCCCCGAGGCGGGCCTTCGGCCACAATAGGCGGATGGGGCGCGCACCGCTCCGACTTTTTTCGCCCGGGCGGCGTCTTAGCGTAAGGAGCCGGCGGTTGATCTTCCGCGAAGTCGAGGATCGCGACCTGGTCGCGAGGGCCAGGCGCGGCGACGTCGAAGGCTACAACCTTCTGGTGTCCCGATGGGAGAAGCGCGTTTACAACTACCTGTTGCGGTTGGTGGGCGACCGCGAGGACGCGCTCGAGCTGGCGCAGGAGGTTTTCCTGAAAGCCTGGCAGAACCTGGCCCGGCTCGAGGACGCGGGCCGTTTCGGTCCCTGGCTGTTGCGCATCGCGCACAACGAGGCGTTTTCGCTGCTTCGGCGACGGAGGCCGCAGGACGATGCGGAGGCCGAGCCCGCGCGGGGGTCCTTTGGGGCGCGCATGCATCCCATCGAAAGCAGCCTGGCCGTCGAGAGAGCTCTGGCGAGCCTGACTCCCGAGCAGAGGGAGGCCGTGATCCTCAAGATCTACCAGGGCTGGAAGTTCGAGGAGATGGCCGAGGCGCTCGGTTGCCCCGTTTCGACCGTCAAGTCGCGGCTGTACGCCGCGCTCGACCGGCTGAAGGAGCTGCTGGCGCCGGTGGGCGCCTCGGGGAACTGAAGCCGGCCGGCGCCGGGAGTGTGTCATGAACTGCGCGCCTGATGAACTGAAGGATTACCTCTTGGGCGAGCTGGACGAGGCCGGGCGCGCCCGCGTGCGCAGCCACCTGGCCGCCTGCGCATCCTGTCGCGAGGAGCTCGAACGGCTGAAACTGACGCGGGCTGCCCTGCTCGCTTTGCGCGAGGAGGAGGTTCCGCGCCGCATCGCTTTCGTTTCGGATCCGGTGCTCGAGCGGGGCTGGTGGCGCAGACTGTGGGCGCCGTCGCCGCGGTGGGCCTTCACATCCGCCCTGGTGGTGGCGCTGGCGATCGTGGCGCACGGCTGGATCCAGCGGCGGCCCGCACCGGTGGCGCACACCGCGGATGCGGCGGCCATCGAGCAGCGCTTGCGCGCCGAGTTTCGTCGCGAGCTGGAGGCGGCGGTTCGCGAGGCCGTGGCAAGGGTCGAAGCCGCGCAGCAAGAGCGCGTGCGCAAGGCCGTAGCCGAGGCGCAGCGCGAGTGGGAATTCCAGCGCAAAGCCGACATGCTCGCGGTCGAGGAGAACTTCAACGTGCTCAAGAAGCGCATGAACGTTCTCCAGATCTACCTGGCGAGCAACCTGGAGGGAGCCCGGCCATGACGGCGGCGCTGCTGGCCCTGCTCGCCGTGATCGCGCCTGCGGACCGGCCCCGGGCGATCCGGGCCTCGCTGGCGGCGCTCGAGCGCCTCTTCGACGCGCGCATCGAGCGGCAGGCGATCGAGGATCCCCTTCTTTTGCTGGGCACGACGCGCGGCGTCTACCTCGAAGGATACGGCGCGGTGTTGACGGCGGAGGTGAACCTGGTGGCCGCACCCGGGCTGTCTCCCTTCCGCCCGGCGCTGACGAAGGAGGAGATCGCGCGGCTGAACGCGCGCAAGCAGCAGCGGCTGCCCCAGCTCAAACAAATCATGCGCGAAATGTTGCAGGACGCGGCCGCCGCGCTGGAAGCTCTGCCGCCGAACGAGCAGATCGTGCTGGCCATCACGCTCTTTCACTATTCCTGGGAGGACCGCACCGGACTGCCCGGGCAGATCCTGATGCAGGCGCAGCGGCAGCAGTTGCTGGCGGTGCGGGGCCGCAGCGCCGAGGCCCTGGCGGGCGCCATCACCGTCAAGGAGTACTGAGAACCGTGCGGCTGGGCGAGATGCTGATCGCGCGCGGGCTGATCAGCCAGGAAGATCTGGAGCGCGCGCTCGAAATCCAGCGCGAGCGCGGGGACAAGATCGGCAAGATCCTGGTGGACCTGGGCTTCGTCGCCATGCGCGACGTGCTGGCGGCGCTGTCGGAGCAGCTGGGCGTTCCGGTGGTGAGCGTCGAGGGCCCGCCGCCGGTGACGCCCGAAACCGAGGGCCTCTCGCCCCGTTTCATGCGTCAGTGCCGGTTCATCCCCATCGCCCAGGAGGGCTCCACGCTGCGCATCGCGATGGCCGACCCGCTCGATTTCGAGACCATCTCGGCGGTGCGGGGCTTCACCGGGCTGGGCGTGGAGGTGGCGCTGGCGGCCGAGACCGAGATCCTGGACTCGATCGAGAAGTACTACGGAGAGGCGGAGAAAGCCGGCGAAGCGGTGACGGCCGGCGCCGAGCGCGAGGAAGATCTCGAGCAGTTGCGCGACATGGCCAGCGAAGCGCCCGTCATCCGGCTGGTCAACGCCATGATCGCCTCCGCCATCGAGAAGCGCGCCAGCGACATCCATCTGGAGCCTTTCGAGAAGGAATTCCGCGTCCGCTTCCGGATTGACGGCGTGCTCTACAACCAGGAGCCGCCGCCGCGGGAGCTCAAGGCGGCCATCATCTCGCGCGTGAAACTGATGGCGAGGCTGAACATCGCCGAGCGGCGGCTGCCGCAGGACGGTCGCATCAAGATCAAGGTGCTGGGCCGCGAGGTGGACCTGCGGGTCTCGACCCTGCCCACCCTCTACGGGGAAAGCGTGGTCATGCGCCTGCTGGACCGCTCGGCGGGAGATTTCTACGACCTGACGCGGCTGGGCTTCGACGAATACATGCTGCGCCGCATGGAGCACTTCACCTCGCTGCCCTGGGGCATGCTGCTGGTGACCGGACCCACGGGCAGCGGCAAATCCACCACGCTTTATTCGGCGCTGAAGCGCATCAACCAGCCGGACAAGAAGATCATCACCATCGAGGACCCGGTCGAGTACCAGATGGACGGGATCAACCAGATCCACGTCAACCCGCAGATCGGGCTCACTTTCGCCAGCGGGCTGCGCCACATCGTGCGGCAGGACCCTGACGTGATCATGGTGGGCGAGATCCGTGACCGCGAGACGGCGGACATAGCGATCCGCGCCGCTCTCACCGGGCATTTCGTCTACTCGACGCTGCACACCAATGACGCGCCGAGCGCCATCACGCGCCTGACCGACATGGGCGTGGAGAACTACCTGATCTGCTCGACGCTGGTCGCGGTGCTGGCGCAACGGCTGGTGCGGCTGATCTGCCCGGAGTGCAAGGTTCCCGCCGGCAGGCGGCTCGCTCCCACCGGCGAGTGGATCCAGACTTGGCGCGGCACGGGCTGCCCGAGCTGTTTCGGCACCGGCTACTCGGGGCGCATCGGCATCTTCGAGCTCATGGAGATGAACGACGAACTGCGGCGGCTGGTGATGCAAAATGCGGACGCCGTGACGCTCACCGAGGCCGCGCGGCGCCACGGCATGCGCCGGCTGTCCGAGGACGGCTGGATGAAAGTGCGCGCGGGCCTCACCACGGCCGAAGAGGTGTTGCGCGTCACGCAGGAGTTCTGATGGCGGCCTTTTACTTCCGCGCGGTGTCGCCCGAAGGCAAGGTGCGCACGGGCACGCTGGCCGGGGCCAGCGAACGCGAGGTGGCGCGCGAGCTGCGACGGCAAGGCCTGATTCCGATCTACGTGGGAAGCCAGCCGCGCCGGGGATTCGCATGGCGGCTCCCCGCCTGGCGACGCGGCCGCCGGCGAGACGTGCTGTTCTTCACGCAGGAGCTTGCCACGCTGCTGGGGGCGGGCGTGCCCCTCGATCGTGCGCTGGCGATTACCTCCGAGCTGACCGAGCGCGGCGAATTCCGGCAGGTGGTGCAGGACGTGCTGCGGGTCCTCAAGGGCGGCAAGTCGCTGGCCGACAGTTTGGCCACGCACCCGGAGTACTTCTCCGAGCTCTACGTCAACATCGTGCGCGCGGGCGAGGCTGGCGGAGCCCTGGCGCCGGTGTTCGAGCGGCTCTCCGAGTTCGAGCGCACGCGCGACGAGCTGCGCAACTACATCCTCTCCTCGATGATCTACCCGGCGCTGCTGGTGCTGGTGGGGCTGGGCTCGATCACGCTGATGCTCTACTTCGTCGTGCCGCGCTTCGCGCAGGTGTTCGAGGAATCGCGGCTGAGGATGCCTGCGGCCACGGCCGCGCTGGTGGAGGCGAGCAACCTGCTGAAACGCTTCGGCTGGATGGCGCTGGCGGCCGTGGCGGGCGCCGTGGCCGGCCTGCGCCTCTACCTGCGCACGCCGCAGGGTCGCTGGTGGTGGGACGGGCTGCGACTGCGCCTCCCGCTGCTCGGCGATGCGCTGCGCCGGGCCGAAACGGCGCGTTTCGCGCGCGCCATGCAGACCCTGGTGGCCAACGGAGTGCCGCTGGTGCAATCCTTGAGGATCGCGGCGGCGATCCTGGCCAACCGCCGCATGGCGCAGTCGCTCCAGGCGGTGGCGCAGGGGGTCAAGCGAGGCGAGGGCATCGCCGGGCCGCTGCGCAAGACGGGGCAGTTCCCCGCCCTGGCGGCTCACCTGCTCAGCGTGGGCGAAGAGACCGGGCGGCTGGAGGAGATGTTCGGGCGCATGGCTGAGATCTACGAGAACGACACGCGCACCGCCATCCGGCGGTTCACCACGCTTTTCGAACCGCTCGTCATTCTGGTGATGGGCGTGATGGTCGGGATCCTGGTCCTGAGCATGCTACTGGCGATTACCAGCATCAACGAGGTGGCGATATGAGTCAGGCAGCGGGCATGTCGAACCTGAGGGAACGCGAGCGCCGACGGCAGGCGGGCATCACGCTGATCGAGATGCTCGTGGTGGTGACGATCATCGCCCTGTTCGCCGGTCTGGTGGTGCCGCGGATGTTGCGGCGCACCGACGCGGCCCGGATCACGGCGGCGCGGGCGCAGATCAACGCTTTCATGACCGCCTTGGGCGCCTACAAGCTGGACACAGGCACCTTCCCCACCACCGAGCAGGGCCTGCAGGCGCTGCGCGTGCGGCCCCAAGGCGTCAACCAGTGGCAAGGCCCTTACTTGCCTCAGGACATTCCCCTGGATCCGTGGGGCCGGCCCTACGTGTATCGCTACCCGGGCGAGCAGGGCGATGAGCCCGAAATCGTCAGCTACGGCGCCGACGGCCAGCCCGGAGGCGAGGGCGTCAACGCGGACATCGTCAGTTGGAAGAGCCAATAGGAGCGAGGCGCCGGGATCATCCCCGGGCGCAAAGGGCCGGTTCCCAATGGAACGGAGAGCCAGGCAGGATCCGAGGACGCGCGCCGGCGTCACGCTCGTCGAGCTGCTGATCGTCGTGGCGCTGATCTCGCTGCTGGTGGGGATCACGTTTCCCGCGGTGGGCGCGGGCGTGGATTCGCTCCGGCTGGCGGCGTCCGCCAACCGAGTAGCGTCCTTCCTGAACGCGGCCTTGAACCGGGCCGAGCGCTGGCAGCAGGCGGTCGAGATCACGGTAGAGCCCGTACAGAACCGCCTCCGGATGCGTGCGATGGAGACAATCGCGGAGCGCGCGCTGGAGCTCGACGAGGGAGTCCGCATCGCAGCGGTTCACCCGGCACTCCCGCACGGCGAGGAGCAGCCGCGGCGCTTCCTGCTGCTGCCCGGCGGCACGGTCCCGCGCATCACGATCGAGCTGCGGAACCGGCGGGGGACGCGGAAGCTGGTGAGCGTGGATCCCATAACGGGCGTGCCGCGCATCGAGACCCCGGGGCAGGAGCGATGAAACGGCACGGTTTCACGCTACTGGAGATGCTGGTGGCCACAACGATCATGGGCATTGCGGTGGTGGGCCTGCTGGCGGCGCTCTCGACCTCGCTCGGCAACGCCGCGCGACTGACCGAGGCCGACCGCATCGCGCTGCTGGCCCGCCGCCAGATGGACGCCCTCCTGCTCGATCCGCGCCTGCCGCGCTTCACGGTCTTCGGCGGCGAGTTCGACCGCGCTCTCTCGGGCGGCCTTCCCGCAGGCTGGCGCGCGCGCCTGACGCCGTTCGAGGCGCCGCCCGGCGCGGGACCGGGATCGGCCGCCCTCGAACGCCTCGAGCTCGAAATCTGGTGGGAAACCGCGCCCGAGAGGCGCAAGAGCTTCCGGCTGGAGGCGTACCGGCGAGGCATCGTCGCTGCCGACGACGTCATCCAAGCCGCTGCCAGCCAGCCATGAACCGGCGCGGCGTCACGCTGCTCGAACTGCTGATCGCGGTCTCTTTGCTCAGCCTGCTCGCCGTGGGCGTGCTGATGGCGATGCGCGTCGGACTGGACGCCATGCAGAAGACCAACAGCCGGCTGATGGACAACCGCCGCGTGGCGCGGGCGCAACGCATCCTGGAGGAGCAGATCGCCGGTTTCATGCCGCTGGTGGCCGAGTGCCTGGCGGCGCCCGATCGCCCGCGCGTGCGCATGCCTTTCTTCCAGGGCGAACCCGAATCCATGCGCTTCCTCTCCAGCTACTCCTTGGCGGAGGGCGCTCGCGGCTACCCCCGCATCCTGGAATTCCAGGTCATCCCGGGCGAGAACCGCCGGGGGGTGCGGCTCGTGGTCAACGAACACCTGTACACGGGGCCGCTGGGCGCAGGGCTCTTCTGCATGGGATTGGGAGCGGACCCTGTGACCGGGACGCAGGTTCCCCTGTTCCGGCCCATCGAAGTAGGACCGCATTCGTTCGTGCTCGCCGATCGTCTCGCGTTCTGCCGATTCTGGTATCGCGAAGCGCCGCCCCCACCAGCGCCCGAGCGATGGGTGCCGCGCTGGCTACAACCGCAGTGGCCGCGCGCCATCCGCATCGAAATGGCGCCGCTCGAACCGGACGCTTCGCGCGTTCAGGCCATGGAGTTGATCGCGCCGGTGCGAGTGAACAAGATCCCGCTGACCGACTATGTGGACTAGCCCGCAGGCACGCGCGCGTCGCGGCGGAGCGCTGCTCGCCGTGCTGTGGCTGACGGCCGCCCTGGCCGCCATCGCTTTCAGCGTGGCCACGACCGTGCGCGCGGAGACCGAACGCAGCGCGACCGCACTGGACAGCCTGCGCGCCTACTACGTGGCCGTGGGCGCACTGGAACGCGCCATTCTCTACATGGACTGGGGACCCGGCCCGGTCTCCCCGGATGGGGTGCCGCGCTACTGGGTGCCGTGGCGTTCGCGGCTGTACTTCCAGTTTCCCGCTGGGGACGCGGTCGTCGAGATCATCCCCGAATCCTCCAAGCTCAACCTGAACACGGCGACGCCGGAGGATCTCTACGCGCTGCTCGTGCAGCTGGGCGCGGAACCGGAGCGCGCGCGGGAAATTGCGCTGGCCATCGTGGACTGGCGCACGCCCGCGGCCGAGCCGACGCCGTTCGACCAATACTACCTGAGCCTCAATCCGTCCTTTCGCGCGCGCCATGCGTCTTTTGAAGAGGTGGAGGAAGCGCTGCTGGTGAAAGGCATGACGGCGGAGCTTTTCTACGGGTACTTCGCGGTGGACGCACAGGGACGCCTTTTCCCGCGCGGCGGCTTTCGCGACTGCGTGACGGTCTACGGCGGCCCGGGGCGGCTGGACGTGAACACGACGCACCCGGCCCTGCTGGCCGCCGCCGGGCTGAGTCCCGGGGCGGTGAACTGGATCCTCGAGCGGCGCCGTACCGCCCCTTTCCGCGACATGCGCGAATTGGAACCCGTGGCGAGCGAGCCAGGGTTTCACCGGCTGGGGATCGGCGGCGGAACGATCTATACGCTGCGCGCGACCGCGCGGCTGCGGCTGCCCGACGGTTCCCTCTCCGAGTTGCGGCGCTCGGTCGCGGCGACCATCAAGCGGTTGCCACCGGGCTGGGACCGAACCTATCACGTTCTGCGCTGGTACGAGAACGCCTGGGGGCATCTGCCTGAAACCCGGATGGGGCCGGCACTGGCCCCCATGTGACGCCATGGCTTTCGCTGCCGTACGTCCCGAGTTGAGACGGTGGCTCGCTGCGGGCACCGGAGTGGGCATCGAGATTGGCGCGCGCGATTTGCGCCTGGTTGCGGTCCGCGTGCGGCCTTCGGGCGTGCGCGTGCTGGGCGCGGCCGTCATCGAGCGCTTTCGCGAACGGCCGGCGGCTGAATGGGGCGCGGTCTACGCGGAGTTTCTCAAACGGGCAGGCATTTCGCACCTGGCTGCCAACGTGCTGCTGCCGCGTCGCGAAGTGGTGGTACGAGTGCTCCCGCTACCCGGCGTGCCCGTGCGCGAGATGGCGGCGGCGATCGGCTTTCAGATCGAGGCGCTGCATCCCTATCCGGAGGAAGAAGCGCTCTGGAGTTGGTCGCGGCTGGAAGGCGGCCACTCGGTGCTGATCGCCGTCACGCGGCGCCAGACCATCGCCACGTACGCGGGCCTGTTCGCGGAAGCCGGGGTGAAGACTGCCTCCTTCACGGTTTCGGCGGCTGCCCTCTATTCGGCGCTGCGCCTGTACGGCCGGCCGCCGGAGGGCGGCTTTCTGGCGCTTTACGAGGGCGAAGAGGGCATCGAGGCCTACGGGGAAAGCCCTGCGCGCGCGCTGTTTTCGGCCGAATTTCCCGCCGGCTGGGAGCGGGCGGCGGCGATGGCCGGCGCCGAGCTCAGGCTGGAAGCCGACGGCGTGCGGCAGCTGGAAGAGGTCCTGCCCCAAGCTAAGACATTTCCTTCCGGTTTTGATTTATCCGTTTTCGCTCCGGCTTACGCTGCGGCGCTTCAGGCAGCCTGCCGGCGGCTCAGCCTGGATCTGAACCTGCTGCCTCCCGAACATCGCGCGGCGGCCTCCCGTCTCATTTACGCACCCACGGCCGTGCTGCTCGTGTTGCTGGCGGCGGCGGCCGTCTCGCTGGGCGCGATCCGTCCCATCGAAGACCGCCGGTACCTGGCCGCGCTGCGCGCCGAGATCGCGCGCTTGGAGCCGGAGGCGCGCAAGGCGGGTGAGCTGGATCGGCAGATCGAGGAGCTGCGCGCGCGTACCCGCTTGCTCGACAGCTTCCGAAGGCGCTCGAAGGCCGATCTGGACCTGCTCGCCGAGCTGACGCGGCGGTTGGAGCCGCCCGTCTGGATCCTGCAACTGGAAATGACGCGCGAGAGCGTGAGCCTGGCGGGCGAGGCCGAACAGGCCTCCCCGTTGCTGAAGCTGCTGGATGAATCGCCCATGCTGCGCAATTCCGAGTTCACAATGCCCATCGCCCGGGTGGGCCAGGCTGAGGCTTTCCGCATCCGCAGCCAGCGGGAAGGGAGCGCGCCGTGAAGCTCAGCCCGCGCGATAGGCGAGCCCTCCTGCTGCTGGCGGCGGCGGTGGCCGTGGCGGCCGTCGTCTACGTAGCCGCGCCGGCGGAGGCGCCAGCGCCCGTGAGGCCGGTCGCAGACGACGACATCCCGGCCGCCGAGAAACGGCTGGCGCGGCTGCGGCTACTGGCCGCCTCCGTGCCGGGCAAGCAGGAAGTCCTGCGGGCGGTGACGGCCGAACTGGAATCGCGCGAGAAAGGCATCATCCGTGCGGAAACCGGACCGCAGGCACAAGCCCGCGTGCTCGAGATCGTACGGCGGGCGGCGAAGGCCCTGCCCTCGGCGCTCGAGATCCGCGGCATCGAGCTGGGACCGATCCGGCCTTACGGCGAGGAGTACGGCGAGGCGATCGTCAGTGTCTCGCTCGAATGCCGCATCGAGGAGTTGATCAACCTCCTGGCCGAGATCGCCTCGCAACCCGAGATGGTCGCGCTGCAGGAGCTGAGGATTTCCGCCGGGGATGCCAAGAAAAAGACGTTGAATGCGCGTGTGACCGTTTCCGGCATCGTGCCCCGGAGCCTGGTGCCGGAAAAGAAAGGGTTGGGACGGTTTTGAAGCGAAGGTTGCTCGTGCTGAATTTGGCGCTGGCAGCGCTGGCGGCGCTGGCGGGCTGGAGGGTGCGCGCACGCTGGCTGGAGGCGCGGCACCGCGAAGCGATGGTGCTCGGCCAGCAGGTGAAACCCCTGCCGCCGCCCCCCTACGCGGCCTTGCCCGCTCCCGAGCCTTTGCGCGCGGCGGACTATATCGAGGCCGCCGAGAAGATGCTGTTCAGTCGGGACCGTAACCCCACGGTGGTCGTCGAGGCGCCTCCGGAGAAGCCCTTGCCGCCGCTGCCGGTACTCTACGGGGTGATGGACTTGGGCGACGGGCTGACGGCGATCA
>JANXAE010000104.1 GCA_025062235.1 Bryobacteraceae bacterium
CGGAACCCGGTCAAGTCGCGGGCCGAATATCGGTGCCGGGAACTGCGCGGCGTGCTTGGCAGCCGTTGACTCGACGTACGCTACTCTGACGCCTCCCAGCCGCCAGATTGGCTGCTGCCCACCAGGGCTTTTCTTTTGCCCGCCGAGTAGTGCGAATGCGGCGCTAGCTCTCTGGATGGGCAGATCGGTGGCAAAAAAGATGGGCACAACATGGGCCGCAAGCCCTTTTCGCCGCAATCAGCCGCTAATGGTCGCGCCCGCTGGAGTCGGCTAAGTCGTTCGCTTTCGATGAGTGGCGGAGAGGAGCAGTTCGAACTCGCGATAGAGGTTTAAAGCCCATACAACGGCTTAGGAACCTGGATCATACTCAACCGGGTTCAGCATGTGAAGAGCTGCTGGTCAAAATCCGCAACCCGCTTTAGCACGAAAGGGATGGAAGCGCTTAGCCATCGCGGAATACCTCGCCACCATCGGGCGCAAGGGCGGCAAGGCCAGCGGAAAGGCGCGCATGGTCAAGCTTACGGCCGAGCAACGCTCCGAGATCGCGCGCCAGGCGGCCCTGGCGCGCTGGGCGCGCCGAAGAAGACGGACTCAGAGCTGAAGACACCCGAAGCAGCGTGAGCGCGGAATCTCC
The DNA here is from genome assembly GCA_025062235.1 of Bryobacteraceae bacterium. Lineage (GTDB taxonomy): Bacteria > Acidobacteriota > Terriglobia > Bryobacterales > Bryobacteraceae > DTHT01. Next base: position 635 of record JANXAE010000104.1, read on the forward strand.
GCCCCGGCCGGCCCCGTCTGGCCTGGGATTTTTTTGCGCCGGTGCCAGTGGCCGGCGCGCCGGGCGGGCCTGCTCGGTTCTAGTTCGCAAGTATGACCCGCGGTATGACCCGCCGTTTCTGGCGTTCCCTGTAAGTGATTGACTTAGTTTGGTGAGCGCGGGAGGAATCGAACCTCCAACCTACTGATTAAGAGTCAGTTGCTCTACCAGTTGAGCTACGCGCCCGATTCGGCCCAACGGGGCCTACCCGTCATGATAGCATGACCGCAGCGCTGGAAGGACGGCTACAGTCCCATGATCTGGTAGCCCGCGTCCACGAAGAGGATGTTGCCGGTGACTCCGCGACCGAGGTTGCTGGCGAGGAACACGGCCACGTCCGCGATCTCTCCCGGTTCGGTGTTGCGGCGCAAGGGTGCACGCTCGGCCACAGTGTCGAGAACGGCAGAAAAGTCCTTGATGGCGCGCGCGGAGGCGGTCTTGACGGGCCCGGCTGAAATCGCATTGACGCGGATGCCGCGCGGTCCGAGCTCGCTCGCCAGGTAGCGCATGCAGGCCTCGAGCGAGGCCTTCGCTACGCCCATTACGTTGTAGTTGGGTACCACGCGCGTGGCGCCGAGGTAAGTCAACGTGATGATCGAGCCGCCCTGTGTCATCAAGGGCGCCGCGATGCGCGAGACCGCTACCAGCGAGTACGCGCTGACCCGGTGCGCCAGCAGGAAGCCCGCTTCGGAAGTTTCCACGAAGGGTCGCGCGAGGTCTTCGCGCTGCGCGAACGCGATGCTGTGGACGACCGCGTCCAGGGGGCGCCCGTCCCTGGCGAGCACCTGCCCGAGCCGCTCGAGGTCATCCGGCTGGGTGACGTCGCAAGCCAGCACGCGTGCCTTGCCGAGCTCGCCTGCGAGGTTTTCCACGGCTTGCCGCTGGCGCTCGCCCTGGTAGGTGAGCGTCAGCAGCGCGCCCTCGCGGCGGAAGGCTTCTGCGATCGCGTAGGCTAGGCTCCAGCGATTGGCCACGCCCAGAATGAGCGCATTCTTCGCCTCTAACAGGCCAGGCATGAACGGGAAACCAAACATTCTAGCGGAGCGCCGCAGCGGTCTTCTACCCGACGGACCTCGCTACTTGAACCGCCGCTTGTAAAGGAAGTCGACGCCGAAAAGGCCGTTGGCTTCGCGGACCGCCAGCGCGGAGAAATTGCGTGTGAAGTCCCATTCCAGGCGAATGGTCTGCTGTTGCGCCCGCGCCAGATTGGTGATGTAAACCAGGGTGACATCGGGCGTGATTTGCTGCTCCAACGTGAGGTGGGCTTCGGGCGTGTTTTCGATGCCGCGTACGGTGGGGTCAATCTTCAGCCGGCTGACGCCGAGGAAACGTTGCAATCGCCCGGCCAGGGGGCTGGTGATCGCCTGGCTGACCAGTGCGCTGGCGCCAGCCTGCTCCCAACTCTGGGCGAATTCTGAACGCGCAGCGGAGAGACCGGGTGCTGTGCTCGGGGCACGGCCCGTGGCGAGCAAAGCCACCACGTCGGAGAAGGGAAGCGGGGGATCCGAGCGATAGGTGACGGTTGTCTTGTTCAGCGGCCCGTTGATGTTGAGCGTCACCTCCACGCCGCGCACGCGCGTTTGCAAGTGCAGGTTGACGACGGGTTCGATGCGGGAAGGATTGACGAACAGGATTTCCCCCGAGTCAATGCTGTAGCGGTTGCCGAAGAACAGGATCTCGCCCTGGCTGATCAGTGCGCGTCCGAGCAGGGCCGGACGGAGGAGGGTTCCACGCAGCCGCAGATCGGCCTCGGCCTGCAAGCTGCGGGTCAGCGAGGTCTCCAGGCGGACCTGAGGCGCCGTGCGGATGCGCACGTCCAATCGCACGTTTTCGAACAGCGGGTGCGAGGGTCGCTCGGGGCGCTGTGCGCTGCGCACAAGCATGGAACCCAGATCCGTTTGCGGGTGGAAGGCGGCACGCGTGAGCGTCAACTCGCCGGTCAGCACCCCCTGGGTCCCATTGCCGCTGAGCGCCAGGACTGCGTTCATGGTGGAGCTCAGCCCCTCCGGGTAGCGAACGCGTACGTCGGAAGCGCGCAACTGCACCCAGTAACCCGGGGCTTCTCCGAGCGCGACGAAACCTTGCAGAGAGACCTTTCCCCCGCCGCTTTCCCCCGTGAGTCTCTCGATCGTGGCGCGGTCGCGGTACAGGAACACTATCCCGTTGATCTTGTCCAAGCCGTTGGGAAGGTCCCGGTAGTTGATGAAGGCGTCACGCAGTTCCACGCGACCGTACAGGTCGGGGCGTTCGAGCGTCCCGCGCAAAGTGGCGTCGAGCAGAACCTGTCCGCCTGTGCGCAGGTCCGGATCCAGATCCTGCAACGCTTCGACATCGAAGGCTCCCCTGAAGCGCAGATTCAATGGGTATCGTGAAGGGAAGCGGAAACTCCCGGTCAATTCGAGCTCGGTTTTTCGTCCAGCAAGACGGGCCCGGCCGATTCGTGCTTCCCCAGGGCCCAGCTCGACGATCCACGGCTCGGGACTGACCAGGGAGAACGCTGAAATCTTCCCCGCGACGCGGGGGCGCAACTCGATCGCGTCGAGCTCGAGCAACGCCTTCCAAAGCCTGTTTCCGAGCGAGGCTACGTGGAAGTCGAGCTTGCCGGCGGCGAAGATCTCAACTGGCGGGCGGCTGGGCTGTCGTTCTCCTTTCGCGTTCAGGCGGTCCAGCCACTCGGTGACTCTGAGACGACCGAAACGCAGGGACGCCTGGCCGGGATAGCCTCGGGCGAGCTGGAAGGTTCCACGCCCTTCGATACCGGCGCCTCCCAGCTCTCCCCGCAGCTCGAGCGCGACCGCCGAACGCTCGGTCGAGGCGTTGAGGACGACGGCGCCCAGATCCATCCCTCGCCATGCCACATTATCGAGCTCGAGCCGCCCGTCCAACGCCTCCCAATCGAAGAGGCCACCCGCGATGCGGACGGTTCCCTGCACCTTTGCCGAGGCGCTGGCTCGCCAGCCGGACGCCGCCAAGCCGACGAAGCGCAGGGCGGCGACCTGGAGCCGTTGCGCCGAGGCTTCGAACCGGAGGCGTCCCTCCGCCAGACTGTCTTGCGAGTGGGTATAGCTGCCGCGCAGGACGAGACGACCCGAACCGAGAGCTGCCTCCAACCGGCGAATCGTCAAGACGCCATCGCGATACGATGCTTCTCCCGCCAGTCGTTCCACCTCTTGCCCCAGAGCCGCCCCGCGCGCGAGCACCCAGCGCGCCTTGGCCTGCGGGGAGGCCAGTGTTCCCGAGATCATGAGGGTGGCCTCGGCGCGGCCAGCCAGCGGCAAACTCTGTCCGCACCGGGCAAGCGCCCGAGCGACATCGGCGGACTGGAAACTCAGGGTCGCCGAGAACGGGCTGGTACGGCTGGCTCGCCAGTGCTCCAGCCCGAGGCTGAGCGCACCGGTGGCGACCAAGTCGGGCGTCGCCAGACGAAGTCCTCGCAGGCTCAGGCCCTCCGGGGAAGCCTCGACCTCGGTTTCCAAAGCGTCGAGGGCTTGTCCTTGCACGCGCAGTCCTTCCACCCAGAGGCGGCCGGAGATTCGAGGCTGTGCGAGAGAACCGTGGACGGCGCCGCGAAACGTGGCGGTCGAGAGCGCCATTTTCCACGGGATTTGTTGGCTTCGCAAGGAGGGCAGGAGCGAACGAAGTCTCTCGAGATCTTCCCAATTGGTCGTGTGCAAGTTCACGTCCAGCCTTTGACCCGCCGTCCCGCTGAGCTCGATGCGGCTCGCGCGCGTGGCCAGGTACGAGGGGCCGACAACCAAGGTCCCCGCCCGCCCGTCGTAGCTGGCTTCGAAGCGCCCGGCCAGCGGCTCGCCCTCAGGGGTTGCTCCGAGCTCCACCGCCGCCCGTATGCCCCAGCGTTCGGGCGGTAGCTGCGTGTCGCCGCGCAACTCGAGTCTGCCGCTGAGGAGCGCTTGGTACGGGTCGGAAACGTAGCCGGCAGCCATCGCCAGCTCGCGGAGGACAAGATGCTCGAACGAGCCTTCGAAGTTCAGGTAGCGTCCGCGGGTGAGCGCACCCCGACCCGTGATTCGCCCGCCCAGCAGCGTCGCGTGGAGATTCCTCCACTCGAATCGCCCCGGGCGGAGGCTGAAGTCCGCCTTGGCCCCCACTCCCGCAACCCAGAGGCCGCTGCCCTCGATGAGCAAACCGGCGGTTTCGATCCTGCCCGCGGTCCATGACTCGCCGGTTCCGAGCTCCGCGCGTCCTTCGATGCGGGCATCGCCGCGCACGGGCAGCCCCGCCCCACCGAGTGCGCCGCGCAGATCCTCGAACCGCAGGCGCCCGGCATACTCGAACCGTGCGCGGGGCGCCACCCAGTTCTCGATGGCCCCTCTCACGTCGAGGCGCGAACCCGGCAGCGCGAATGTGGCCTGAGCGATTTCCAGCCGTCTGGCGTCCAGCCGCAAGCGGATATCGCACGCCAGCGAGAAGCTGCGGGAACCGTCGAAGGAGGTCTCCATCCGTGCCGCAGAGAAGGATCCTTCGTAGCCCGGGCGCGCCGGGTCGAATACCCACTGCGTGCGAAAGCGCTCGGCTCGAACGAAGAGGGGCATGCGGCGTTCCTGCAGGTTCAGTCGCCCGTCTTCGACGCGAAAATCGTCCACCGCGAGATCCAGCAACTGCTGAACCGTGCCCTTGCGCGGCCGCCGTTGCGGTCCCGGCAGGTTCGTGGAGCCGTCCTCGAAGAAGACGATGTGGATTTCCGGGCGATCCAGCACGAGGGCGCGCAGGTCTACCGAGGGCTTGATCAGCGAGAGAAGCCTGAGGCTCGCCCGGAGCGAAGCGACGCGGAACAGCGGCGGTTCGGCGGGATCTTCCCGGCCGCGCAGCACCAGGTCCGTCATGTGCACCTGCATGGTTCGCAGATCGAAATGGAAGCTCCCGAGCCGGGCGCGCCCTCCGGTGACGGCTTCCATTTCGCGCACGATGCGCTCGCGCACGGCCTGCTGGAACCATTCGCTGCGGACCACAAGGATCGAGGCCGCGGCGGAAAGCAGCAGCACCAGAGCCACCGCGGCGAACCACCGGAAAAGTCTGCGCTTGCCTTTCATTGGAACGCCGCCTCCCTGAAACGGATGCGGGACCGCTGCTTGGCATCTTTCAACCATGCATCCACGAGTTCATTGATCCGCTGGGCGGCGAGCGCGGACTCAACCTTCTGACGCGCCGCCTCGAGCGCGTGCTCCAGGTTGCCAGCGGCCGTGGAAGAGCCCGTTTGGGTCCGGTCCCTGACGTATTGCCGCACGTCGGCATCGGCAAGCTGCACCTGCGGGCGAAAGCGGAATTCGATGTAACGGAGTACGCCCAGGCGCTGCCGGAGCTGCTCGCGCACGCTCCCGGGATCGAGCCGGCATCGCTGCATTTCGGCCCGCCATGCCTCGGCATCCAATCCCCGCGCGCTTCTGATCCGGGCCACGAAATCCTCCACCTCTTCGTCCGTGGGCAGAGGGAAACGGGTCAGCTCCATGTCGCGGCTGAGCAGGATGTTCTCCACGAGCCGTTCCGCGGCCCTGCGCTTGCTCTCCGGCGTGAGGACGACCTCGGTTCCATCCAGCAGGGCGGCCAGGCGGATTTCCTCGATGACGTCGCCCAGCGTGATGACCCGATCGTCCACGGTCACCGCGATACGGTCCAGCAACTGCCCCTGCTCCGGGAAAACCGCCAGCCAGATCCCGAGAACCGCCGCTTTCAAAACGCCTGCCCCAAAGAGAAGTGGAACTGGAAGTGACCGATGCGTTGCAGCGTGCGAACGCCGCCGCCGAAAAGCAATTCCTCCCGTGTGCCCTTGAAGCCCACGAAACTGGGCGGGTTGAACGTGTAAGCCAAATCCACCCGGATCGGACCGATGGGCGTGCGGTAGCGGACGCCGAAGCCTACTGCATGCACCATGTAGTCGAAGTCGGTGACGCCTCTCTGCCGCGGCCGGAGGGAGAGCGAGTCGAGTCCCGAGTACAGGTTCCCGGCGTCCTCGAAGAGCACGCCGCCGATGTGGTCCCCCAGCAGCGGGAAGCGCAGTTCGAGTTTGTGCAGCAGCAAGGCACGGCCGCCCAGCGGGAATCCGGTCAGCAGATCGCGCGGCCCGGCCTGGTTCTGTGGAAACCCGCGGTGCGACTCGGCGCCTCCCGCGAAGAACCGCTCCGGCAGCGGGATTTCGGTTCCTTCGCGCAGGTTGTGCAGCCAGCCGAAGGTCGCCGAGCGGGCCAGCACGTAGCGGTGCCCGAAGCCGAAGCGGTGGTAGGTGGAATTCTGAACCAGCAGGCGCGCGAAGTCGGCCTGCGAGCCGAAAGCTCGCGAGGCCCAGCCGATGTCGAGCGTAGTGTAGGTGCCCCGAGTGGCGTTGGTGGGATCGTCACGGCGGTCGGCGACGAAGTTGCCCGAGAGAATGCCCAGGCGGGCTGGCTGCGAGTAGAGCGGGATGAGCAGCGGGCTAATCTTCAGGGTTTCCGGGTCCACCGTCACGCGGCGATAGGTGAAACGGTAGAGCAGCGTGTTGGCGCGGGAGAGACGCTGGCCGAGCTGGATGGAGCCTTCCTGTCGCCGCGCGGTGAACGTGCGGACATCGCGCGAGTCGTCGTACATGACGCTGAGCAAGAGGTTCAGATCGGGACTCCCGCGGAACTGCGGCGCCTCGTAGCTGACGATGCCGCGTTTCTGCACGGTGGAAATGCGGCTGCGCAGGCTCAGGCTGTGCCCGTTGCCCCAGAGGTTGCTGCGCACGATGTCCAGCGAGACGCGCGGGCTGAAGCCGGGCTTGCCCGCGGGCGCCTCGAAGCTCAGCTCGTCGCCTCCGATCTTCTCGATCTGCGCCCCGAATCCCGTGGTCAGCGAGTAGCGCCGGGATTCGTCGAAATCGAGCAGGACGTATTTCTCCCGCTCGCGCCCGCCAGGATTCTGGAGGGCCGCGTCCACCTTGGCGAAGACTTGCAGATTGTACAGCCGCCGCTGCGTCTCCAGCAGGGCGCTGCGCGAGAGAGGATCGCCCGGGCGCAACAGCAATCTCTCGCGAACCAACGCAGGATCGGTGATCCGCAAACCGCTCAGGAGGATGTCGCGCACGAACTGCTGGGTCCCTTCGCGGATCGTGAAGGTCAGCTCCGCTCGGTGGGGCTCGTCGGCTTGCCGCCAGCTCCACTGGAAGCTGGCATCGGCGTAGCCGCGGTTGGCGTAGTATTCGAGAACGTTTTCGCGGTCAATGGCCACAACGGCTTCGCTGAAAGGCTGGCCCTCGGTGGATTGCAGCAACTGGCGAACTGCGTTCTCGTGTTCGGGGCTGACCCCCTCCAAGTTCAACGCGGCCACGCGCCACTGCGGACCTTCCTCGATCTGGACATGCACTGCCATCTGGTCGCGCTTGCCGCGGTAGCCGCGCTCGACGCGGGCCCGCACCTGGACGTCACGGAAGCCATTGGAGCGATACAGTGCGGCGATGGCTTCCAGGTCGGCCTCCAACATTCGATCGCTGAAACGGCCATAGCGGAGGTGAGGGAAGGCGGCGGGACGCACGGCCATGCGCTCGCGAATCGTAGCTGTGTCGAAGTACCGGTTGCCGGCGATTCCCACGTGCACCAATTTCTGGCGCGGCCCGCGCTCGACATCGAAGACGATGAGCTGACGGTCGCCGTCCGGCCTGGCTTTCACCTCTACCTTGGCGTGGAAGTAACCCCTGCCCTGAAAGTACTCTGTCAACTCCCGCGCACCTTCGGCCAGCAAGTCCCGATCCACTGCGCCTTCCTGATAGACGGGCACCAGCTCGCGCAGCTTGCTGCGGGAAACTTTGGCGCCTTCGACTTCGATGCGAATCCGCGGGCCAGCCCTGATTTCCAGCGAAGGCTTCACCCGCCGCGTCGCAGGCTGGTATTGCATCCCGTTCAGCGCCACTTCGGCCGCCAGGTGGTCGCGTTTCTGATACCAGCGCCGGAGCCGCTCGAGGCCTTCCTGCGTGCGGCTTTCGGTTACGGGCCTCCAGCGGAACCATCCCCTCCAGCGCGCCGTCCGGGCGAGCTCCCGCGCCGATCGCCCCGGCGAACCGGTCACCTCTGGCTCCTCGTAGCGCGCCCGCGGCCCCCGCTCGATCTCGAAGCGGATGCTGACCTGCTGCGTCCGGGGATCGTATTCCAGCCGGTGTCGCACGCGGGGTTCGAAGAAGCCGTGATGAGCGAGTACGCGGAGCACGTTCTCCGTCGCCGCGGGGAGATCTTCGCGATCGAACGGCGCGCCGAGATCCAGGCGCGCCGCGGCCGAAAGCGCCCCGGCGTTGGGCGGGTCAGGCGCTCCTTCGACCGTCACCCGGCCCACGAAATAGGCGGGCTCGGTCACCACACGGACCTCGACGCCGTCGCCCGCTGGCCAGGCTTCGATCTGGATATCGGCGTAGCGCCCGGTCGCGTAGAGCTGCTCGATCGCAGCCCGCACCTTCGCCGCATCGAGCGACTCCCCGATCCTGAAGGGTAACAGCGCCATCAGCTCCTGCTCTATGTAAGGCTGCCGGTCCGGCACAAAGCGGATCTGGCGGATCGGCGCGCTCGGGAAAGGCGGGGCTTCCGCAGCGTTCAGGCCGCAGAGCAGGCAAAGCACCGCGATCGCTGCGCGCCGGCGCATCCCAAGGGCGTTCACTCAATTTCGATGATAACATTGGCACTTCTCCAGGCCTCTTCCCTCCTTTCCCAGGGCTGCCATGGCTCCCGCTCCCGGCCCAAGCGCAAACCCTGCGCGTGACGGGGGCGGACAGCCGCAACCCCCCTCGCCACATCCCCACAGCGTCACTCGACAACCTTTCACAGCCCGCCCCGAGACTGGCAGCGGGATGGCGTCTGTCGCCGCGGCCCGTGTTCGCTTCGTCCTTGCCGTCGTCCCGGATCCGATGTCGCCGTGTGCCCTCAGAGCGTCGGGGCCCACCCGCGTGGCTGGGCGTTCCGGCCGCCTGCGCGTCCCGGAGCGACCGGACTTGCCACGGGGCTACCCGGGCGGGCGGTCCGCAGGTTTCGTGCGCCGGTCGGCCGGGATCCGGCCGATCGCCCCATATCCGGGACTCTTGCACCGCTCGCGAAGCGCTCCGGCTCGCGGCGCACCCGCGGTGCGAGCGGCCGGGCTCGAGCACAGCGGCCGCTCGAGCACACGCTGGGTACGCGGTGCGCCAGTTCCCCGCAGGCGGAATCTTCCACGGCCTGCTTCAAGGCGCAGACAGGTCGTCCTCGCGGGTGCCGATCCGCGCCAAAGCCTCCTTGGGTAACGCGCGCCGGACGAAGCTACCGTGCTCCGCGGGCGCGCAATAGGGCGGCAGTCTCGTCCTGGCCGTTTTCGAGAGCTGCGGCGAGCGGTGTGAGGCCGCGGCTGTCGCGGGCGTTGGGATCCGCCCCCTGTTCGAGCAGCAGCAGCAGGACCTCACGCCTTCCCCAAGAGGCAGCAAGGTGCAACGGGGTGCAGCCGCGGTCGCGGTCACGCGCATTGACGTCGGCCCCGCGCGCAATCAACAGGCGGGCGACGGAGACATGACCGGCCAGGGCCGCATCGTGCAGAGGCGTCGCGCCCGACTGGTTGAGCACGCTGACCTTCGCGCCGCGGTCCAGGAGAAGGGCAACGATCTCCGCGTGGCCTTTGAGGGCAGCGTCGTGCAACAAGGTGGAACCTTGGGGCGTGCGCAGGGACGGGTCTGCACCTGCATCCAGAAGCACCCGCACCACGTCGAGCTGTCCCCGCAGCACCGCTTCCTGCAAGCGCCGCGCCAGCGCCGTGCTGGCTTCCAGCCTCGCGCCTCGCGCCACCAGCAGTTCGACCACGCCGCCGTGCCGGTACCGCAAAGCTTCGTCGAGCGGCGTGGCGCCGTAGTCATCCTTGCTTTCCGGGTCCGCGCCGGCCTCGAGCAGCACGCGCACGACTTCCACATGGCCCTTGGCTGCGGCGGCATGAAGCGGCGTGGCTCCGCCCTGCGCGCTGCGCCGGCGCACGTCGGCGCCCCGGGCCACCAGGTAACGGACCACTTCCGCGTGGCCCTTCAGGACCGCTTCTTCCAGCGGCGTAACGCCCGCTTCGTCTGCGGCCGAGAGGCTC
>JANXAE010000105.1 GCA_025062235.1 Bryobacteraceae bacterium
ATTCCGGCGTATCGGCATAGAGTCGGATACGGTCGCGGAATTTCCCACCCAGCATCTGGTAAACGGGAATGCCGTAGGCCTTGCCCGCCAGGTCCCACAGCGCCATCTCGACGGCCGAAACTCCGCCTCCCTGCCGGCCGTGGAATCCGAATTGTTTGATCTTGCGGAAGATCTTGTCAATGTTGCACGGATTCTCGCCCAAGATCCGGCTTTTCAGCATCAACGCGTAGGTCTTGCTGGCGCCATCGCGCACCTCGCCCAGCCCGTAAATTCCCTGATTCGTGTCGATCCGGATGATCGGGCACCGCATGGGCGCCTTGCCGATTACGGCTACGCGAAGGTCCGTGATTTTCAGTTGCGAAGGCTTGGAAGCTGTGCGGGTGTGCTGGAGCAAGGACTCCAGCGTCTCCTCCGACCAGAACGTGCCCGCCGCAAGGCCCGCCCCCAGGAACTGGCGCCGGCCCAGCGTCCCCTGTTCCATCCATCCTGCCGCCATGGCTGTCGCCTCCTTTTCGAACCGGAAAACTCTCGGGAAATCCCCAACGGAAAACTTACTCGCTGAGCGCCCCTCCTTGCAATTGCCGCGCCGCAGCCATGTAGGCTGCGTTCAGGACGAACTTGAAGGTTCCGAATGTCTGCCCACGGAACTGGGGCCGGAAGCCGAAGATCACGACCCGTCCGCGTCCATAACGCGCCTCCACCAAGGCCGCCTTGCCCAGCACCTGCCGCTCATTGGCCACCCACCCGCTAGCCAGCAACCTCTCCCTGGCGTATCGGGCCACGACTCGGACCTCCCTGTCCCCTCGGTTGTACGGCTCGAGCAACGTCACGTCCCAGGCCTGTCCACCCGTCACAAAAGCGACGGTCTCCTCCGGCATGCCGAACGCCAACGGATGGGCCGTGTCCACTGTGATGCGGAGCAGCGACCCGGGACACTGGAACCCTCCGGCCCCCGGCCGCACCGCGTTGCTCAGGGGAAGCGGGAAGTATTCCACCGGGAGCGCCGCCGCGGCGTCGAACCCCACCAGCCATCCGCCCTCCCGCGTGAACTCTTCCAGGGCAGCGAGGCCCCGCACCCCGATGCCGCCCGTGTACTCGGGGCGCTGCACGGCGCGGAGCTCTCCGCGGCCTTCGCGCGAACCCGGGGGCGCTTCCCCATAGCGCACTCCATGCAGGATCGAAGCCGGGCTTTGCGAAGCCAGGATCAGCAGGTCGAAGCGCCGCCGCAGATCCCCGCGCTGCACGTCCTCGTTGTGCACCAGCTCGTACGGTACACGGTAGGTGTCCAGCAGCCACTGAGTCCAGCCCGTGTCCATGTTCGCCGTCCAAGGTTCGTAAAGCGCCACGCGAGGCCGTCTGAGTTCCCAGGCCGCTCCCGCCGGGGCGCTGGTGAACTCGCCGGTGGCGCGCCGGTAGATCCTCTGGCCGCGCTCGAGCATGCGCGCCAACGTCAGGAAGGCGGCGTTCTCCCGGTAATCCAGGCTCTCCGCGCTCGAGGTTGGCTCGCGTGCCTCCTCGAGGTCGGCCTCGAACGGTTCCTCGATCCGCTCGACCTTCACACCCATGCTCAGCGGCATCGTCCACCCTGCAACGTCGTACGGCCGCCTCGCCGCGCCGTCGCCTGCCCGCAACTCCGGATACCGCTGTGGCTCCATCAGGTCCACCAAGTAGGCGCGGAAAGGCTGCGCCGCGGGCAAAACCCAACTGCCGGCCCCGAAGCTCTTGCCGCCGGCCTGGAAGGCGCTCCGGGCTCGCAAGATCCGCACGCCCCCACGCCTCAACCGCTCCAGCATCGCCAAGGCGCTCGAACGATCCCATTGCTCGGCCGGGACCACGTAGGCGTACGGCTTGCCCTTCCGCCCCGCCTCGATCGCCTCTCGCGCCATCTGCCAGGCTTTTTCGAGCAGCTCGCGGGAATGCCGGGCCGCGTAATCGAGCACCGCGAAATCGGCCGTGAGCATGTATTCGATCGCGTCCCGCAGCGTCCACCGGCCTCCCAGCCACGGACGCGGGTAGAAAATGCTCGGTTCGCGGGTGGGAATGCCGTTGGCGAAACGTTCCGGAAACTCGCTCGCTTCGTAAGTGCGGGGGGTCGCATACGCGTAGCCCGCCGTCTCGGTCATGATCCCGTGCATGTTGTGAAACAGCGGTGCCGTCCGCAATCCTCCGTTCCACCAGCCGTCGAAGTTCAGATAGGAAATCACGCCCGGCTTGTTCTCGCGGGCGAACCGCTCGCGCATGGCGGCGCCGATCAGCGTAACGCCCTCGGCCACTGCCGCCGGGATGTTCGGGTTGAGCGGTTCCGAATGCGGCGGAACGAAAATGCGCGCCGGGAACGGAGGGGACTGGTGCTGGTTGTAAACGATCTGGGGAAACCACTCCTCGAAGAGCAGCCGGCCTGCGTGCCGTGTCTCCTCCAGATTGAACATGAAATAATCGCGGTTGTTGTCGTGCCCCGCGTATTTCTGATACAGCCACGGCAGCCGCGCGTTCTCGTGCGGTGTGCCCACGTTGCGCCGGTACCACTCCGCCACCATGTCCAGTCCGTCGGGGTTCAAGCAAGGGATCTGCAACAGGATCACGTTGCGGCGGATCCGCCGCGTTTCCTCATCCTCGCCCGTCACCATACGGAACGCAAGGTGCGGCGCATGTTGCGAAGGCGCCGTCTCGGTGGCGTGCATCCCCGAGTCAATCCATACGATCGCCCGTCCCTCCGCCGCCAGCTTCCGCGCCTCCTCCTCGCCCGCCTCGCCCAGAGCCAGGCGGCGGCTGATCTCCCGGTAGCGCTCCAGACGCGCCAGATTCTCCGCGTCCGAAATCACGGCCAGGATCATCGGCCGGCCCATCGAGCTTCGCCCGAACTCGATCACCTTGATGCGGTCGCTCGCCGCAGCCAGCTTGCGAAAGTAACCGACCAGTTGCCCGTAATCGGCCAGCTTGTAGTCGTCTCCCGGATCGAAACCGAAGTGCTCCCTTGGCGACGGCGCGCCCGCCACCGCCCACAGGGCGGCGAAAAGCGTCAAAATGATGGTTTTTCGCCTCATTGGGAAACCAGTTTATTATGGAAGCGGCAACCCGCAACTTCCGTGTCGGCCTCGTCCAGATGGCCTGTGCACCGGACCCCAACGAAAACCTGGAAAAGGCCGTCTGGCGAATCCGCGAAGCCGCCGCGCGCGGCGCCGAGCTCGTCTGCCTGCCGGAGCTCTTTCGCACCCAGTATTTCTGCCGCATCGAAGATCCCGAGCTGTTCGCGCTCGCCGAACCCATCCCTGGCCCTACCACCAATACTCTGGCTGCGCTGGCGCGAGAGCTTCGCATCTCGATCGTCGCCCCGCTGTTCGAACGCCGCGCGCCCGGGCTCTACCACAACTCCGCCGCAGTGATCCTGCCCGATGGCGCCATGGCCGGCGTCTATCGCAAGATGCACCTCCCGCATGACCCCCTGTATTTCGAGAAATACTACTTCGCGCCCGGCGACACCGGCTTCCGTGTTTTCCAGACTCCTTGCGGCCCCATCGCCGTGCTCATCTGCTGGGACCAGTGGTTTCCCGAAGCCGCTCGCCTTGCCACCTTGGCAGGAGCCATCCTCATCCTGTACCCCACCGCCATCGGCTGGCACCCGCCCGAAAAGGATGCCGAAGGCCACGCCCAGCTCGACGCCTGGCGCACCATCCAGCGCGCACACGCCATCGCCAACGGCGTCTTCGTCGCTGCCGTGAACCGCACCGGGCGCGAAGGCCCGCCCGGCCGGGACCTGGAGTTCTGGGGCTCATCTTTCCTTGCGGATCCTTTCGGTCGCGTTCTCGCTCAGGCCCCCGCCTCCGAGGAGGCGACCCTGATCGCCGAATGCACCCCCGCACTCATCGAACAAACCCGCCGCCACTGGCCCTTCCTGCGCGACCGCCGAACCGACGCCTATCAGAGCCTCCTCGATCGCTGGAGCGACAGACGATGAGCCCTGCTCGCCCGACGCCGGCCGCCCTCGGCTTCCGCCTCCCCGCAGAGTGGGAACCTCACGCGGCCACATGGATCGCATGGCCCCACAACCGCACCGACTGGCCCGGCAAGTTCGCCCCCATCCCGTGGATCTATTGCGAAATCGTTCGCCACCTCGCTACTTCGGAAACCGTCTGCATCCTCGTCCAGGATCGCCGCTGCGAAGAGACCGCACGCCGGCTCCTGGAGCGCTCCCACACGCCGCTGGAGAAGGTGATCTTCTTTCGTCAACCCACCAATCGCGGCTGGACGCGGGATTACGCACCCCTTTTCCTCACCAGCCCGGACGGGCAGCTCGCTGCTGTGAAGTTTCGTTTCAACGCCTGGGCGCGCTATCGGGATTGGCCCCTGGATGATGCCGCAGGCGACTTCATCGCCCGCCACGCAACGCGGCGAGTCTGGCGCCCCGCGCTCGCCCGACGCCGCATTGTCCTCGAGGGTGGCGCTCTCGAAACCGACGGTCGCGGGCTGCTGTTGACCACCGAAGAATGCCTGCTCGGTACCGTCCAAGCCCGCAATCCCGGCTTGTCCCGCGAGGCGATCGAAGAAGTCCTGCACGATTACCTGGGCGTCGAAAAGGTCCTTTGGCTCGGAGCCGGAATCGCCGGCGACGACACCCACGGACACGTGGACGACGTCGCGCGCTTCGTCGCCCCCTCGACCGTGGTCGCAGCCGTGGAGTCCGAAGCCGCGGATCCCAATTACGCGCCCCTGCGCGAGAATTGGCGCCGTCTGCGCCGCATGCGCGATCTCGCCGGCCGCCCTCTCCGCCTGGTCCCGCTGCCCATGCCACGCCCGGTCCTCTTCGGCGGCCAGCGCCTTCCCGCCTCCTACGCCAACTTCTACGTCGCCAACCGCGTCGTTCTCGTACCCGTGTTTGGCGACCCTCACGACCGGATCGCCCTCGGCATCCTCGCCCGAATCTTCCCGCAACGCCAAGTCGTCGGCATCTACGCGCGCGACCTCGTCCTCGGCCTCGGCACGCTCCACTGCCTCACGATGCAGCAGCCCTCAGCAGGATCTTGAGGGTTCCTCTCCGCGCCGCGGCCCGGAATGCCCGGGGCGCCTCTTCCAACCCGTACTCGCCGCTGATCAACTCCCGCAGCCGCAGCTTCCTGCTCGCCAGCAGTGCCAGCGCCGGCTCGAAAGGCCCGCAGCGCGAACCGACCAGCGTGATCTCGTTCACCACCACCGGCGCTGTGTCCAGGCGCACTGCGCCCTTCACGGTGGTCTTCACGATCACCGTTCCTCGGGGCCGAGCCATGCCAACTGCCTGCTCCAGCCCTAGGCGCGATCCCGTCGCTTCCACCACCCAGTCGTAACGGGCCCGTGGCAGCCTCCCGACCAGTGCCGTTCGTACTCCAGTCGCTTCCGCGATGGCCAATTTCTCCCGGTGGCGCCCCCACAGCACGACCCGCGCACCGTGGGATGCCAGCACCTGCGCCACCAGCAACCCGAGCTTGCCGTCGCCCAGCACAGCCACTTCGGCATCCCTGGGAAGCGCCACCTGTTCGAGAATCTCGCACGCGGCCGCCACCGGCTCCGCGAAGACCGCTTCCTCGTCCGTGACGCCCTCGGGCACATCGTGCAGATTCCGCTCGGGTAACGTGAAGTACTCGCTGAAGGCCCCGTCCAATCCGGCAATGCCGAGCACCCTGCGTCGGGGACAGTGCCTGCCCAGATCGCGGCGGCACCATTCGCAATCTCCACAGGCAACGTTGATCTCGCCCACAACCCGCCGGCCCACAAGCTGCGGGGAATCGGCCTCCACGACCTCAGCCACGAACTCGTGCCCGGGTGTCCCGCGAAAACCGTAATAACCCCTTACGAGTTCCAAGTCCGTGTTGCAGATCCCAGCTACCCGCAACTTGAGCAGGGCCCAACCTTTGGGCTTTCGCGGCCGCGCGCGTCGGCGGAGCTCGATTCGTCCCCCTTCCACGTAGACCACCAACATGGACTTCTCCTGGTTCATCCTACGCTGCCTCCTCAGGGGTGCGCAGCGCTCGAAACGAGCTATCCCGCCAAATCCCGTTCCCCGAGCCCGCTCGCGATCGCTCTCCGCTTCACCCTTTCTCGCTAGCGACCGGCTCCGACCCGCACCTACGGTCGGGGCGGGATTCGGACTCTGCTTCGCCCCTGCCCGTCTTCGGATCGCTCCCTTACCCTGTCGTCCCCTCCTGCCGGGCCAAGCGATCCGAGCGCCTGCGCGATTCCGTCCGCCCGTAACGCATCCTGCCGGCGGCACCCGTCTATAATCTGTAGTTCGCATGCCCGCCGAACTCGCCTGTTTCCAAGCCGCTTGTGGCGCGCGCTTTCCCATCACCGAGGTGATCTACACCTGTCCGCGCTGCGGCGGCTTGCTGGAGGTCGCTTATTCCGGCCCCAGCATGCCCGCCTCCACGCTGCGGCAATTGTGGCGCTCCAGGAGGCTCAACGAATCGCTTCTCGACCGCAGCGGCGTCTGGCGCTACCGTGAAATGCTCCCCTTTCTCGACGACTACTCCACCGTGGTGTCGCTCGGCGAAGGCAACACTCCCCTGCTCGAGGCGCCCGGTGCCGCCCGTTGGGCAGGCCTTGACCGGTTAGCCTTCAAGCATCAAGGATTCAACCCCAGCGGGTCCTTCAAGGACAACGGCATGACTTGCGGCGTGGCCCAAGCTCTCCGCTTGGGCATGCGCCGGGTGGCCTGTGTCTCGACCGGGAACACTTCCGCCTCCATGGCCGCCTACGCCGCCGCAGCCGGCCTCGAAGCCTTCGTCTTCGTCCCACAAGGCAACATCGCATTCGGCAAGCTCGCCCAGGCCCTCGAATACGGCGCTCGCACCTTTCAGGTGGAAGCCAACTTCGACCAGATTCTCGCTCTGGTGCGTACGCTCGCCGACCGGCTCGGCATCTACCTGCTCAACTCCGTCAACCCGTTTCGCATCGAAGGGCAGAAAACGATCGTCATCGAGATGATGGAGCAGCGTGACTGGAACCCGCCCGAGTGGATCGTGCTGCCGGGTGGCAATCTGGGCAACGCCGCGGCCTTCGGCAAAGCCCTGCGCGAGTTGCTGGCCGCGGGCCTGATTTCCCGCCTGCCTCGCCTCGCCATCATCCAGGCCGAAGGCGCCGCGCCCTTTTACAACCTCGTGCGCCGTGGCCACGGCCCGCTGGAGCCGGTTTCCAACCCAGAAACGCTCGCCACCGCCATCCGCATCGGCGATCCCGTCTCCTGGCCGAAAGCTCTCCACGAGCTGCGCGCCACCAACGGGCTCGTCGAGACGGTCAGCGAGGCCGAGATTGCAACGGCCAAGGCCGTCATTGGCCGGTGCGGCATCGGCTGCGAGCCGGCCTCCGCCACCACGTTGGCCGGAATTCGCAAGCTTCGCGCCGCCGGCATCATCGGGGCTTCCGACGACGTCGTGGCCGTCCTCACCGGCCACCTTCTCAAGGATCCCGACTACATTTACCGCTACCACACCGGATCCCTCTGCACTCCCTCCGGCCAGGCGATTCAGACCGTCTACGCCAACAAGCCCGTCGCCGTCCCCTGCGATGCCGACCGGATCGCTGCCCTCATCGCTGGTTGAGGCACCTGGAAGCGGAAGCTCCGCAACGCGCCATCGCTTGGGGGGTTGCCGGGAGAGCGTCCGGCAGGCGTCGCCGGCCAATCGGCGTCCTCCGCAAGCGGACTTGCCTTGCACCTCCCGACGGTGGCGCCGAATCCGGTGACCGGGCAGTTCCCGCATCTGCTCGAGCATCGAGAGGAAAGTCTCCCCCGGAGTCCCGTCCTGCATGAAAAGGCGGCCTGGAAGCCCTTTCTCGCGCGGCCCAGTCGTATGCGGGCTGCGGAGGCACGTCAGATGGGGCTGCCAACAGCGCGTGGGCGGGGCCGGGCGGCGCGGCCCCCGCGATGGGTGCGACGACCGGGACGCTGTGGCGGTAGTCGGGGCCGCTTCGGCCGCGCTCGGCAGGGACGTCCGGCAGCAACTTCGTGCGGCCCGGTTTCCAGAAGCTTCCGCCCGAGCCCGGGGTGCGCGATGCCGAGCCGCCACGCCCCGCCGCGGGACATCTGGACCTGCTGGGGGTCGAACGAATCGGGGCCACCTTCACCTGCTAAGGGGTCAGCACCGACACCCCGTCGAACCGGATGCGCGAGCCCCATGAGGCAGTGCGGAAGTTTCCGTGGACTCCTCTGAAGTTCCGTTGGGACCGGACGATCTTGGGGGAATGAGCCTTTCGGTGCGGCGGCCCCGCGCAATCGGCCGCGGAGGCTGATCCATTGCCCCACCGGACGGAAGCGCATCCGCAGTGGCTGGCCTTTCAGCGCAGGCCCGGGGCAGACCGGGCCGGCCTTCGTAGCGCTCTGCTAGCAGGTCGCTGAAAAATGAGCAGAGCAAGACACAGCGGAATTGTTTTCTTCTGTCTCTGCTGACGCAAGGACGCCGTGAGGGCAAAGACAGCCCGCAGCGGCGGATGTTTCGGCACGCGAGAAGGGACGAACTGGCGGCAGCGGCATGCAAGCTGGTGAGGACGAGAAAGCCGATGGCGGTGACTGCGTGATGGCGGTCCAAGGGCTGCCTGGCAACCATGGAACGGCCACCAGGGAGGCGAAAGGCTGGAAGACTTGCCATTCGAGAACCGTCAGAGCCCAGGGACAAACGGAAGGGGATCTTCCCGTCCGCCCTGGCTGTCTTCAACGACCGGTGAAACCCGCGAGAACCCGTCCCGTCGCCCTGAAGGGCTTTTCCGACGGGCTGTGCAGTAGCGGCCGCTACGACAGGGGTGATCGTGGGAAGACGATTCGATCCTCGTCCCGGAACCGGCTGCGGCCCCGATCAGGCGGCTTGGGCTCCGATCAGACGGCGCGCGAGCGAGACCGCGACGCTGGCGTTCTCGCCATAGCCGTCGGCGCCGATCTCGTCGGCGTATTTCTGCGTCAGCGGCGCCCCGCCCACCATGACTTTCACGCGGTCGCGGATGCCCGCCGCTTTCAGCGCCTCGATGGTCGTCTTCATCGCCGGCATGGTCACCGTGAGCAGGGCCGAGAGCGCGACGATGTTGGCGTTGTGCGCTTGGACCGCCTCGACGAACCTCTCCGGCGGGACGTCCGCGCCGAGGTCAATGACCTGGAAGCCACCGCCCTCGAGCATCGAGGCGACCAGGTTCTTGCCTATGTCGTGCAGGTCGCCTTTGACGGTACCGATGACCACCCGGCCCACCGGCTGAGCGCCCCGCGCCGCCAGCAAGGGCCTTATGAGCTCCATGGCGCTCTTCATAGCCCTCGCAGAGAGCAGCAGCTCGGGCACGAAGTACTCCTCGGCCTCGAAGCGCCGTCCCACTTCGTTCATCGCTGGGATCATGTACCGGGTTACCAACTCCACGGGATCGGCGTTTTCCGCCAGGGCCTGCTCGGTGATCGCCACAGCCGTCTTTGCATCGCCATTGACTACCGCGTCATAGAGTCGCGAAAGATCCGCCATACTTCCTCGCTTGCCCGGCAGTGGCTCCTATTTTAAACCGGCCCGGTCAATGGTCGGAGGCCAGCGCTGCCACGTAGGCAGCCAAGCGGGTAAGGTTTTCCGAGAACTCGCTCGAGCGGATGATGCGTTCGACGGGCGGCTCCGGCCCGAGGAAGATCTCCACCGTGTCGTTCTCGTGCAGGGGAATGACCTGCGAGCGGCGTTCCGGGGCGCCGGCTGCGGCGCCGTCGGCACGGCCCCGTCCGATACGCAGCACCATGTCGCGAGCGACGAAAGCGAAGACGAGTCGGTTGGGCTTGCCTATGACGCCCCGGCTCACCCAAGCGCCGCGTTCGTCCATGCTTTCGATGATCCGGCGGACCTGCCCGGGCGAGGGCGGGCCTGCAGGCTTGTCGCTGAAGCGTTCGAGGAACGGCGACAGGCCGCGCAACTTCTCCGGGCGCCTGACGGCCGCGGGATCAGCCCCCGTCAGGGCCCGATAATCCCTCTCGATGTATTCGAGCTCACGCCCGCTGACCAGTACGCCGTAATGGGTGATGACCGAATCCGGCGAGTAGCTGATCTGGTAGCCGTCCACGATGCGACTGCCGAGGCCGGCGGCTTGCAAGCGCGTGCCCTTGGTGATGTAGAGCGGACGGTTGGTCTTCAGCTCGTAGAAGCGCGCCAGAATCGGACCGTCGGGGATCCTTCGGAAGACCTCCTGGGGTCCGCGAGGAACTTCGGACCGCTTGAAGTATTCGAGAGCGCGCGGCACGGGCTCCAGATATCTGCGGTCCCCGGTCTCGCGATACAGCGTGAGCAGCATGCGGAGGACGCTCTGCGACTCTCCGCCGGTGACTGCCGGCGGCTCGAAGGCGCGGGCCCAAGCCGGATGCATGTCGGCATCGTATTGCTGAGCCCAGGCAGGCTGCGGCTCAGGCATCTGGGCGAGCAGGATGAACTGTCCGCCCTTTTCGGCCGCGGCGCGGTAGCGCGGATCCTTGTAGATTCGCGCCGCCTCGAGGAACATGTCTATGACGTCGCAGATGGTGTTGTCGTTGAAGGTGTAATGGCCCTGGTAGTCGGGACCCGGCCAACTGCG
>JANXAE010000106.1 GCA_025062235.1 Bryobacteraceae bacterium
TGAGCTGGACCAAAGGACGGAGGGGGGTAACCACTAATGCCAAAACGAGACCGGCCACAACGGTTTCTGGTCCCCCGAACCGGCTCCAAAGCACGGGCAAGAGGAACACGCCGTCATAGATCATGGCACGCGGGGCGAACACCAGCCCGGCTGCGGATGCGGCGTTCAGCGCCGGTTCCAGGCCGAGTTTCCGTGTCCCAAGGATGATGACAGGGATCGCGAAACCCGCCAATACGGCCCGGAGCCATAAACCGGGGCCGGCAGCAGGGATCAGCCCGGGCAGGCCAACGATGTTGGGGGAAATCTGAGCCTCGTTCGCCAGCGCCGCTCGCACGAAGCGTACCGGCCAATCCAGTCCCGCGCCCAGCGTCGCCGCGCAAGCCAGCAAGCCGGCAACCGCGCACATCGTCACCAGCGGGCGAAACTGCTTTCGGGTTGCCAACAACAGGGGCACGGCGAAAAAGATGTTGGGTTTGAGCAGACACGCGGCGAGCAACGCACCTCCGGTGCAAGTCCGTCCCCGATTGAGGAGCCGGGTCCCGGCCACGAAGGCCAATAGCAGCAGCGGCGCGTCCTGCCCCAGTCCGAAGCTCCAGATCAGCGGTAAGTACAAGGCCGTGGCAACGGTCTCCGCAGGCCTGGAGCCCCTCAGGCGCAACAGGGCAAGGCAAGCCGCCACGTTCAGGAGGAACCATACTCCGTAGGCGATGCGGAAAGGCAGCCGTCCGAGCGGGTAGAGTATCAGCGCCTGAATCGCCGGTCGGATGAAGCGCTTGGCCCCTACTTCAGGACATTCGCGGTGCTGTAGCTCGCCGACAGCGTCCGCATCGTAGATCCTCTGGTCTGCCAGCTTCGCGGCGGCCCAAAATGCGTAGAAATCACTGGTTGCGAAACAGGAGGGTTGAATCACCCACGCCACCAGCGTCCAAACCCCCAGCGCAAGGACGACGGCGACGCCCGTGCGCCGCCGGTTTGGCTCCATTTGCCCTCCTCCCGACATTCCGGGCGCCCTGTGGCGCCACTACCAGATGTACTTCGCTGCCTCCTTACGTCGCTCGTGACTGTCCAGCACGTGGACCACGCGGATCTTCTTCAGCTTGTCGGAGGGAAGCTGGCCGATGGGGATATAGAGGATCTGCCGTCCCAGCCGGTAAGCGATCTGCCGGAAGATCGAGCGTGGCGGGCGCGCCGCCACGTACACCACGTAACGGTGGACCGAATAATCCAGCCCTGCCAGCAGCAGCCGTTCCGGCTTGGTCTCGGCGAAGTCGTAATCGGGATCCGTCCAGACGTCCACCATGCGCCGCGGCGGCAACGTCATCAGGAAGCCGCCGTACTCGGCGCGCCCAATGCCCGGCCCCACCAGATGCTCGAACGGGTTGGTGGAGTAGAAGGCCATGTCGGACTCGTTCTGGTGCTCGCCGAGCCAGGTGGTCAGCCAGTTGTAACGGTTCCCGCGGTCCTCGTCGAAGATCACGATCAGCGCGCCCACCTCGCCTGCCATCTTCTGGAACTGCCGGACGTAGATCTTGCCTTCGTACCAGCGGCGGATGGTTTCCCGCAGATCAACCCCGTCGAGCAACGAGGTGGTAAATGGCTCCGTGCGGGTGCGCTCGTCGGAGAGGATGCTACGCGCCTTCTGCTTGAGCCTGCGCCCGTAGTCCTCGATGACGACGTCCTCGGGCGGGTAGGAGCATATGGCGTTGCCATCGAACTGTTGCGCCCATTCGCCGGGATATTTCTCCTTGGGCCGGCGCTTCACCGGCAGCGGACGCAGCATCTGCTTGGGGCGGGGCAGACGCCGACGCAGCCGGATCTTGCGGGTATCGCGCCAGACGGCGTCGGCCGACAGCCGCAGCGTCTCCAGATCGCTCTCGTCTTTCTGTGCGGGATAACGGTTGCCGGTCTCCCAGACTTCCCAGGCGTAATTGTCGTCCACGACGGAACGCGCCGCCACGGTGAGATCGTAGAGGCTGGGGATGAGGTCGCCGGTCGCCAGCGCCAGGTTGCGGGAGTACCGGGCTAGCAGGATGCGCTGCCAGTGTTCCACCTTCTCGCCCGTGTTCTTGCGGTAGCCGGCCTCGGCTTCGCGCAGAAGGGCCAGTTGCGCGCGCGGACGGTCAATCAGCGATTCCGGGCCCATGTGCGCGCGGAACTCCTCGTAGCGATGCTGGAGGTAGGGATACTCGGTGGTGATCTCGGCCAGGCAGTCCGGATGCGGGTTGATCAGTTCGACCTCGCGTGCGGGCATCCGTCGGCGAGGTTCTTCCTGGGGTTCTTCCATCGCATCCAGTACGGCGTCCAGCAGGTTGAACGACAGCACCACCGCGATGCGCGCCAGCGGATCGGCGCCCTGGAGCTTCCAGGCCAGGCCGGCGGCGTGTTCACGGATCTCTGCGTCGCACGGCTGCGGCCAGAGGCGGTAGGCTTCGAGGTACTTCTCGAAGCCGATGCGGCGGATGGCGTAGGGGTCCGGATAGCGGTCCGCCACGTGGGGGCGGTCGCTCAAATCCGGATCGGCGAAGAGAATCTCGGCGCCGGTCTCGAGACCCGTGCGGATAGCCTCCGTGAAAGGATCCGTAGGCTCGACCGGCCAGTAGACGGCTTCGTCCTCTCTCTCCGGATCGGGATAGAAAAGAACCGTGATCTGGGGCAGCCTCCTCACCGCCTCGAGGTAGGCGCCTCCCAGGGACTGGGGAAGTTCGACCGCCACGACCTGGGGTCGTTCGCGCAGGATCCGTCGTCGCACCTCGATGGCGAACTCCAGGCGCCCGGGTACGACCGGCAGATAGAGAAAACGCCCGCGTCGCAGGTTCGCCGGGTCGAAGCTATCAGGCAGGCGATCGCACTCGCGGGACATAGCGCAGGGCCTCTTCGCCCAGGATCTCGAAGATCGCCATCTCGAGCGCTCGCTCGTACTGCCAGACCTCGGTCGCCGTGCTGCGCAGCTTCATTGCGTAGCGCGCGATGTTGATGCCGTCGCGCACCGTGTAGCGCTCGTCGGCGGCGTGGGCCTGCTGGAGGAAATCGGTCACGTACTGGAGGATCTTCTCGTCACCGAAGGGCAGGTTCTCTTTGAGAATGAGATATTCCTCGTCGCGCTCGGGGAAATCAATCAGGATCTGCGGTTGCAAGCGGGAGTGGATGTACTCGGGCAGCTCGAAGGTGGAAGCGTCGTCGTTCATGGTGGTGACGAGCCGGAAGTCCGGATGCGCCTTGATCTTGATGCCCGCCACCACGGACTCCACATAGCGCCGGCTGTCGAGCAGCGGCGCCAGCGAGGCCCAGCTCTTTTCGCTCATGCGGTTGCCTTCGTCCAGGATGGCTACGCCGCCGCGGATCATCGCCGTCACCAGGGGAGAGGCGACGTAGCGCAGTTTCGATTCGCCTTCGATGACCGGCTGCACGATGAGATCCTCGGGCCGCGTGTCCACGGTAGCTTGCATGATGTAGACTTCGCGGCCCAATCTCCTGGCGGCTGCGTAGGCCAGCGTCGTCTTGCCCACGCCCGGCTTGCCGATCAGCCGCGGGTTCATAGGCAGATCGCCCGGGCCGACGACCATCCAGGCCGCCAGCAGTTGTCGCATGACCTCCTGCTGGCCCACCCAGCGGACCGGCAGCTCGTCCGGGTGCGCAAGGTGCAGCGGCACGCCTTCGATCTCGACGACCATCTTCAATAAACGATTGTAGTCCCGTTGCGGAAGCCCAAGCGTTCGCGTTAGGCTCGTTGGAACGATGGGTGTGGTCATCGAAGGACGTTATCTCGGCCGCAAGAAAATACGGCTGGTGCACGAACCTTCCGGCGCCGAGCTGCTGACCGATGCCCCGCGCGACAACTACGGCGAGGCGTCCTCGTTCTCGCCGACCGATCTCGTAGCCGGCGCACTCGGCGCGTGCATGATGACCATCATCGGCATCCTCGCCGAGCGCGAGGGGCTCGACGTCTCGGGCATGCACATGCGGGTGGAGAAACACATGCAACCGGAGCCGCGCCGCATAGCCCGCCTCGAGTTGGTTCTGCACCTGCCCGCTGCTTTGAGCGCCGAGGATCGGCGGCGTCTGGAGTCTGCCGCGCGCTCCTGCCCTGTCTCTCGCTGCTTGCATCCGGACATCGCCGTCGAGCACCGATTCCTTTACGACGTCTGATCTCCGGGGGCCCTCATGCCGTTCATCCTGGCACTAGACGAAGGAACCACGAGCGCGCGCGCCGCGCTCTACGACCAGCAGGGCCGCCGCATCGCGATGGAGTCGGCGCCGATCGCGCCGCGCTACCCGCAGCCGGGCTGGGTCGAACAAGACCCCGAAGAGATCTGGCAGGCGCAGCTGGATGCGGCCCGGCGCGCACTCGAACGCTGCGGCGTCCCGGGGCGCGAGATCGCCGCGATCGGCATCACCAACCAGCGCGAGACCACGATCCTCTGGGAGCGCGCTAGCGGGCGTGCGGTTGCACCCGCGATCGTCTGGCAGTGCCGTCGCACCGCCGGGTACTGCGCCCGGCTGGCGTCTTCGCCGCAGGGCGCCGAGATCACGCGGCGCACCGGGCTGGTCGTGGACCCGTACTTCTCCGCCAGCAAGATCCGCTGGATCCTGGACCATGTGGCGGGGGCGCAGGCGCGCGCCGAGGCGGGCGAGCTCGCATTCGGAACCGTGGATGCGTGGCTCGTCTGGAAGCTCACCGGCGGACGCGTGCACGTGACGGATCCTTCCAACGCCTCCCGCACCATGCTCATGAACCTGGCCGCCGGCGAATGGGACGATGTGCTGCTGGATTGGTTCGGCGTGCCGCGCGCGGTCTTGCCGGCGATTGCGCCATCGAGCGCCGTGGTGGGCACCACGGATGCCGCCTGGCTGGGCTCGGAGATCCCGATCGGCGGCATCGCCGGCGACCAGCAGGCGGCGCTGGCTGGCCAGGCCTGCTTCCGCGCCGGCCTCAGCAAGAACACCTACGGAACGGGATGTTTCGCCCTGCTACACACCGGAGCGACCCTGCCGTCCTCGGCCAACCGGCTGCTCGCCACTCGCGCCGCTTCGACCGACGCCCGCGCGCAATACGCCATCGAGGGCAGCGTCTTCATCGCCGGGGCGGCGGTGCAGTGGTTGCGCGACCAGCTCGGATTGATCGCCTCCGCAGCCGAGTCGGAGGCGCTGGCCGCCTCGGTTCCCGATACGGCGGGAGTTTACCTGGTCCCGGCCTTCGTCGGCCTCGGCGCGCCGCACTGGGATCCGGACGCACGCGGCATCCTGACTGGTCTGACGCGCGCCGCCTCCCGCTCCCACATCGTGCGGGCTGCCCTCGAGAGCATCGCCTACCAGACGCGCGATCTTGTCGTGGCCATGGAGGCGGATGCCGGCCAGCCGCTGCGCGAGCTGCGTGTGGACGGAGGCGCTGCGGCCAACGACTTTCTGATGCAGTTCCAGGCCGACATCCTCGACCGTCCCATCGTGCGGCCGGCCGATACCGAGACGACCGCGCTCGGGGCGGCCTTTCTGGCCGGCCTGGCCGTGGGCTTCTGGCGGAGCGTAGAGGAGCTGGAAGGTTTCTGGCGCGTCGAGCGCGTCTTCGAGCCGCGCATGGCGGCCTCCCAGCGTGAGCGGTTGCTGGCGGGTTGGGCAGAGGCCGTAGCTCGATGCCGGTGGCGGGCCTGACCGCGCCCATGGCATAATGGCGGCCGGAGAAAGGCGAATACGCCCGATCTTTCCAGGTCTCGCTTGGGGAGGGAGGCATGAAGCGAATCTTGAGTTGCGCACTGATGTTGGGGCTCTTCCCCTCCGCGGAAGCCCTCGCTCAGACCACCTTTGCCAGCATCACCGGAGTCGTGGTGGATCCTACCGGGGCCGCCGTGCCCAACGCCACCATCGTCGCAACCCATCTCGAAACCAACACCAGGACCACGACCCGGTCCAATGAGGTCGGCAACTACAACCTCGCCCAGCTTCGCGAGGGCACTTACACTCTGCGGGCCCAGGCGCCCGGCTTCAAGGAGTTCGTGGTGCAGAACATCGTGCTGGTGGCCCGCGATATCCGGCGCGTGGACATCACGCTCGAGGTGGGAAGCGTGGAGACGGCGGTCGAGGTTACCGCCGGCGCGACCTTGATCGAAACCGAGACGGCGCGCATCGCGGACACAAAAACCGCCACCGTGCTGAAGACTCTGCCGTTGAACACCCGCGGCATCTGGGCTTTCCTGGCGCTGTCGCCCAATGTGTTGCAAGCGGGCGGCGGCTCCTCGACCATCCGTTTCGCAGGCAGCCGAACCAACCAGTCGCATTGGTCCATTGACGGCACTACGATGAGCGACGGCGTCAGCGAGACCCAGATCGGTCCCCTCGCCAATTACATCGAATCGTTCCAGGAAATCAAGATTGACATCGCCAACAACACGGCTGAGTTCGGCACCATCGGCCAGGTAACCATGATTTCCAAGTCCGGCACCAACGAGTTCCACGGCAGCGCCTTCGACTATTACTCGACGCCTTGGTTCCGTGCACGGAATCCCTTCGCTCTGGTGCGCGGGGCCGGCGTCAGCCACGTTCCTGGTGCCAGCGCGGGCGGCCCGGTGCTGATCCCTGGGGTCTACGACGGGCGGAATCGCTCCTTCTTTTTCGGTTCCTTCGAAACTTCGCGCGGTAGCGCGGTGACCGACCTGCTCACCCCCACGGTGCCGCTGTCTGCGTGGAGGCAAGGGGATTTCTCCGCCCTGGCGGGCGGAGTGGCGATCTACGACCCGACTTCGGGCCAGCCCTTCCCCGGCAACCGAATCCCCGCCAGCCGCCTGAATCCCGTCTCCCTCAAAATTCAGGAGCGCTTCTATCCCCTGCCCAACTTCGGGAATCCCGAGGTCTTCACGACCCAGAATTACCGCGAGATGAAAATGCGGCCGCGCGATCCTTCCACGTACTGGACCGTGCGCGGCGACCACCGCTTTTCCGAGAAAGATTCCACCTTCGGGCGGTTCACTTTCCAGCGTCTTTACAACCGGCCTTTCGAGGGGAACCTGCCTACGATCGGCCAGCGCAAGCAGCGACGCGACAACCGGGCGGCGACCGTCTCCCACACCCACGTCTTCAGTCCGACCTTCATCAGCGAGACCCGCTGGGGCTTCGCGCTGAACAACAACCCCATCGAAGGGCCCATCAACGGCCCGCAGATCGTACGGGAGCTCGGGCTGGTGGGGCTCGCCCCCGATCTGCCCAACATCAGCGGGCTGCTCAAGGTCAACTGGAGCGGCATCGGCCTGACCGGCATCACGCAGATAGACTACCGCCGGCCGGGCTACCGCAACTACCTGCACCAGTTCACGGAGCACTTGAGTTGGTTCCGCCGGCGCCACAACCTGAAACTGGGCGTCAACCTCATCCGCGTCGAGTGGGACGACATGCAGGCGCACGCCAACCTGTTCGGCTCGGTGACCTTCTCCAACCGCTTCAGCAGCGCCAACCGGAGCGGACAGGGCCATCCCTACGCGGACTTCCTGCTCGGCATACCGACCAGTGCGGCGCGCGCCTTTCCTCCCCTGCGCGTGGACCGGACCCGCTGGCAGTACGATTTCTTCTTCACCGACGACTTCAAAGTCAGCTCCCGCCTCACACTCAACCTGGGCGTGCGCTATGAGCTGCATCTGCCCTGGCGCGAAGACCACGGGCTGACCTCGATGTTCGATATCGGGACGGGGCAGATCGTCATCGAGGACGGCGCCATGAGCAAGGTGAGCCCGTTGATGCCGCGCGGCTACGTAGATGTGGTGGAGGCGAAGACGCTGGGCCTGCCCGGCCGCACGCTGCTTCGCGCCGATCGCAACAACATCGCGCCGCGGATCGGCGTAGCCTTCCGTCCATGGGGTTCGCAGACCGTGTTCCGTGCCGGCTACGGCATCTTCTTCGACGTGGTGCCGCGCAATCCCAACCACGGCGGGATTCCCTTCGTGATCAACGAACCCAGTTACACCAACCCCGTCGGCGCGCCGGACGTCATTCTTCCCCGCGTCTTCCCCGCCACCGGCCCCGGGGGCCCTTCCACCGTGGGGATCCCCGCCGCGATCAATCCCAACCTGAGGATGCCCTATAGCATGCAGTACAGCTTCACCATCGAAAGGCAGCTCTGGGAGACGGGCATCCGCATTTCCTACATCGGCACCAATACTCGCCAGGGTGACTGGAGCTACGACTACAATTGCCCGGTTGCCGATACCCGCCCGTACATTGACAAGCCGCGGCCTTTCCCCCGCTACCCGGGCATCAGCTACTTCACCAACGGCGCCGGCCACCAGTACAACGGTCTTACCGTCGAGGCCGAGCGCCAGTTCTCACGGGGACTCTATTTCCAGAGTTCCTGGACGTGGGCCCGCGACATTGGCGATCTCGACCGCGGCGAGTCGCCCGAAAATCCCTTCGATCGGCGACGGGACCGCGCGGTGGCGCTGGACATTCCCACCCACCGGATGACGACCAACGCCATCTACCAGTTGCCATTCGGCCGCGGGCGGCGATGGCTGAGCCAAGCCAATCGCGCGCTCAACCTGGCGGTGGGCGGTTGGGAGATCAGCGCCATCTACAGCATCTATTCCGGCCAGTTCCTAACGCCCTACTGGACGGGGCCCGACCCCACGGGCACCGCTTACACGACGACCCGCACCCCCGCCAACGTCACTCGCCGGCCCGACCACCTGCGCAACGCGAACCTGCCCAAGAGCCAGCGCTCGGTGAGCCGCTGGTTCGACACGGCGGCCTTCGCTCCGCCCCAACCCGGGCAGTGGGGCACCGCCGCGCGGGGCGTCATCAAGGGCCCGGGCGTCAACGTCTGGCATATGGGCTTCCACAAGGATTTCGTCTTCAGCGAACGAGCGCCGCGACTCCGCTGGGAGATGACCGCGACCAACATCTTCAACCACCCCAACTGGAGCAACCCCGAGACCAACATCAGCCAGACCGGGTTGGTCGGCGTGATCACCGGCGTGGGCGGCGTGCAGGGCGCTGCGACAGGAGACCAGCCCGGCCCCCGAGCTTTCCGCATGGGTATACGCCTAGAATGGTGACGGCGGGTTGACGGCTTTTCCGGCGCCTGTACCAGCCGACCGTCAGGCTCAGCCGACTGGCGCGGCGCCGGCACGCCCCTGCACGGCTCCGCCAAAGCCGCAATGGGCAACGGGCGTGGGGCTTGGCAGGCGCCGTCGAAGGCGCAGGAGGGCTAGGCAGTAGCGAGCGGTCCCGCCCGGCCCCCGGACAGCGACTGTGCGTGTTTGCGCACGTGGGCCCGGAGCGTGTCGGCCGATCGCTGGGGCGGCCCAGCCGGCCGCCGACGAACGTTCGCGCCGCCATCGCGGGGGCACCGGGAAAGGTTTTGCTCCGGTTTGCCCGTTTCCCGCTCTGCTCTGGCGGCTGCCGAGCGATGCCCTGGGTACAATAGGTCGGTTATGGAGACCCGACTGCCCACTGCTGCCATCACCGACGAGTTCTCCCCGGATCTGGAGACTGCCGCGCGCGCCATGGCGCGTATCGGCATGACGGGCGCCGAGCTGCGGGTGGTCTTCGGAAAGAACATTTTGGACCTGACCGACGAGGAAGTGGATCGTGCGCGCCAGATCATCGCGGCGCAGGGGTTGAGAGTCATATCGCTTTCCAGCCCCATCCTGAAGTGCACGCTGCCGGGCGGCCCCGAGCTCGACACCCGTTTTCAGCATGACGTGTTCGCTTCAAAGCACACTTACGAGGACCAGCCGCGCCTGATCGAGCGGGCCTTCCAGATCGCGCATCGCACGGGCGCGCGCATCATCCGTGTGTTCTCCTATTGGCGCACGGTGGATCCGGAGAGGTGCTTTCCTGCCGTGGTCGAGGCGCTCTCGGATCTGGCCCGGAAAGCCGCGACCGAGGACCTGGTCATCGGAATCGAGAACGAGCACGCCTGCAACGTCTCGACGGGCGCCGACGTGGCCCGCGTCATCGCGGCCGTCGGCCATCCCAATCTCAAGGTGGTCTGGGATCCAGCCAACGCCTTCGTGGCGGGCGAGAATCCTTACCCGGAGGGTTTCGGAAAGATCCCCGCCGGGGCGATCGTGCACGTGCATGCCAAGGACTGCCACCTGGTGGACGGCAAGCCGCGTTGGGGCGCGTTGGGTTGCTGCGCGCTCGACTGGAAGGGACAGATCGCGGCCCTGCTGGCCTCGGGCTATCAGGGCTACGTGAGCCTGGAAACGCACTGGCCCGGTCCCGAGGGCGACAAGCTCATGGCCAGCATCATCTGCGGCTGGAATCTCCAGCATCTGCTCGCCGCCTGAGCGCAGCCTGCTCCGCCCCCAGGGCGTGGCCGTGTTATCCTGAAGGCAATCGCCACGAGGGGGCACGACGATGCGCCTGCTCGCAGTCTCGGGCGCGCTGCTGCTGGGCTTCACTCTGCTCGCCTGGCAAGGCCGCTACTGGCGCTACGACCAGGAAGTGGACAACGACGACGCGCCCGTCCCGCCGGACGGCCATGAGAAAACCGAGTTCGTCTTCGCGCGCCTGCGATATCCTTCGCTGCGTTTTGCCTGGGGAT
>JANXAE010000107.1 GCA_025062235.1 Bryobacteraceae bacterium
CTCGGCTTGTTGCCCCAGGGCCAGCCCGAGCGTTACCAGCGGGTGCTCAAGATGGTCTCGCAGGCGGCGCTGGAAGGCTTCGGCCATTGCACCAACGCGGGCGAATGCGAGGCGGTCTGCCCGAAGCGCATCAAGCTGGAGGTGATCGCGCGCATGAACCGCGATTACTTGGTGGCCACGATCAAGCACTTGGGCGTCAAGGAAACCGTGGAGGCAGGCGTGGGCTAAGCGCTGCCTGCGCGGAGGCCCGGGCGGCAGCGCCGCTCGCCGTATAATCGGATCAGGTCCGGCCTTCGATGCGCAAGCGGGCGGTGCAGATCGCTGGGTTCATCCTCCTGCTCATCTCTGCCGCGCTCGTCATCTGGCAGGGATCCTTCAGCTTCGGCCCGTTTGCGCCCAGCAGCCCCGAGCAGACCGTGCTGTACTGGGCGATCTCCACGCTGGTCTTCCTGCTGACGGTGACGCTCGGTTTCATGCTGGTACGGACGGCCGCGCGCCTGTATGTCGAGCGTCGCAGCAACCGCGAGGGTTCCCGCATCAAGACCAAGCTGGTCGTGGGCGCGCTGGCGCTGAGCATCCTGCCGGTCTTCTTTCTGCTGCTGTGGAGCGTGTCGGTGCTGAACCGCAATCTGGACAAGTGGTTCAGCCGGCCGGCGGAGAACGTGCGCCTGAACCTGCTCGAAGTGGTGCAGGCGCTCGAGCAGGAACGCCTGCAACCGGGACGGCTCAGCCCGCAGTGGCTGGAAGCGCGACAGAGGGAGATCGAGAACTACATCCGCGAATACGACCGGCTGGCCATCAGTCGCAAGGAGGCGCGCCGTTTCTACCTGATGCTGCTGGCGGCGATCACGCTCTTCATCCTGTTCGTGGCGACGTGGGTGGCGCTGTTTTTGGCCCGGCAGATCTCGAACCCGATCTCGGCGCTGCTGGACGCAGCGGCGCAGGTGCGTCGCGGCAATCTCAGCCACCGGGTGCAGGTGAAGGCCATGGACGAGCTGGCCACGCTGGTGCGGGCTTTCAACGAGATGACCCGCGATCTGGAAGCCAGCAGTCGGGAGCTCGAGCAGCGGCGGCGCTTCACGGAGGCCATTCTGGAGGCCATCCCCAGCGGAGTGATCTCGGTTTCCGCCGACGGCCGCATCCAGCGGGTC
Source organism: Bryobacteraceae bacterium (assembly GCA_025062235.1). GTDB lineage: Bacteria > Acidobacteriota > Terriglobia > Bryobacterales > Bryobacteraceae > DTHT01. Next base: position 1,152 of record JANXAE010000107.1, read on the forward strand.
AACCGGGCACTGGGGCAGATCGTCGGGCCGGAGAAGGCGGCGCGAGCCCAGCGGCTGGAGGATCTGTTCCCCCGCGAGGATGCGGCGGAGCTGCGGTACATGATGAAACGCGCGCGGCGGACGGGGCAGGCCTCCCGCCAGTTCGAGTTCAGGACGGAGCAGGGCAGGCGGCAGCTCTCGGCCACGGTGGCGGCGCTGGACGACAGGATCGGCACCGGCTTCGTGGTCGTGATCGAAGACACCAGCGAGCTGTTGCGGGCGCAGAAGGCGCTGGCCTGGCAGGAGGTAGCGCGCCGCGTGGCCCACGAGATCAAGAACCCGCTGACGCCGATCTCGCTGAGCGCCGAACGGATGGCGTTGCAGCTGGGCCGCCACAACGTCCCCGCGGAGTTCCGGCGCATCGCGGAGCAATGCATCCAGACCATCACGCGCGAGGTGGAATCGGTCAAGAATCTGGTGAACGAGTTCTCGCAGCTGGCGCGGTTCCCGGCCGCTCGGCTGGTGCCGGCGGATCTGAACGAGGTCGTACGGGAAGCGCTGGCTGTGTTCGAAGGCCGGCTGGACGGCATCCACCTGGAGTGCGAGCTCGCGCCCGGCCTGCCTCCCGCCAATCTCGACCGTGAGCTCTTCAAGCGGGCGATCGTGAATCTGGTGGACAATGCGGCGGAGGCGATGCAGGAGGCCCCGCTCAAGCGGCTGTACGTGGCCACGCAGGCGCCTTCGCCCGAGATGCTCGAGTTGGTGGTGGCGGACACCGGCTGCGGCATCTCGCCCGAGGACAAGGAAAAGCTCTTCCTGCCTTATTTCTCGACCAAGGGCCGGGGCACGGGACTGGGCCTGGCGATCGTCAGTCAGATCCTGGCCGAGCACAGGGCGAGCATCCGGGTCGAGGACAACGATCCGGCCGGAGCGCGGTTCATCGTGGAGATTCCCGCGCTCGAGCCGGCCAAGCCGGCGCAGGAGGCGGCGCGATGAGGCGTGCGCGGGTGCTGGTGGTGGACGACGAGCCCGGCATCCGCCAGGCCCTGTGCGGCGTGCTGGAGGACGAAGGGTACCAGTGCGAGGCGGTGGCTGGGGCGGAGGAGGCGCTCGAGCTGGTGCGGCGGCGGCTCTACGAGGTCGTGTTGCTGGACATCTGGCTGCCCGGCATGGACGGGCTCGAGGCGCTGGCGCGGTTGCAGGAGTTGCCGGATGCGGACCGCCCGGTGGCGGTCATGATTTCTGGGCACGGCACGATCGAAACGGCAGTCAAGGCCACCAAGATGGGCGCGTTCGATTTCCTAGAAAAGCCGCTAAGCCTGCAACGGGTGTGCGTGGTGGTCAAGAACGCCATCGAGCACCGCAGGCTGGCGCTGGAGGTCGGCAGGCTGCGAGAAAGCGCCGAGCCCTACCGCATCATCGGCGAGAGCGTGCCCATGAAGGCGCTCCGCCGACAGATCGCGCTCATGGCGGGCACTAACGGACGCGTGCTGATCTACGGCGAGAGCGGGACGGGCAAGGAGCTGGTGGCGCACGCCATCCACGCCATGAGTCCGCGTGCCTCGGAGCCCTTCGTCGAGGTCAACTGCGCGGCGATTCCGGAGGATCTGATCGAAAGCGAGCTGTTCGGTCACCGCAAGGGCGCATTCACGGGCGCGACCGAGGACAAGATCGGCAAATTCCAGCGTGCCGACGGGGGCACGCTCTTTCTGGACGAAGTCGGCGACATGAGCCTGAAGACGCAGGCCAAGGTGCTGCGCGTTCTGGACGAACAGCGCTTCGAGCCGGTGGGCGCCTCGGAGTCGGTGCAGGTGGACGTGCGCGTGATCGCCGCCACGAACAAGAACCTGGAGGAAGAGATCGAGCGGGGCAATTTCCGCGAGGATCTTTTCTACCGGCTGAACGTGATTCCCTTCCACGTCCCCCCCCTGCGCGAGCGCCGCGAAGACATCCCGCTGCTGGCCGACTACTTCCTCCGGCATTTCGCCACGGCTTACGGCCGCAAGCCGAAGGAGCTGACGCCGGATGCCTACCGGCTGTTGCAGGAGTACTCGTGGCCCGGCAACGTGCGCGAGTTGAAGAATCTGATGGAGCGCATCGTGATCATGTATCCGCAGACGCGCATCGAGGCCCGGCACATCCCGCTCACGCCCGGCCGCCGTGCCGCCGCTCGCGCAACCGAGCGTTTCGCCAGCCTGGAGGAGGTGCGGCGGGCGGCGGAGCGCGAGTACATTCTGAAGAAGCTCGAAGAAACCGGGGGCAACGTGACGCGGGCGGCGGAACTGCTGGGCCTCGAGCGCAGCCACCTCTACCGGAAGATGCGCGCGCTGGGCATCGAGCCGGGCGAGCGCGCACGCAACGGTTGATGCGGTTTGCGTAGGGTCGCGCGGGGCTCGGAAGTCCCGGGCCGCGCCCGGAGGTGGCGGGAACCGCCGCCGGGAATCCGAAGCAGTCCGCTGTGTGGACGCCCGGGCATGCCGATGGGGTACCCGTTCCCTGCCAGTCCTCTCGGGAGCTTGCTATCCAGGGAGGATCCGGCCGGAGGCGGCAGGTCCGGCAGCGTGGTTTTTGCCTGACCGAGCAGCGGTCCGAGCGAGTCTGGCGGCGCGAGCATGCTTTCGTGGACAAGGTCGGCCCGGCCGGTTCTCCCGTGGCAACCGAGCAGAGTCGGAACGGAGCCGAGCGCCACCGGACTGCGAGCGATGGGGAGAGAGGCGGGCAGAGGACCCCTCCGAACAGGCCTGCGGTGAGTCTGTCCGCCCCTCGTTGGGCGGAGGCCGCTTTCCGTTGCGGGTCCCGGACTGCGAGCGGCCTGGTGGGCGAACGCTTCTCGGATCGGCAGCCGCGCCTTTAGAATAAGACCTATGTGCGGCATCGTGGGCTATATTGGTCCGCGCCGCGCGGTTCCCATCCTGCTGGACGCGTTGCGACGCCTGGAGTACCGCGGTTATGACTCGGCGGGTTTGGCGGTGTGGAACCCCGAGGAAGGGCTGGTGGTCCGGCGTGCTTCGGGCAAGCTGCGGAATCTCGAGGAGACGCTGCGTCTGAGCCCTGTGGAGGGCGCCTACGGGATCGGCCACACGCGCTGGGCGACGCACGGCCGGCCGACCGAGGAGAACGCACATCCGCACCGCGACTGCACGGGACGTTTCGTGGTGGTGCACAACGGCATCATCGAGAATTACCTCACGCTGAAGGCGGAGCTGGCGGCCGAGGGGCACCGGTTCGCGACGGAGACGGACACCGAGGTCATCGCGCACCTGATCGAGCAATCCTTCCGCGGCAACCTGGAAGACGCGGTGCGCCAGGCGGTGCAGAAGCTGAGCGGGCTTTTCGCGCTGGCTGCGATCGCGGCTGACGAGCCGTACAAGATCGTGGCGGCGCGCTCGGGTCCGCCGGTGGTGATCGGGCTGGGCGACAGCGAGTATTTCCTGGCCTCGGACGTTCCCGCCCTGCTGAATCACACGCGGGATGTCCTGTTTCTTTCCGACGGCGATCTGGCCGTGCTGACGCGCGAGGGGGTGCAGTTGAGCGATTTCGCGGGCCGGCCGGTGAAGCGCCAAGTGACGCACGTGCTGTGGGATCCGATCCTGGCCGAGAAAGGCGGCTACCGGCATTTCATGCTGAAGGAGATTTTCGAGCAGCCGCGCGCGGTACGGGACACCATCCTGGGCCGCGTCAGCCAGGAGTCCGGGCGGGTCTTCCTGGACGGTTTGGAATGGAGTGCGGAGCAGTTGCGGGGTTTCCGCTCGGTGCGGATGGTGGCCTGCGGATCGAGCTGGCATGCGGCGCTGGCGGGCAAGTTCATGATCGAGGCGCTGGCGCGCTTGCCCGTGGAGGTGGACTACGGCAGCGAGTTCCGCTATCGTGATCCCATCGTGGACGAGGGCGTGCTCACCGTGGTGGTTTCCCAGTCGGGCGAGACGGCGGACGCGCTGGCGGCGCTGAGGGAGGCGCGCCAGAAGGGATCTCCCACCCTGGGCATTTCGAACGTGCCCGGCTCGATGCTGACGCGGGAGGCCGACGGCGCGCTGCTGACGCACGCCGGGCCGGAGATCGGCGTGGCTTCGACCAAGACGTTCACGGCTCAGTTGGCCGCGCTGTACCTGCTGGCGCTCTATCTGGGCCAGGTGCGGGGCACGGTGGGGGAAGAAACCTCGCGGGCGTGCGTGCAGCAGTTGCTCCGCATCCCGCACGCGCTCGAACATGTGCTCTCCCGCGAGTCACGATACGAAGAGCTGGCGCGGCGGCTGTTCCGCGCCACGGATTTCCTGTTCCTGGGCCGGGGCGTGCATTTCCCCATCGCGCTCGAAGGCGCGCTGAAGCTGAAAGAGATCTCCTACATTCACGCCGAGGGGTACCCGGCGGGCGAGATGAAGCACGGCCCCAACGCGCTGATTGACGAGAACATGCCGGTGGTCGTGCTGGCGGCGTACGATCCCTGCTCGCCCGGCAGCCGGCTGCTCTACGAGAAGACGCTGTCGAACATCCAGGAGGTCAAGGCGCGCGAGGGGCTCGTGGTCGCGGTCGTGGTGGAGGGCGACGAACAGGCCGCGGCGATGGCCGATTGCGTGATCGAGATTCCGCGCGCCCCTGAACTGCTGTTGCCCATGCTGGAAGTGGTTCCGCTCCAGCTCCTCGCATACCATATCGCGGTGCGCCGCGGCTGCGATGTGGATCAGCCGCGCAACCTGGCCAAGAGCGTGACGGTGGAATGAAGCAAGCCTCGCACCGCATGAGCGTGCGCACGCACGGCAAGGGACTTTACGAGATCACGGGCCGCATTGTCGAATGGCTCGCGAGCCAGGGGATTCGAGAGGGGGTGCTGACGGTCTTCGTGCAGCACACCTCGGCCTCGCTCGTCATCCAGGAGAACGCGGATCCGGACGTGGTGCGCGACCTCAAGGAATTCTTCGCGCGCGTGGCGCCCGACGGCGCCTCCTGGTACGAGCACACGATCGAGGGACCGGACGATATGTCGGCGCACATCCGCGCGGCTCTCACCGCGACGAGCCTTTCCATTCCCGTGGTGGGTGGACGCCTGGGGCTGGGCACCTGGCAGGGCGTGTACCTTTTCGAGCATCGGGCCGTGCCGCACACGCGCACGGTCGTTCTCCACGTGATCGGCGAGTAGGGCTGCGAGGGTTCGTCTTCGAGCGGGAAGGGCCGCTCGGGGCGGGGGTCGGTTGCGGGCGGGAGCAAGCATGGCCGCGAGCCGCCCGTCCGCCTGCCGCGCCCAGGAGCCTGCGCTAGCGGGCCCGCCGGGCGAGATCCTCGACGGCGCGCATCAGGCGCAGTAGGTTGCCTCCATAGATCTTGCGCAGCTCCTCGACCGAGAAGCCGCGCGCAAGCAGCGCGCGCGTCAGGGCGGGGAACTTCGAGACGTCTTCCAGCCCGACGGGGCCGCGGCTGATACCGTCGAAGTCGCTTCCGATGCCCACGGCATCCACGCCGGCCACGCGCACGGCGTGCTCGATATGGGCTGCTACGTCCTCGACGCTGGCGGGTGGGTCCTTGCGGCGGGTGAGGTACTCGGGCACGAAGGCGATCTGGATCAGGCCGCCTTTTGCAGCCAGCGCGCGGATCATGGGGTCGGCAAGGTTGCGGGGGTGATCGCAGAGCGCGCGGCAGCAGGAGTGGGAGGCCATTACGGGGGCGCGGCTGGCCTCGAGCACGTCCCAGAAGGTCTTGTCCGATGCGTGGGAGACGTCCACGATCATGCCTAGGCGGTTCATCTCGGCGATGACCTGGCGGCCGAATTCGGTCAGGCCGTTGTGCCGTTTGACGCGGGGATCGCGTTCGTCGCCGGAGGAGTCCGCCCAGTTGTTGGTGTTGGCATGGGTGAGAGTCATCGAGCGGACGCCGAGGTCGTAGAAGGCCCGCAGCACGCGCAGGTTGTCCTCGATGGCGTGGCCGCCCTCGACGCTGATGAGCACGGCGATCCTGTCGCGGCGGCGAGCGGCCTCGATGTCATCGGCGGTGAGCGCCAGCTCGAAGTGCTCGGGGTAGCGCGCGACGATGTCGCGGCGGATGACGTCAATGAGCTCGAGCGCGCGGCGAGCGGCCTGGTTGAGTGGGACGTAGCGTGGCGAGACCCAGGCCGCGAAGAAGACGGCGCCCACGCCTCCTTCCCGCAGGCGGGGCACATCGGTGTGTCCTTTGCTGGAGCGTTTCCCGATATCGGCGCCCGCGATGACGCGCAGCGCGGCGTCGTTGTGCGTGTCGGCCAGAAGGAGCTCGCGGTGGATGCGGGCTGCCTCCTCGGCGAGGGGCTGGCGGAAGGGGCCTTTTCCGGAGAAGGCCATGCCGAGAAGGGCCAGGTTCATCTCGCGCCGGGTCATACGGGCATGCTTTCCATGAAAGGGATGTCGCAGCGGCATCAAGGTCGCATCTCGACGAGCTGCCAGTCTTCCATGAGCCCGTAATCGAGCTGGTGGTAGGCGGCGCCGGGAGGTTGTTGATCGGGGGCGTTGCGGAAGCTCCACGGGTCGCTGATGCCGGGCCTGATCTTGCCGTGGTGCGGTCCGAACAGATTCTTGTGCGAACCGCAGACCAGCACTTCGATGCGGTTTTCGCCCTCCTGCAAAGCGGCTGTGATTTCGGTCTCGTAGGGTTGCCAGGCGATGAACCCGGCCGGGCGCCCGTTGACGCGGACCTCAGCGAGCGTGCCGTGCCAGCGACCGAGCCTGACCTTGTAGCGACCGGCGACTCGCGGAATGCGGTACGACTTGGCGTAGGACACCCATCCGGAGTAGAAGGGCAGATGCTGGGACTTCCAGGAGCCGAGGGCCAGCGGCCTTGGGGGAACCAACCGGAAGCCGCGCGCTTGCGGCTCGACTCCGAATTCGCCGAGGACGCAGACGGGTTCCAGTTCGTGATGGACGCTGAAGGGGCGTGCGAGCAGGCGGACGGTGTTGCGGCCCTCGGTGGCGAGCGCGGCGATGTCGAAGACGCCGAAGGAGCGATCGAGGAACCATTCGCCGGGGCGCGGCGACACCCTTTGCCCGTTGACGCTGACCTGCCAGAGTTGGGGACGCTCGACGACGAGGGCGAGCCCCTGCCGCGGCACGCCTGGGGCGAGCTCGAAGTGGAAGGCGGCTTCGAAACCCGAGTCGGGCGGGAAAGGGCCGCGGTCGAGGAAGGTTCGCCTGTACTGGATGGCGTGATCCCAGGGGTTGCCCTCCGGGAAGCCGAAGTGTTTGTAGATCATGTCCGCGGCGCGGTGGAAGTACACACCGCGATGCTCCTTGCCAGCCAGCAGCAGGTCACAGTAGTCGAGGCGGATGGCGTTCGGCGCGAGGCGGCGGATTTCGAGAGGCGAGACAGGCGCGACGACCTGTTGGGCGCCCGGGCTTTCGATCGTCGCCTGGCCGCCGGTCGCCTTGCCTGCATACAGGAGCAGGCTGCCCGCAGGCGGCAATTCGAAGGAGACAGCGAGGCGACTGCCGTCGCGTTTGGCCGGGTGGGGCTCGATCTTTCCAGTGACGAGGTCCAATCTGAGAACAGCGGGCGCTGCAAGGTCGAGCTGTGCGCGTGCCGGCTCGTCCATGCTGGCGTTGGCGAAAAAGAGGATCTGCCCGTCGCTCAGGATGCGCCGGTGATGGAACAGCTCGCCTTCGGCGAGCCGGATGTCCGCCGGCAGGAGCCGCGCGCGGACCGCGGGATCATCGAGCGAGGTGGCCCGTTGCCAGCGGCGGACATGCTGCGCGGCGAGGCGCGCGAGGCGGTCGCTGGAAGCCCCGTCCACGCGGGCGGGCGGTTCGACGAAGCTGAGAACGCTGCCCCCGGCGTGCAGGAACCGCTCGAGCAGCTTCACGGTGCTGGAGTCGAGATTTTCCGTACCGGGAGGCAGCACGACGAGCTCGTAGGCGCGGCGGCCGACGACAAAGCGGCCCTTGGCGACGCGACCGTGATCGCGGATGATGTTCTCCGATCCGAGATCGTACTCGCCCTGCATCTTCTCCAGGCGGGTGATGAACTGCTGGAACGCCTCGCCGAGCTCCTTCATGCGCGGTTCAGGATTCGCGCCAGCATACATCCAGGCCGAGGTCGTGGGCTCGAGCACGAGGATGCGGTTGATCTGTTCGCCGGAGGCCAAGGCCAGCGACAGGCGGCCGAAGTAATCGGCCAGGATCCGGTAATGGCTCCACCACGGGCTGTGGTAGCTGAAGGTGGGCGGGTAGTCGTACTTGCGCGCGCCGGCGATGGTCATCCAACTGAGGTGCTGGTTGACGAGGTTGACGCCCAGAGCCGCCTGCCAATCGCCCAGTCGCTTCATCTCCTCGAAGCGGAGCTCCCAGCCGGCGCCGCCGTAGGTTTCGCTGAGGGCGCGTGAGCGACCGAGCTGGTTGGCCACGCTGGCCAGTTCCTTGACCGAGCGAACGTTGCCGAACTGGGCGTTGACATCCTCGCTGAACTGATTGAACAGCATGTCGATGCCCGGCACGTGGTGCCAGGCGTACATCGCCATGTTGTCAGGGCCCTGCCGCGGATGGGGCCACTCGTGCTCCCAGTAATGGCCGGTCCACAGCAGTTTCCTCGACTCCGTGTAGCGGAACCAGGGCTTGGCCCAGCGCTCGATGAAGAGCTCGAGGAGCAGCGCGTGGTAGTTGTGGCGGATTTTGCGCCAGTCGCCCACGGGCTGGAACAGGGAAACCAGGTTCGTCTTGAGGTCGTAGCCCCAGCGTTTCTGGAACTGCTCGAACAGATCGGGCGTCCAGCGCATGGCGCCACGCGCGGGCGGATTGATGTGAGGCTCGTCCGTGAAGATTCCGGGCACGGTCTTGCCGAATTCCGAGCCGATGGTGCGCTCGTACCCGCGCATGGTGAGCTCGATGAATTTTTCGGTGACGCCGGGCTTGAGCAGATCCACGTAGGAGTGGCCGCCGTACCAGATGCTCTTCGGGTACCAGGCGCGCTCGAAGCAGTAGAGTTCGCCGCCGGCGGCGGCCTGCTGGGCGGCGACTTCGACGAAGCCATCGCCGCGCCGCTCGAGCAGCAGGCTGCAAGAAGCGCCCGCGGCCTCGCGGGGGGCGATTTTCTTCATGGTCAGCCCCTGCCCGTCCTTCCAGGATTCCGGCATTTCCGCCGGCACATGCCCTCCGGCGAAGCCCGAGGGATAGGAATTCTCGTCGTACAGCCAGACGAGCATCCCGTGCTCCCGGGCCCGCTCGACGGTATAGCGGACCAAGGAGAACCAGCGCTCGGAAAGATACTCGGTGACGAGGCCGGGCCTGGGGTGGATGAAGACGGCGCGGATGCCTTGCGCCTTGTAG
>JANXAE010000108.1 GCA_025062235.1 Bryobacteraceae bacterium
CTCGAGGGCTACCCGGTGTTTTCGCTGCTCGAGTTCGAACGATGAGCTCCGAGGAGCGCCGGGCCCGGGTGCGCGCGCTGGCCAAGATCAACCTGGACCTGCGCGTGCTCGGGCGGCGCGCGGACGGCTATCACGAGCTGCGCACCGTTTTCCAGACGATTTCGCTGGCCGATGCGCTCGAACTGTGTTATCGCCCCGGGCGGCGCTGCCGGATCGAGGTGGAGAGCGAACCGGTCATCGCGGACAATCTGGTAGAGCGCGCGGCTGTGCTGCTGGCCCGCAGAGGCGGGCTGCGGGGCGAGGTGCGGATCCGGCTCGAGAAGCGGATCCCGATTGCGGCGGGCCTGGGGGGCGGATCGAGCGATGCAGCCGCGGTGCTACTGGCTTTGCCGGTGCTGGCGGGGCTGCGGCTGGAACTGGCGCAGCTCATCGAGATGGCCGCCGAGTTGGGCAGCGACGTCCCCTTCTTTCTGTGCGGCGGCCGGGCGCTGGGGCTTGGGCGTGGCCAGGAGGTCTACCCGTTGCCCGACGGGCCTGCGGCGTGGGCTCTGATCGTGGTACCCGCCGAGGGCATTTCGACGGCTGCGGCGTACGCGGAACTGGCACCCGCGTTGACACGGGTTTCGCCAGGACGTAGCATAATAGAGTTCCAGTCTTGGCTTTGGAGCCAGACGCTAGGCCCTGCGCAGATTTCCGAAACCCCATCGAATGACTTCGAGGCTGTGGTCTTTCGCCGGCGCCCGGCACTGCTGAGGCTGAAAAGGCAGTTGTTGGCCGCAGGCGCGCAATCGGCCCTGCTTTCGGGGAGTGGATCCGCGCTGGCCGGGATATTCCCGACGCGTAGGAGGGCCGAGCAAGCCGGTCGGGGGATCGGGGCGAGGGTCGAGGTGGCGGCGCTGGTCAGCCGGGCGCGCTATCAGGGATGGTGGAGGCGTTGGCTGAGGCCTCACCTGAGCGCCGGGCGGCGGTGGCCGCCGCAGAGCCGGTATTCAAGATGAACCACATCAAGATCTTCACGGGGAGCGCCAACCCTGAGCTGGCGCAGGAGATCTGCGGGCAGCTTGGCTGTCCGCTGGGCAAAGCGCTGATCCGCGAGTTTGCCGACGGCGAGATCTACATCCAGATCCAAGAGAACGTGCGGGGTGCGGACGCTTTCGTCGTGCAACCGACCTGCCGTCCCGTGGACCGCCACCTGATGGAGCTGCTGCTGATGCTCGACGCGCTCAAGCGGGCCTCGGCGGACAGGATCACGGCGGTGTTACCCTATTATGGGTACGCCCGCCAGGATCGCAAGGATCGGCCTCGCGTTCCCATCTCGGCGAAGCTCATCGCGAGTTTGCTCGAGAGGGCGGGGGCGAACCGGATTCTGGCGCTGGATCTGCACACCGCGCAGATCCAGGGCTTCTTCGACATTCCGGTGGATCACCTGTTCGCCACGCCGGTGACGATCGAGTACCTGAAGTCGGTGCTCAGCCGGGAGACGGTGGTGGTTTCGCCCGACGCCGGGGGAGCCGAGCGGGCGCGGGCCTACGCACGGCGGCTGGGCGCGCCGTTGGCCATCATTGACAAGCGGCGCGTGGACCCGAACGTGGCGGAGGTGGTGCACGTGATGGGCGATGTCGAGGGCCGCGATTGCCTGATGGTGGATGACCTGATTGACACTGGCGGCACGCTGGTCAAAGGCGCGAAGGCTTTGCTGGCGCGGGGCGCTCGCAGCGTGCGGGCCTGTGTGACGCACGGCGTGCTTTCGGGGGACGCGGTCGAAAAGATCTCCGACTCGCCGCTGTGCGAGCTGGTGTTGACCAACTCGATCCCGTTGCCGCCGGCGGCGCGGAGCTGTCCCAAGTTCCGCGTGCTTTCGGTCGCGCCTTTGCTGGCGCGGGCGATTCGGTCCATCCACGAGGGGACGAGCATCAGCGTTCTGTTTGTCTGACCGGCGGGAAGCCGGCAGTGGCGGTGGGCGGCAACCGGCGGGGAATGCGCGGTGGAGCGCGGTGCCGGGTTGCGCTCGCCGGCGAGGAGAAGGCATGAGGAAGGATCTTACGGTCGAAGCGGAAATTCGCGCCGAGAGGGGCAAGAACGAGGCTCGGCGGCTCCGGCAATCGGGGCGCATTCCGGCGGTGCTTTACGGCGCCTCCAAGGAGAGCGTGGCGCTGGCCGTGGACCCGCGCGTGGTGACCCGCATCCTGCACAGCCCGAGCGGGCACAACACGATCTTCGTGCTGAGCGTGCGGGGCGGGGAAGTCACGCCGGCCATGATCGTGGACTGGCAGTACCACCCCGTCACCGACAGGCTGCTCCATGTGGATTTCCAGCGCATTGATCCGAGCAAGAGGATCCGGGTACGGGTGCCGGTCGTTACGCACGGGGACCCGCGCGGGGTCAAGCAACAAGGCGGCCTGCTCGAAATCGTCACGCGCGAGATCGAGGTCGAGTGTCTGCCGGAGGAGATCCCCGAGCACTTCAGCGTGGATGTGACGCCGCTGTGGATCGGCCAGAACATCCGCGCCGGGGACATTCCGATGACGGGCTCGATGCGGTTGGTCAGCTCGCCGGAAGCGGTGATTGCCCACGTGATTGCGCTGCGTGGCGCGGTGACCGGGACGCCGGAGGAGGCCGGGCAGCCGGGGGCGGCCGAGCCGGAGGTGATCAAGAAGGGCAAGAAGGAAGAGGAGGCAGAGGGCGAGGGCAAGAAGAAGTAGCCTGAGCCGCCAGGCGCGATGGGCGAGGCCAGCTCGGCAGCGGCGGTCGGGATCGCGCGGAAGTTTCTCGTCGTGGGGTTGGGCAATCCGGGTCGCCGCTACGAGCTGTCGCCGCATAACATGGGTTTCATGGTGGTGGACCGGCTGGCGGCGGGGTACGGCATCCCGGTGAATCGCGCGCTGGCGCGTTCGCTGGTCGGCGAAGGGTTGGTCGCGGGAGTGCCCGTGGTGCTAGCCAAGCCGATGACGTACATGAATCTGAGTGGGGAGGCGGTGCAAGCGTTGATGCAGCGCAAGGGTTTCACCCCCGCGGAGCTGCTCGTGGTCTATGACGATCACGATCTGCCGTGGGGCGCCTTGCGCATCCGCCGGCGGGGCTCGGCGGGTGGCCACCACGGCATGGAGTCCATCATCGAGGCTCTGGAGACGGAAGATTTCATCCGGGTGCGTCTGGGCATCGATCCCGGCGGGGGCGAACGGGCCGATCCGGAGTTCCTGCTGTCGCCCATGGGGCCCCGGTTGCGTGCAGACCTGCCCGGCTTCCTGGACTACGCGGCCCAGGCGGTCGTGGCGATCATTTCCGAGGGCGTCGAAAAGGCCATGACGAGGTTCAATCGTCGCGCCCTCGGTCAGACGGAAGAGGGAGAATGAGGATTTACGAGCAACTGTTCATCGTGCGGCCGGACGCAACGCAGGAAGAGATTGACTCGTTCCTGGAGCAGATTACGGGCGTCATCAGCGGCGCGGGCGGCAACGTCCGGAAGCTGGAGAAGTGGGGAGTCCGGAAGCTGGCGTACCCGGTCGAGAAGCGGCACGAGGGCTACTACGTGCTGCTCGAGTACGGCTCGGCGCCGGATGTGGTCAAGGAGATCGAGCGGCGCTTCCGCGTCTCGGACCTGGTGCTGAAGTACCTTACGGTGCGGATTGACGAGAGGCTGAAGTGGCTGGAAAAGCGGAAGCGGTTGCGGGAGAGACGGGCGCAGCAGAAGCCCGCTGCCCAGGCGGCGGCGGTGCCGGGTGAACCGGTAGCTCAGGAGTGAGAGATGGCGGAAAGCAAGGGAGGCAAGCCCATCAGCGCATCGCAGCAGACCACGGGAACCGACAAGGCGGTGGTGACGCGGAGGCAGTATTTCCGCCGCAAGAAGGTCTGCCGGTTCTGCGTGGAAAAGATCGATGACATCAACTACAAGGATGTCAAGCTGCTCAGCGCGTTCATCACCGAGCGCGGTCGCATCATTCCGCGGCGGCTCTCCGGCGTCTGCTCGCCACACCAGCGGCGCCTGAGCAACGCCATCAAGCAGGCGCGCAATATTGCGCTGCTGCCCTTCACGACGCGCTAAGGGGGGAGGCTGCTGGCATGGAAGTCATCCTCAGGCAGGACATCGAGAAGCTGGGCTCCCGCGGCCAGATCGTGAACGTGGCCGACGGGTACGCGCGCAACTACCTGCTGCCGCGCAAGCTGGCGGTTCCGGCAACCGAAGCCAACAAGAAGATCGTCGAGCAGGAGAGGCTGGCGGCCTTGCGGCGCGAGGCGCGAGAGAAAGCCGAGGCCGAGGAGCTGGCCCGCATGCTGGCCGGCGTGACGGTCAGGCTGCGCGAGAAGGCGGGAGAGCACGATCAGCTTTTCGGCTCGGTCACCGCGCTGCACATCGCGCAGGCGCTGGCCCAGCAGGGCTTCCAGATTGACCGGCGCAAGATCCAGCTCGAGCACCCCATCAAGCAGCTCGGCGAGTACAAGGTGCCCATCCGCCTGCACCGCGAGGTCACGATCGAGATCGCGGTCGAGGTGCTCAGGGAAGAATAGCGACGCGTGGATCCCGCAGCCAGGTTTTTCGATCTGAGCGGGCAGACGGCCCTGGTCACCGGGGCGGCGCGCGGCATCGGGGAAGCCATTGCACGGCGGCTGGCCGCGGCGGGCGCGCGCGTGGCGGTTTCCGACATTGACCTGGAGGGAGCCCGCCTGGTGGCCGCTTCCATCAACGTGCAGGCTGGCCCGCAGGCCATGGCGGTGTTCCTCGACGTGACCCGTTACGGTTCGGTGACCGCGGCGGTCGCGGAGGTGCTGGAGCGGACGGGGCGACTGGACATCCTGGTCAACAACGCGGGCATTGCCGGTCGCGCGGCGCCCTTGTGGGAGCAGACGGACGAAGACTGGCATCGGGTGCTGGCCATCAACATGACGGGCGTCTTTTACTGCTGCCGGGCCGTGATCCCGCACATGCGCGAGCGCCGCTACGGCCGCATCGTCAACATCGCTTCCATCGCCGGCAAGGAGGGCAACCCCAACATGACGGCCTACTCGGCCAGCAAGGCCGGCGTCATCGGGTTCACCAAAGCGCTGGCCAAGGAGGTTGCCCTCGAGGGAATCTGCGTCAACGCGGTCACGCCCGCTGTCGTGCAGACGCCCATACTCGAACAGCTCACGCCGGCCCAGATCGAGTACATGACCTCGCGCATCCCCATGCGCCGGACGGGCACTCCCGAGGAGATCGCCGCGGTCGTTCACTTTCTGGCCAGCCCTGACTGTTCGTTCGTGACCGGCCAGGTCTACGACGCCAGCGGGGGAAGGGCCACCTACTGATGCTGCTCAGCCCGAGCCAGTATTCCCAAGCGCCCGTGATCGAGCTTCTGCGCGAGGCCGCGCGGGGCAGGATTCCCCTGGATCGTCGCTGGCTGCGCGCCATCCTCGAGCGTGGCGAGAGCTGCGCGGCCGATCTGCTCGCGTTCCTCCGGGAGGACGACGAGGGCCTGCCCTACGATCTGAGGCTGGACATCCTCCACATCGCGCGGCATCTCGCCACCCCGGCCATGACGCCGGTGCTCGTCGAGCTGGCCCGGCACTGCAAGGACGAGGAATGGCCCGACCTGCTCAAAGAGGCCTTCCGTTTGATTGGCGAGCCGGCCCTGGAACCGCTGCTCGAACTGCGCAAGCAGCTCGCGGATCCTTGCGAGGCCGATGAAGTGCTGGCTAGCCTCGGCGTGCGCGACCCACGCATCTTCGAGGCGCTGGCCGAAGAATTGGACCGGGACCCGGTGCTCGGCGCGCTGGCCTTTTCGATTTACAACGACCCGGCGGCGCGCCCGCTGATCGAAAGGGCGCTGGAAAGCGCAACCGGCGAGCTCGAGCGCCGCGAGATCCGCGCGATCCTCGAGCATCTGGGCGAGCCTCGGGAAGCCGAACTGCCCGAGCCCTTCGACATCTGGTCGCTGTACCCGGAGGAAGGGCTGCCGGAATTCGAAGCGGTCAGCTTCGAGGATCTGGTGGCGCTCCTCGGCAGTCCTGAGCCGCGATGGCGGGCGGGGGCAGCGCTCGAAATCCGAGGCCGCGAAAAACGGACGCCGGAACTCGAGGAGCGGCTGCTCGCGCTGGCCCGCGAGGATCCCGATCCGGAGGTTCGAGGCGCCTGCTGGTGGGCTCTGCTTGCCGGTGCAGTGTCGGCCCCGCTCCGCGAGGAGGTACTCGCGAGGCTCGGCGACGTCGCCGCGCCCATGGCCGAGAGACGACTCCTGCTGCTCGGGCTGGCCGACACCGAAGAGGACGACGCCCTGGTGACGCGGTGGATCCTCGAGTTCTACGACGAGCCGGCTACGCGCGCGCTTGCGCTCGAGGCGATGCGGCTCTCGGCCAACCCGAATTTCGCGCGCTACGTGCGTGAGCACCTGGAAGACACGGACCTCGAGATCAGGCGACAGGCTGTTCTGGGTCTGGGCGCCCTTGGTTTGCGGTCCGAATTGCACCGGTTGGCGGCCCTGATGCGCGAGCCGGGACTGCGCAGGGAGGCAATGGCTTCCTATGCCGCGCTGGCCCCCATGGATCTGACGCGCAGCGGTGCGCGCCGCGTTCTGCGCAGGATCGAGGAGATGGCCGACGGGCTCTCGGTCGAGGAGGCGGAGATGGTCATGGGGGTTCTGGACGAGCGCCTGGTCTCGGCCGGCCGCGCACCGGCCTTCGTGGCCGAGGGGTCGGGCTTGCAGTCGGAGGACGAGGAGTTCGAGCCGGCGTCCCGGGTTTCGCCTTCGAAGCCCGGTCGTAACGAGCCTTGCCCGTGCGGCAGTGGGAGGAAATACAAGAGGTGCTGCGGGGCGTGAAGGGAGGATCCATCCACGTATGGAGCCATCTTTCCGGGCCTGGATAATGAAAGCAGGATGGCCGGACCATTCGCCCTTCTGATGCTGGCAGCGCTGCCCGCCGATGAGACGAAAGCCCCGGGCGACCTTCCTTCGGCGCTGCGCCGATTCATGGAGGTGTACGCCAAGGTGGAGGCGGTGGCGGCCGAACGGGTGGATCCCGAAAAGGCCATCTACGGGGGCGCGATCCCCGGGATGCTGAGGCGTCTGGATCCCCACTCGGTGTTCTTCGATCCGCAGCAGTTCGAGCAGCTCAAGGAGCTGGAGCGTTCCACGCGCAAGGGCTTCGGGACCATCGTCTCGGTGCTGCCAGGCCGGGTGATCGTGTTACAGGCGCTGCCGGGCACGCCCTCGGCGCGCGCGGGCATCTTGCCGGGCGACGAGATCCTGGCCATCAACGACATTTCGCTCGATCGCTTGGATCTCGATCAGTTGATCGCCCTGCTCGGGGAGTCGCGGCAGCGCCCGGCGAAACTCGATGTGCGGCGGCCAGGAGCAACCGGCATCTTGACCCTTACTCTGACGCCCGAGGAGATGCAGTCGCCCAGCGTGGAGCGAGCGTTCCATGTGGCGCCCGGGGTGGGTTACTTGCGAGTGACCAGTTTCGACGCCAACACGGGCCGGGAAGTGCGGGAGGCGATCGAGAAACTCGGCGGGCGCCAGCTCAAGGGTCTGGTACTGGATCTGAGGAACAATCCCGGCGGTATGCTTCCGTCTGCGCTCGAGACCGCCGCGCTATTCTTGCCCCCTGGGAGTCGCCTGCTGACGGCGCGGGGGCGCGCGGTGGGACCCCGTGAGGAGAAGGTTCCCGAGGATGCGCGGCCCTACGATTTCCCGCTCGCCGTCCTCATCAACGGGCGCAGCGCTTCAGCAGCGGAGATCGTCGCCGGGGCCTTGCAAGACCACGGTCGCGCGGCGATCGTAGGAGAACCCAGTTTCGGCAAGGGGCTCGTCGAGACGGTTTACCCGCTTTCGGACAACACGGGCCTGGCTTTGACGACGGCGTATTACTACACGCCGAAAGGTCGCTCGATCCAGCGCCCGCTTCCGGGGACTCCCTTGCAACCAGCCGGCGTGGGTGGGCCAACGGCTGTGGGAGGCATCCAGCCCGATCGTCTTGTGTATCCCGAAGCCATGACCCCGTTTCGCACCATCGTCGAGGCCAGTGGCGCCTTCACTTCCTTCGCTACCGAGTTCACGCGACGCCGCGAGGTGCGCGAGCCATTCGAGATCACGCCGGCGGTGCTGGACGAATTCCAGGCCTACCTCGCCGAGCGCAAGATTCAGCCCTCGGTGACCGAATGGGTGCGCGAGCGCGAATGGATCTCGGTGCGGCTGAAGACGGAGATCCTCAACCAGGCCTTGGGTGTGGACAAGGGGGACCAGGTCGAACTGGCTGCGGATCCCGTGGTACGAGCCGCCCTGCGCGCGCTGGGTGCAGGCTGAGTCCGCTTCGAGACGCGCCCCGGGACCCTTCCGGGAACACCCCAGCGGGAGCGCCCCCCGGCGCCTGCCATCGCCATGAGACGCGCGTCCTGAGAGCTCCGCGAGTGCTGCCGCTCGCTAGGGAACCGTGCCCGGCCCCGTGGGAGCGTCTGCTGGCCTGCGCCGGGGCGGGGCAGACCGCGCTGGTTACCGGCGCGGGCTGGAGGCGCGTCAGTGCGTCGGCCGCGCCGCAAGAGTCGGCTTTCAGGGCTCGCAGCTGCTGAAACCGGGCGATGGGCGGTTCCCGGACGTAAGCAAGACGCCGGCGGCATTAAGGGCCGTCCGGCGCGCAGAGGTCACGGCGTGCGTGCAGGGCCCGAATGACTTCGGCGGGCGGGAGGACTATCGGATGACGGGCTGTCGGTTACGGGACGATGGCGTCGCGGTGATCCGCGTTTCATCGCGGATCAGGCTGAGCCGGACGCGAAAGCACGTGCGATCGCCCCTGTAATAATCCTCTGCGTATTCGACGGGGATGCCGTTGGACCACGCGGTGCGACGGACAAGGAGGGCTGGGGAACCGGGAGCGACCTGCAACAAGGCCGCCTGTTCGGTGTTGAGGCTCACTGCCTCGATCGTCTCGAGGGCGCGCTCCGGGCGGTAGCCGGCGTCGGCCATGAGGGAGTAAACCGAGCGCCGTCGGAGGTCGCGCTCGAGCAGGCTGGGGAAACGCTTCTGCGGTAGCCAGGTGGAGGCGATGACCAGAGGGTGGCCGGCGGCGGTGCGAAGCCTGCGCAGGTAGATGAGGGGCTCGCTCGGCTTCAGCGAGAGCGCCCGCAGGACGGGTGATTGCGGGTCGCGGATGCGGATCACGCCGAGCTCGAGCAGGCGGGCACCGGGTTTCAGTCCCTGGCGCTCGATGAACTCCGAGAAGCCGACGAGGCGGTCCAAATCCTGGTCCACGCGCGGTTCGGCCACGAAGCTGCCTGCGCCGCGGCGCGAATAGACCAGGCCGTCCCGTTGCAATTCGGCGAGCGCACGTCGGATGGTCTCCCGTGCGGCGCGGAAGCGGCGGGCGAGCTGGGATTCGGAGGGCAGCCGGAGATGTGGCACTAGGCGGCGAGCGATTTCGCGTCGCAAGATCTCGGCAATCGCACGATACCTGGGGGCCGTCATGGCTGCCGTGCGGTGAGGGGGCGAAGATTCCAGGTGAAGCCCAGCAGCGCAATGGCGACCAGGGCGCAACCGAAGACGGTCCAAAGGGCTGCGTCCCAGCCCCAGCGATCCACCAACCAGCCGAGACCCTTGCCCTGGGCAGTTCGTCCGAGATAGCCGAAGAGGCCGATGAAGCCGGCGCCCGCGCCGACGGCTTTCTTCGAAGTGAAGTCGAGCCCTGCGACTCCGAGCAGCATGACGGGCGGATACACGAAGAAGCCGATGACGCCGAACAGTAGGAGGTCGAGCCAGAGCATGCCGGGCGGCGCCCAGAGGATGCCGGCGAAGGCGGCGGCGACGGGGATCATGCACAGGAGGCTGACCATGCCGCGGCGTCCCCGGAGGCGGTCCGAAAGCCAGCCCATCAGCAAGGTGCTGAAGATGCCGGCGAACTCGAGGATGGCGGTCGAGTGGCCACCTTGGGTCACGCTGGCCTGTTTGACTTCTTTCAGGTAGGTCGGGCCCCAATCGAGCATGGCGTAGCGCGCGATGTAGACGAAAAAGTTGGCGGAGGCGAAAAGCCAGAGGTAGCGATTGCGAAGGATGTAATCCACGAGCAACTCGCGCGTGCCCAGCTCGCGTTCGCCTGTGCGCTGGATCGGGTCCGGTTCGTCCTGGCGGTATTGCTCGATGGGCGGCAGCCCTTCGGATTGCGGGGTGTCGCGCATGCGCCAGAGGAGGTAGAAGGCGCAGGCGATGGCGATGAGGCCGGGGATGAAGAAGGCGTTGCGCCATCCGGCGGCCTGGGCGGCGTAGGCGGCGACAAGGCCGGCGAG
>JANXAE010000109.1 GCA_025062235.1 Bryobacteraceae bacterium
TGCTATCCTTCACCGTAGATCCCATCCGTCAGGGCATCGCGTCCTGAAGCCGCCCCCATGAAGATCTCAGCTACCATCATTACCGAGAACGAGGAGCGGAACCTTCCGCGCGCGATCGAGAGCCTGCGCTGCTGCGACGAGATCGTGGTGGTGGACTGCGGCTCGACCGACCGCACAGTCGAGATCGCCCGACGCCTGGGAGCACGCGTGCTGGAGAGCGAGTGGCGAGGCTACGCCGCGCAGAAGAACTGGGCTGCCGAACAGGCGCGCTACGACTGGATCTTTTCGCTCGATGCCGACGAGGCTCTGAGCGAGGCGCTCGAGGGAGAGATCTGGCAACTGAAAAAGGCCGGCCCCAGCTGCGACGCTTACACGGTCCCCCGTCTGGCGCAGTACCTCGGCCGCTGGATCCTTCACTCGGGCTGGTACCCGGACCGAAAGATCCGGCTCTACGATCGCCGCAAGGCGCGCTGGGTGGGCGAGTACGTGCACGAGCGAGTCCAGACCCAAGGACGCGTGGGACATCTTCGCTCGAACCTGCTGCATTTCACTTGCGATTCGCTCTCCGAGCACCTCCGTCGCCTGGATCGTTACACCACGCTGGCCGCCCAGGAGTTGGTGGCGCGCGGCGACAAGATCGGGTGGCGCCGGTTGCTGTTCGCCCCCCTGTGGACTTTCTGGCGAACTTACGTCTTTCAGTTGGGCTTCCTGGACGGCTTCGAGGGCCTCACCATCGCCCGCATGGCGGCAATCTACACCTACCTGAAGCTGGCCAAGGCGCGGAACATGAGCTGGAACCGGTAGTCGAATCCGACGGGTGCGAACCGAGCATCCCCGGCGCGAGGAGAGAGCTGGTGAAGATCGTGCATCTGGATTGCGGGCGTTCGATGCGCGGCGGCCAATGGCAGGTCCTGTTCCTGCACGAAGGCCTGCTCCGCGCGGGCTGCGACAGCCGCCTGCTGGCTCCTGCCAGCTCGCCTCTGCTGCTCGAGGCACGCGCGCGCGGACTCCCGGCAGAAGTCCTGCGCCTGGCTTCCCTGCGGCATCTGGCGGACGCGGCGGACCTCGTCCACGCCCACGACGCCCGTGCCCACACGCTGGCGGCTCTGGCCGCGCACCGGCGACTCGTCGTGGCCCGCCGGGTCGCCTTCCCGATCGCCCGCACGCCTTGGTCCCGCTGGAAGCAGCGACGGGTCCGACACTGGATCGCGGTTTCCCAATACGTCCGCAGCGTGCTGCTCGATGCCGGCATCGAAGCCTCGCGCATCTCGGTCGTCCACGATGGCGTGCCTCTGCTGCCGCTCTCGACGCGCGAAGGCGGCGCCATCGCGCCTGCTGGCGCGGACCCCATGAAGGGCGAGGAACTCCTGAGGCAAGCGGAGGCCGAGGGCGGCTTCCGTGCACGGCGCTGCACCGACCTGCGGGCCGGCCTCCGCGACGCCTCCTTGCTGATCTATCTCAGCCGGCTGGAAGGTCTCGGCTCCGGAGCCCTGCTGGCAATGTCGGCGGCAGTTCCCGTCGTCGCCAGCCGCACCGGCGGCCTGCCAGAGGCCGTGGTGCACGGGCAGACCGGACTGCTGGTAGAGAACTCTCCGCGCGCCGTGGCCGAAGCCGTAGGCTCGTTGCTCTCCGATCGCGACCTCGCGGCTCGCATGGGACTGGCGGGCCGCCGACGCGTCGAGCAAAGGTTCACGCTCGACGAGCTCGTGCATCGTACGCTCGATGTCTACCACGAGGTGCTCTCATGCTCGAAGTGATTGCGGCATCGGTTGCCGGTCTTCTGGTGGGCAGCTTTCTGAACGTCTGCATCTACCGGTTGCCGCGCGACCTCTCCGTCGTGCAGCCCCGTTCGTTCTGCCCCTGCTGCGGCGCTGCCATCGCGTGGCGCGACAACATCCCGCTCCTCAGCTTCCTGCTGCTCGGGGGACGCTGCCGGGCATGCGGAGCCCGCATCCCGTGGCGGTACCCCGCAGTCGAGCTGGCTACCGCCGCCCTCTTCGTGGCCGCCGCCCTCGCGTTCGCTCCCTTCCTCGAGGCGATCAAGTTCATGATCTTCAGCGCCCTGACGGTGGGCCTGATCGTGACGGACCTGGAGTCGCGGATCCTACCGGACGAGTTTACGCTGGGCGGTGCTGTTCTGGGCGTCGCACTGGCGCCGCTCGCACCCATGCAAGCCTTCCTGATCCTGCTCTTCGCTCCGCTACAGTGGGGAGCGCGCTGGCTCTCGCTCGGCGAAGCCGTGCTCGGCGCACTCATTGCACCCGGCCTCCTTTTCGCGATGGCCGCGCTCTACGAGAAAGTGCGAAAGCGCGAAGGCATGGGTCTCGGGGATGTCAAGATGGCCGCCATGTTGGGAGCCTTCCTCGGTTTGCAGGGAGCGCTGCTCGCACTGCTGATCGGTTCCTTGTTGGGTTCGGTCGTCGGGCTCCTCTATATCAAGGCCAGGCACAAGAAGGTTTCCGAATACGAACTGCCCTTCGGCAGCTTCCTCGGGGCGGGGGGCCTCGCCGTGGCCTTCTTCTCGCCCGCCTCCGTCTGAGACCGCCAGGGATGGTGCAGCCATGAAGCGAGTCCTCACTGCGTTCGCGCTCGTGCCGATAACCGTGCTGCTGGTCGTCCGAGCACCAGCCCTGGCCTTCACGGCGGCAGTAGCCTTGGTAGCTTGCCTGAGCTACCGTGAGTACGAGAATCTTGTCAACCGCCACGGGCTTCGGCCTCCGGGACCGTTGGGCTACGGAGCCGGCATCGTCCTGCTGGCCGTTCCCGGAGAAACGGCAGCCCTCGGCACTCTGCTGGCGCTTCTCGCACTGGTCGCGGCCATGAGGGAGCGGCCGCTGGCTTGCGCATTGCCCCGCGCTTCTGCGCTGGCCTTCGGCCTGCTTTGGATCTTTGGCGCCTGGCGGTGTGGCGTCGCGCTGCACGCAAGAGATCCCTACTGGCTCCTGTTCGTCCTGGTGCTGAACTGGATCGGAGACACCGCGGCCTACTACTTCGGCAAGGCGCTGGGCAGACACAAACTGGCGCCGGAAGTCAGCCCGGCCAAGAGTTGGGAGGGTGCGATCGCATCCGCCGTTTTCGCGCTGGCGGCGGGATGGGCATACGCGCACCTGGTCTGGCCTGCGATCCCGGCGGCAACCATCCTGCTCGCCTCGGCGGTCTGCAACCTCACCGGCCAGTTGGGTGACCTCGCCGAATCGGCCGTGAAGCGGGGAGCCGGCGTCAAGGATAGCGGAAGCGTGCTACCCGGACACGGCGGCTGGCTGGACCGCACCGACGGGCTGCTGTTCTCCATGCCGGCGGTCTATCTGCTGCTCGACCGCCTGAGCCCGTGACCGTTTCAGTGGATCGTACGCGTCCTGCGGTTCAGGTAGTCCATCAGCAGGTATTGGCCCAGCGTGTAGGGCGTCGTGAAGTAGGCCTTGCCCCGGCAAACTTCGGTAACCTTCTGGACGAAGGCCACCAGATCGTAATCGCTGGCCAGCATGAAGGTGTTGATCTGGATGCCGCGCCGCCGGCAGTGGCTGACCTCTTCCAGGGTCTTGGCGATCACCAGCGGATCGAGCCCGTAGGCGTTGCGGTAGATGCGCCCATCCTCCAGCGTGATGGCGGAAGGCTTGCCGTCGGTGATCATGATGACCTGCTTCATGTCCTTGCGCTCCTGCGCCAGCAGACGCTGAGCAAGAACCAGCCCGTCGCGAGTGTTGGTGTAATGGGGACCGACGCGCGCCCGGGCCAGCTCGAACAGCGTCAATTCCTCGGCCCGGTCGTGAAAGAGCACGCAACGCAGGCTGTCCCCCGGGTACTGCGTACGGATGAGGTGCGCCAGCGCCAGCGCAACTTTCTTGGCCGGCGTAAAACGATCTTCGCCATAAAGAATCATGCTGTGGCTGGCGTCGAGCATGAGCACCGTGGCGCATGAGCTCCGGTACTCGCACTGGTGCACGTGCAGATCCTCGTAGTCCAGCTCCAGCGGAAGCCGTGGCCCCTGCCGCCGGATCGCCGAGAACAGCGTCGCAGCCACGTCCAGGTTGAGCGTGTCGCCGAACTCGTACGGCCGCGAGGAGCCCGAGGCCTCCACTCCCGTGGCCAGCTCGCGTGTGTCGTGCGCGCCGAAACTGGCCTTCCCCAGCGCTCCGAGCAAGTCTTTGAGCGCGCGGTAGCCTAAGAAGTCGAGCGACTTGTCCGTGACCTCCAGCTGGACTTTCCCAGGCTCCTCGAAATCCTGCCCGGAGGCGCTGACGTAGCCTTCCTCGATCAGCTTTCGGGCCAGCCGCTGGGCCAGCGCCTCCCGCTCCGCCTCCGACATGCCGGCCAATTCTCGCTCGATTCGTTCCCGGTCGGGCAACTCGGAGAGCAGCCCGCGCTCGAGCGCCTCGCGGATGGCACGCTCCAAATCCGCGAGGGAACGACCATCGAACTCCACGAAGCGATACAGCGCGCGCGAGAAGCCGCTGTCCAGGAAGAAATCCGCCAGGGTCTGCACCAGATCCTCGGAGCTGATGCCGAGCTCTTCCCCGGTGTAGCGCGAGTAGGTGATGCGGCGCACGGAGGCCTCCAATCAGTTGAGCTGGCGTCTGAGACCTTGGCGCCGCCCCTCTTCCAAACTCGGCTCGCGCCGGCGTTCGGCCGCTGAGTAACCCACTTCCTCGCTCCGGCTGATCCGCCGGTGGGCGTACAGCCCCTCAAGGATGAACTCCGCCGCCGCCAAGCGCAATGCTGGGGGATCCCCGGGAGCGACGCCCAACGCCGGCAGGTGGTCGAAGAGGTTCTGGATCACGGAGAGTCGCTTCAGCAGTGCGCTTGCCGGGGCGTATTCCTCCAGTTTGAGCGTACCGCCCAGTTCGAACCACTGCACGATGGGGTTCAAGTTGGCGCCGTCGAGCACGCGGCTATGAACGCGGCCGATGGCCGCGCGCACCAAGTCACGCGCGACCGCTTCGGCGCCCTTCAGCTCTCCCTCGTATTCGAGCTCCAGCTTGCCCGTAATCGCCGGCAAGGCGGCATAGAGATCCAGGGCGCGGGGAACCGCCAGCGGCTCACCCGTTCGCAAGGCCCGTCGTTCCGCGTTGGAGACGACGTTCTCCAGCAGCGAAATCGGCAGCCGCTGGGAAACGCCCGAGCGGCGATCCACCCGCTTGTCCTCCCGCGCCAGGAAGGCGAGCTGTTCGACGGCTTCCCTCAGGAACTCGGGCACGTGGATGCGCACGGGCGAGGGTCTTTCCGTCCAGGCCTCCTGCCGGGTGATCGCGATGCCGTGCTCGATGCTGAGCGGGTAGTGCGTGCGGATTTCGCTGCCGATGCGGTCCTTGAGCGGCGTGATGATCTTGCCCCGCGCCGTGTAGTCTTCGGGATTGGCCGTGAAAACTAGCAAGACATCCAGGGGCATGCGGACCGGATAGCCTTTGATCTGTACGTCGCCCTCCTGCATGATATTGAAAAGGCCCACCTGGATCTTGGCTGCCAGATCCGGCAGCTCGTTGATGGCGAAGATGCCCCGATTGGCGCGCGGCAGCAGCCCGTAGTGGATGGTCAGTTCGTCGGAGATGTCACGCCCCCGGCGTGCAGCCTTGATCGGATCCATGTCGCCGATGATGTCCGCGATGGTGACGTCGGGCGTCGCCAGCTTCTCCACGTAACGCTGTTCGGGCGCAAGCCAGACAAGCGGCGTTTGCTCGCCCATCTCTGCGACCAGCTCGCGGCATGCCCGGCACAGGGGCCGGTAGGGGTTGTCGTGGATTTCGCAGCCGGCTACCGCCGGGATCCACGGATCGAGCAGGCCGGTGAGGCTGCGCAGCAGCCGCGATTTGGCCTGACCACGCAGGCCGAGCAGTATGAAATTGTGCCTGGCCAGGATGGCGTTGACGAGCTGCGGGATCACCGTATCGTCGTAGCCAAGGATGCCAGGAAACAGCTGCTCGCCCGCTTGCAGCTTGCGGATCAGGTTTTCCCGCATCTCATCCTTGACGCTGCGGCGTCCGAGGCGCTCCTCGGCGAACTCAGGACGGCGGCGAAGCGCTCCTATGGTCAGAGGAAGATCCCCACGGTTGGCATTCATGGCTGCGCATCCCCTTATGCGCCGATTCTACCAGACGAAGCCCACGGGCTGCCCGCGCCTTTGCTATCGTTGATCGGTTCGGATCACGGGGGAACCTGGCATGCCGGATGCCGGCTTTCAACGCCTCTGGCGCCGATTGCAGCAACTGGGCTTGAACGCCTACGAGGCCCGCTCATACCTGGTTTTGCTGGGACATCCGCGCTTCAAGGCGCTCGAGGTGGCTGCCCGGGCGCGCGTCCCGCGGCAGAAGATCTACGAGGTACTGGATAGCCTGCTCGAAAAGGGCTTCGCCCAGGTCGTGCAGGAAAAGACGAAACTGTTCTCGGCCACCGAACCAGAGCTGGCCATCCCCGCATTCCTCGAGCGCAAGAGGCGCTTGCAGGAGCAGGAATGGCGGGACCAAGCGCGATTGGGCGAGGATCTGGTCAAGGAGCTGAACGCCGCATGCCCCGGCGGGCGTGGCGGGCGCGGCACGCTGGATTACCTGCGCATCGTCAGCGATCCATCCCAGATCGCCTCCCAGTACCGTCGCATGCTCGAGGAAGCGCGCTCCGAGTACGTGGAGTTCTCGCGGCCTCCCTACGCCGTGGACCCGCTCGACGAGCAACTGGTCAAACAGGCGGCCAGGCGCGGCGTGCTCTGCCGTCTGCTCATCCAGACCGGCACGCTGGACGAAGCGCACCGCAAGCGCCTGGAGGAGTACCGTGAAGCAGGAATCGAGGTCCGGCAGGCGCCTGCCCTCCCCATGAAATTGGCCGTGTTCGACGGCGAGCGGGGCCTTGTCGCACTGCTCGATCCGGTCGTTACGTGGCCCGCCTGGACCGCGGTGGTCTTCGACCATCCCGCCATGGGCGAAGCGATGCGCGGTCTGTTCGAGGATCGCTGGCACCGCGCGGAAAAGCTCTGACCTGCCGCGTTGCTCAACGCCGCTGTGCCTCGGCGCGGCGTGCGGCCCGCGTGCGGATCTCGCGGATCGCGTAAATGCGCCGCCCCTGGCTCTCGAAGTAGGTGCGCATCAACATTTCGCCCAGCAGCCCCGTGGAGAACATCATGATCCCGGCCAGCAGCAAGAGGCTGCCCGCAAGCAGCAAGGGGCCGTGGTTGATGAGGATCTCGTGCCCCGTGATCTTGTAGACGAAAAGGTAGCCGAGAATGGCGCCACCCACGCTGGTGCCGGCCAGCCCGAGCTTGCCGAAAAAGTGCATAGGCCGGGTGAAGTAGCTCAGCAGGAACTTGATGGTCAGGATGTCGAAGAGCACATGCAGGGTCCGTCCCAGGCCGTAATGCGAGCCGCCGCTGGCGCGAGGCGCGTTCTGGATGGGCACCTCCGCAATGCGCGCGCCATAGAAGCTGGCCAGCGCGGGAATGAAGCGGTGCAGCTCTCCGTAAAGATTGATGTCCCTGAGAATCTCTGCACGGTACGCCTTGAAGGTCGTGCCGAAATCGTGCAACTCGATGCCCGAGACCCTGGCCATGATCCAGTTGGCCACGCGCGAGGGCAACCTCCGGGTGATGGGATTGTCCACGCGGTTCTTCCGCCATCCGCTGGCGATGTCGTAGCCTTCGTCAATACGCGCCAGCAAGGCGGGGATGTCCTCTGGAGCGTGTTGCAGGTCCGCGTCCAGCGAGACGATGACGTCGCCTCGCGCCTCGTGGAAGCCGGCCGAGAGCGCCGCCGTCTGCCCGAAGTTGCGGCGCAGGCGGATCACCTTCACCCGTTCGTCGGAATCGGCCAGTCCCGCCAGCAGCTCGAAGCTGCGGTCCGTCGAGGCGTCATCCACGAAGATGATCTCGTAGGGACGGCCCAGCTTCTCCAGAGTGGCGGTCAGGCGTCCGTACAGGGGCAGCAGGGACGCTTCCTCGTTGTGGACCGGGATGACAACCGAGAGCATCGCCCATCCAAGAGTCTAACAGGCGCCTCGCTGGTAGAACTGCCGGATGCGGCCCGCCACCTCCTCGACCGCGGCCTCGGGCAGGTGGGGATAAAGCGGCAGGGAGAGGATCTCGCGGCACGCCCTCTCGGCGACGGGCAGATCGCCGCGACGGCAGCCGAATTCCCGAAAGGCGGGCTGCAGGTGCAGCGGCACCGGGTAGTGGATCGCAGTCCCAATGCCCTGGGAAGCCAGCCAGCGGCGGAGCCTTTCTCTCCGCCGCACGCGGATGACGTAGAGATGGTGGACCGAACCCGTGCGATCCAGCAACCGAACGCCGGGGCAGTCCCGCAACGCCTCGTCGTACAGCGCCGCCAGGCGGGCCCGTCGCCAGTTCCATGTTGCCAGATGCCGAAGGAACGCGCGCAGGTAGCAAGCCTGCATCTCGTCGAGCCGCGAGTTGATGCCTGGCAACCGGCTGACGTGGCCACCCGCACGACCGCCGTCGCGCAGCATCGCCAGTCGCCTGCGGATGCGGGCCCTGTCGGTGACCACCGCGCCCCCGTCGCCCAAGGCGCCCAAGTTCTTGGTCGGATAGAAACTGTAGGCTACGTAGGCGGACCACGCGGCCAGAGGTTTGCTTCGGTAGAGCGCCCCGTGTGCCTGGCAAGCGTCCTGCACGAGCACCGCTCCCGACTGTCTCGCCAGCTCCCGCCACCGGTCCAGTTCGCAAGGGCGCCCGTACAAGTGCACCGGGACCAGGGCAGCCGTGCGACGCGTCGCCCGGCGCGCCGCATCCTCCGGATCGAGCAGCAGCGAATCGGGATCCACGTCAGCGAACCGCGGCGTGGCCCCCCCCCCACGAATTGCCAGAGCCGTGAAAGGGGCCGTCAACGGCGTGGTGATCACCTCCATCCGCCGTTCCGTGATGCCTGCTTCCCGCAGGCAGAGCTCCAACGCCGCAGTTCCCGTCCCGGTCGCCACGGCGTACCGGGCCCCCATCGCGCGGGCGAACTCCCTCTCGAAAGCCGCCACCTGGTCGCCGAGAATGAATTGCCCCCGTTCGAACATCTCAGCCAGGTGCGCCTCTGCCTCGATCCTCGCTTCCGCGATGGCGGGCTTCAGATCCACGAAGGGCACTCTCATGCCAGTTTGGGATTGTCGCCTTTGATGGCCGGCCGGATGACCAACCGGTAGTAGAGCCGGACGAGCTCCCAGAGCGTTCGCGCGAGCGAGCGTACGCGGAAGAACTGCGAACGCCCGTGCCGTCGCGGGTAGTGATGGACGGGGACCTCCAGCACGCGGTAGGGGCTCAGCTCGAGCTTGCGAACGAGCTCCACGCAGATCGTACCGCTGGTAGAATTCAGCCGGATCTGTTCGAGCAGGCTGCGCCGTATGAGCCGGTAGTCGCAATCAATGTCACGGATGCGGATCCGGAACAGGAACCTTGCGAAGGCGTTGTACATGCGCCCGATGACCACGCGATGCCACGGGTCGTGGCGCTCGATCTTGTAACCATTGACCAGACCGACGTCCGGCTCCATGAGTTCCATCAGCTTGGGCAGCTCGCCCGGGTCGTACTGGCCGTCGCCGTCGGTGTAGAAGACCAGTTCCTTGGCGGCCGCTGCGAACCCGCTGCGCAGCGCCGCGCCGTAACCCATGTTCTTCGGGTGCGTAACCACCCGCAAGCGCGGACCGTAGCGTTGCTGCAACCGGGCCAGCACTTGCGCCGTATCGTCGCGGCTGCCGTCGTTGACTACGATGACCTCGAAATCCGGCGTCAGCTTCGCCGCTACGGAGAATGTCTTCTCCAGCAGCGCCGGTAACGAAGGAGCGTCGTTGTAGGCGGGGAAAAAGATGCTCAGGCTGGGCGCTGCGGGGGGCGCCTCGCGCATAAGTCTTTGATTCTAGCGCGCACCGTTCGCCGGCGGCCAGCGCCGCACGGCTCCATGCGCGGCGGCCGGGCAGGTGCAAGCCGGCGCACTGGCATCGTTCCAGGGGCTGCGCGACGAACCGGCACGAGCCCCACCCGACGCAGCTGCGGAAGGCCAAGGTATCCCCGCTGCTCGAGGCTGGCGTACCGCCCCTTGTCGTCCCCTTGTCGTCTTGCGGACTTCCAACCCGCTCCGGCCTGGCTGTTCGGTGGCGGGCAGTGAT
>JANXAE010000010.1 GCA_025062235.1 Bryobacteraceae bacterium
CGCCGTCACGCTCACGACCTGGCAAAGCCTTTTCGACCACGTACGGGGAAACGAGCTTCTCGACGGTTCGACGGTTCCGTGCGATGATTCCATGCAGAGAGGAGACGGGCATTGACTTCGAAGAGGCTGGAGGCCGATGGCATCGAGACGACTCTGACGAAGGAACTGTCACTTCGACCGGCGCCGCGGGTGCCGCGGCGCAAGCCCCTCACCGCGCGCGTGGGGCTGTTCGGCGTCGGTCATCACACCTATTGGAGCCAGTTCGAAGGATTGCGTCAGGAGATGGAGGCCAAGATCGCTGCGCTCGAATGCCGCCTGGCAGGCCACCAAGTCGAGGTGAAGAACTTCGGCCTGGTGGATTGTGCCAAGACGGCGTACGCGGTGCGGGACCGCATGATGGCCGAAAACCTCGACCTGGTCTTTTGCGACATGGTCACCTACGCAACTTCGGCGACCTTCGCGGCCATCGTGCGGGACCTGAACGTACCGATCGTGCTCGTGGCCTTGCAGCCGATGAAGGCGCTCGATTATGCGCGGGCCACCACGCGCATGCAACTGGCCAACGACGACTTCTGCTCGGTGCCCGAGTTCACCGGCGTGGCCATCCGCATGGGCAAGCGCCCACCGCCGGTCATCCTCGGCACGCTGGAGGATGACCCGATTGCCGAGGCCGAGCTGGCCGAGTGGTGCCGCATTGCCCACGTGCTGCACGATCTGAAGCGCGCCCGCATCGGCCACTTCGGCCATCCCATCGAGCACATGCTCGACATGCAGACCGATCAGACGGCGCTGACCGCGGCCTTCGGCTGCCACATTGTCCAGACCGAAGCCGACGACTTGCTGCGCCACTACCGGCTGGTGAGCGGATCCGAGATCGAAGCCAAGAAGCGCGCCATCCTGGAGATCTTCGACACGCCGGATCCCAAGTCGGATCCCATTACGCGCAGGCTCACAGCGGAGGATCTGGAAATGGCGGCCCGTGTGGCAGCGGCCCTCGAGCGCTTCGTCCAAGAGTACGAGCTGGACGGGCTGGCTTATTACTACGAAGGCGAGCCGGAGAGCGAGCTGCGCGCTGTGGTCACCAACCTGATCGTCGGCAACTCCCTGCTCACCGCCGCGGGGTTCCCGATGTGCGGGGAGTCCGATCTGAAGACCTGCATCGCCATGCTCATCATGGACCGCCTGGAGGCCGGAGGCAGCTTCGCCGAGTTCCACCCCATTGACTTCAACGAGGGCTTTGTACTGGTGGGCCACGACGGGCCGCACCATCTCAACGTGGCCGAGGGCCGCCCGGTGCTGCGCAGCCTCATCAAGTATCACGGCAAACCGGGCAGCGGCGCCAGCGTGGAGTTCAAGCTCAAGGAAGGGCCGATCACCATGCTCGGCATCGGAGTCAAAGCCGACGGCCGCTTCAAGTTCATCGTCGCCGAAGGCGAAAGCGTGCGCGGTCCGATCCCGGCTACCGGCAACACCAACACGCGTGGCTTTTTCAAACCCGACGTGCGCACCTTCCTGAAACGCTGGGTGGCCGAGGGGCCGACGCACCACTTCGCGCTCGGCGTCGGCCACTGCGCAGCCACGCTCGAAAAACTCGCCGGGGTGCTGGCCCTGGATGTCGCCGTGGTGGCGCGGGGGAGCGATTAGTGCGGCAGGGCGGTGCGAGGCTTTGGCTGGCAGCGGCGCTGCTGGCAGGCGCCTCCGCTCTGAACTTCCTCGATCGCCAGGCTCTGTCGGTTCTCGCCCCCGTGATCACGGTCGAGCTCGCAATGAGCAACGCCGACTACGGCCGCGCCGTCTCCGCGTTCACGCTCGCCTACTCGGTGATGTTTGCCGGCGCCGGCCGCCTGATCGATCGGGTGGGCACGCGCCTGGGACTGGGTCTCTCGGTCGCTTTCTGGTCCCTGGCCAGCGCGCTGCATGCGCTGGCGCGCAGCGGCGCCGAGCTCGCCTTCTTCCGTGCGCTGCTGGGGGTGGGCGAAGGCGGCTGCTTTCCCGGCGTCGCACGCGCCGTGGTGGAGACGTTTCCCGAGCGGCAGCGCGCCTTGATCATGGGCATTTCGACCACCGGGGCCTCCGCCCTGGGCGCCGTGGTCGCGCCCCCGCTGATCGCATGGTCGGCCGCCGTCTTGGGATGGCGCGGCACGTTTCTGGCTACCGGGCTGCTCGGCGCCCTGTGGGTGGCGGCTTGGTTTCTGTTCCTCTATCCGCCCGCGCGCGGGAAGGACCGCAAGGCTGGGGCCGCCCGGCAGCCTGCCGCTCGGTTCCCGTTGAGATGGTTGCTCGCGCACCGCACCGTTTGGGGCCTTGCGCTGACTCGCTTCCTGCTGGATCCGGCGGTTTACATCTATATGTTCTGGATTCCTCAATACCTCAACAGGGAGCGCGGCGCATCGCTCGAGGACATCGGACGGCTGGCCTGGATCCCGTTCTTCACCTTGGGTGTCTCGTCTTGCCTCGGGGGAGCGGCTTCGGACGCCTTGCTGCGCAGGGGCTGGCCCGCAGTGCGGGCGCGCAAGCTGATCATGGGGATGGCCGCGCTGCTCACGCCGATCTCGATCCTTGCGGTCTGGGCGCCGTCGGCATTCGGGGCCGTTCTGCTGTTCGGCGTGCTGTTGCTGGCGCACGGATTCTGGATGACGAATTACATGACCCTCACCACGGACGTGGTGCCGGCCGGGGCCGTCGCCAGCGTCGTGGGGCTGGCGGGAATGGCGGGCGGCGTGGCTGGATTTGCCGCGAACCTGGGCGCGGGGCACATCGTGGACGCCTTGGGTTTCGCACCGGTCTTCGTAGCCTGTGGCCTGCTCTACCCGGTCGGTTACCTGGTCGTGCTGTCCTTCGTGCACCCGGTGCCGGCCCGCGCGGCGTGAATGAGGTCCGTCGGGGGGCACGTAGGACCTCGGCTCGGGCAAAGCGGACGCGCGAGTGGGCGTTGCGTTCCGTAGCGCGAAACCGACTGCCAGCGACCGAGCGGGCGCTTGCGATTCCGAATTGAGAAGCGGAGCGGAAGGTGTTCCGCGAAGCGGA
Organism: Bryobacteraceae bacterium; assembly: GCA_025062235.1. GTDB lineage: Bacteria > Acidobacteriota > Terriglobia > Bryobacterales > Bryobacteraceae > DTHT01. The sequence continues at coordinate 3,028 of JANXAE010000010.1, forward strand.
ATCGCTTCTCCCGGCGCTTGCAGCCCTTGCGCGCGCCCGCCCGTCGGACGTACGGTTGTGCACTGAGGGCAACCTCTGATGCCTGTGTGGTTCGGCCCCCTACTCGTTCTGCTGCCCGCTACGCTGCTTTCAGCGACCAGGATCACTGGCGAGTTGAAACAGTGGCACCGGGTCACCCTGACCTTCGACGGCCCCCAGGCCAGCGAGACCGGCACGCCGAATCCTTTCCTGCACTACCGCCTGGACGTTACCTTCACCCAGGGCAGCAAGAAATACGTCGTTCCGGGCCACTTTGCCGCCGACGGCAACGCGGCGGAAACCGCAGCCAGTTCGGGCAACAAGTGGCGCGTTCACTTCGTCCCGGATGCACCGGGACGGTGGGAGTACCGTGTCTCCTTCCGTGCCGGGCCCGACGTCGCAGTCAGCTCCAACCCCCGCGCCGGCCGTCCCGTGCCGCCCGACGGCGAAACCGGCTCCTTCACGGTCGCGCCCACCGACAAGACCGGCCGCGACCATCGCGCGCGCGGGACGCTGCGCTACGTGGGCGAACACTACCCGCGTTTCGCCGGCACGGGCGAGTACTTCATCATGGTGGGCACGCAGAGCCCGGAGAATTTTCTCGCCTACTACGAGTTCGACAACACCGTGGACCACTTGGGCGCGGAGCGCAAACGGATGCCCAACCCGGACGGCTTGCACCACTACGAGGCGCACGTCCGCGACTGGCGGCCCGGCGACCCCACCTGGCGCGGCGGCAAGGGCAAGGGCATCATCGGCGCCCTGAACTACCTGGCGTCCAAGGGAATGAACACCTTCTACACGCTCACCATGAACGTGGATGGAGACGGCCGCGACATTTACCCCTGGACCAGCTATTACGAGCGGGCGCGCTACGACGTCTCCAAGCTCGACCAATGGGAGATCGTCTTTTCGCACGCCGACCGCCTGGGCCTGCAAATCATCCTGGTGACGCAGGAGGAAGAAGGCGAACAGTTGCTGGGCAAGATGAGCGCGTTGCGCAAGCTCTACTACCGGGAGTTGATCTCCCGTTTCGCTCACCATCACGCCCTCATCTGGGAGATCGGCGAGGAGATCGACCGCTGGCGCTACTTCACGACCGAGGACGTCAAGGACATCTGCAACTTCGTCGCCGCGCTCGACCCTTACCGGCACCCTATCCAGTACGTGCAATGGAAGGCCGAGCTTTTCCCCGACGAGAAAACCTACGGACGCCTGCTCGGCTTCCCCAATTTCCACGTGGTGGGCATGCAGCATGATCCGGAGAACACGCGCGCCGAGACCATCAAATGGCTCGAGGCCTCCGCCCGCGCCGGGCACAAGTGGCTGGTGGGGCTGATCGAGATGAACCCGGGCATCGTGCCGGACGCGCAGGATTACTGGCACGACAAGGCCCGCAAGCTTTCCATCTGGGGCAACCTGATGGCGGGGGGCTTCGGAACGATCTTCTTCTTCATTGACGCCCACGACGATCTCAATTGCGAGGACTTCCGCACGCGGGACCACTTGTTCGACCTGATGCGATACGCGCACGAGTTCTTCACTCGTTACCTGCCGTTCCACAGGATGCGACACCGCGATGAGCTGACGCCGCAGCCAGGCGACTACGTCTTCGCGCAGGAAGGCGAGGTCTACGCAGTCTATCTGCCCGAGGGCGGCACGGCGGAGCTCGATTTGCGGCAGGTAAGCGGCAGCTTCGAGGTGAAATGGTACGACCCGCGGCACGGGGGCGATCTGCAGGATGGTACGGTCCGCAGCGTCGCGGGCGGAGGCTTGCGTCCACTCGGGCTGCCGCCGCGCGATCCCGACAAGGATTGGGCTGTGCTGGTCCGGCGTGCGAGCGGGAGGGAACGTTGATGTCGCAGACGCTGGCGCTGCTGCACACCAGTTGCGTGCTGGTGCCGGTCTTCACGCGCTTGTGCCGGCAGATGTTGCCCGAGGTGGCGATCTTTCACATGGTGGATGAGAGCCTCATCAAGAACACCATCGCGCGCAACGGCCTCGACAAGCGCACCATCGAGCGCGTGATCATGCTGCTGGCCTGCGCCCGGAGCGGCGGGGCCGACGCGGTCCTCGTTACCTGCTCCTCGATCGGGCCCGCGGTGCCCGTGGCGCGGCAAGTTTTCGATTTCCCCGTGCTGCGCGTGGACGAGGCGATGGCCGAAGAAGCGGTGCGACTGGGCTTTCGCATCGGCGTGCTGGCCACGCTCTCGACGACACTGGAACCGACGGTGAGCCTGCTCAGGGAGGTTGCGGCCGCGCGCTCGCGCACCATCGAGGTGGAGCCCTGCCTGTGCGGCGGCGCTTTCGATGCGGTCCTCGCGGGCGACAATGACACGCACGATCGCATCGTTTCCGAGGCCCTCCTGCGGATGATGCCGTCGGTGGACGTGGTCGTGCTGGCGCAGGCCTCCATGGCGCGTGTCATCGAGAACCTGCCCCGAGATCTGCTCACCCGCCCGATCCTCTCCAGCCCGGAACCGGCGGTGCGGCAAGCCCGCGAGATCCTCTGCCAGCCGGTCGCCACGCCCGGCTCATGACCACGGGGCTGCGCAAGCGTCATATCGTCCTGGCGCTGCTGGCCGCGCTCGCCATCATCACCTTTCTCGATCGCCTGGCGATCGCAGTGGCAGGCCCGCGCATCCAGGCCGACTTGAACATCCCGACTCACCTCTGGGGATGGGTGCTGGGCTCGTTCGTGCTGGCTTATGGCATCTTCGAAATCCCCACCGGCGCCATGGGCGACCGCATCGGGCAGCGGAAAGTGCTGGCGCGGATCGTATTGTGGTGGTCGGCCTTCACCGCTCTGACGGGAGCCGCTCACAGCTTCTGGTTCCTGGTGCTCGTGCGGTTCCTGTTCGGCGCAGGGGAAGCAGGCGCCTTTCCGAACGCCTCGGGCGTCATCGCGCGATGGTTCCCCGTGCACGAGCGTGCCCGGGCCCAGGGCGCGGTCTTCGCCGCGAGCCGCCTGGGAGGTGCACTCACGCCCCTGTTGGTCGTGCCGCTGCAGGCAGCGATCGGCTGGCGCGCCACTTTCCTCGTGCTCGGGCTGATCGGCGTTGTGTGGGCCGCCGTCTGGCTCGCCTGGTATCGCGACGATTGCCGCCAGCAACCCGGCATCAGCCCCGAGGAGATCGCGGAGATTGGGCCGCAGGCGAGCGTGGGCCGTCACCGCGATGCTCCCTGGGGCGTGCTGCTGGGCTCGCCGCAACTCTGGCTGATCGCCGCGATGTACTTCTGTTACGCCGCAGGGCCTTGGTTCTACTTTTCGTGGTTTCCCACCTTCTTGATGCGCGGTGCGGGCTTCAGCGAGCGGGAGATGGGATGGTTCGCCACGCTGCCCTTTCTGCTCGGCGCTGCCGGCAGCCTGGTCGGGGGCGTCGTCGGCGACCGGCTGGTCCGACGCTGGGGATTGCGCGCGGGCCGCAAGCGTCTCGCCGTCGGCAGTCTGCTGGTGAGCTCCCTGTTGGTGGTGGCGCTGGCGCTGAGCCGCGACAAGACGCTGGTCGTGGCGCTCTCTACGCTGGGCTTCGGCATTATGGATCTCATGCTGGCGTCGGCCTGGGCCGTGTGCCTGGACGTGGGGGCGGCGCACGCGGGCGTCGTGACTGGCGTCATGAACACCGCAGGCCAGGGGGGCGGTTTCGTCTGCACGGTCCTGTTCGGCTATGTCGTCCGGGCCACGGGAAGCTATCGCGCGCCGCTGGCGCTGGTGGCGGCGATGCTGGCTTGCAGCGCGGCCCTTTTCGCAAGGATCGATCCCGCAAGACCGTTGGTTCCGACCACGGTATCTGCGCTCAAGGAGGCACGATGAGAGAGGCATGGAGACGATGGACCTTGGCGAGCGCCCTTTGGCTGGGCGCCCTGGCTTGGGCGCAGCCCAGGGTGGAAGAGGGTACGAGGTTCCTCGTCAAGCTCGGCGACACGCTCGACACCCGCATCAGCCGCGCCGGTGACCGCGTCAGCGCCGTCGTCATTTCACCCGTTTCGCTGCGCGGCGGACGGCTGGAAGGCCAGGTCGAGGAGGCCAGCGGCCCTCGGCTGCGGTTCGGTTTCCACACGTTGCGCCTGGCGGGGCACGCCGTGGCGATCCGCACCGAAATCACAGGCGTGGTCAACTCCAAGGGCAATCCGGCGCGCGACGACCTGAACCAGGTGGTGCGCATCGAAAAAGGCACCGTGATCGCACCGGGCGAGGCAGTGGCGATCCACGAGGGCGCCGAGATCCGGCTCGTGGGCGGCCCGCGATGACTCGCTTCAGCGTCGGCCCCGACGCACCGCCTCGAAGAAATCGGGACGGCCGATTTGGCCGCCCTTGAAGACCAGTTCGGCGCCGTCCAACCACGAGCCGGGCGCATGGGCGCGGCAAAGGGGAGCGCCAGGATCCAAGGGCCTCAGCAGCGTCAACGCCTGCAAGCCGAGGTGCCGCGCGGCATGTCCGGAAGTGTCGCCGCCCACGAGCACGGCGCGCCGTACTCGGGCGGATTCCATCAGCTCCCGCAACAGTTCGCCCAGGCGCGTCGCCATTCGCTCGCCCTCCATGTCGAATCTCCGGTCCGCAGGCCCGAGAGCCGTGTACAGCACGACGCTGCGCCCTTCGCGCAAGAACTCGAGGGCACGCGTCCGCACGTTTTCGAGATCCGAGTCGGGATGCACCCGCAGGCCTGCAAAGCCGTTCGCTAACGCCCAACGGATCTGCCCTTCCGTCACAGGCGAGCAGCTCCCCGAGACCACGATCAGCCGTTCCACGGGCCCGGGGTCCGTGAACACCGGCGGTGAAAGGTGCCGAGTGGCGCGCCAGCAAGCCACCAGCGCATACTCGAGACCCGAGGAACCCACGGCGAACAGCTGTGTCGAGCGACTCAGATCGCACAACAGGCGCCCGGTTTCGGCCAGCGTATCCTCGTCAAGGCCGTCGAAAATCGCCACGCGGCAGCCCTCGCGCACCAGCTCGTCCCATTTCGTCCGCGCGTTCCCCTGGCGGATGGAGACGATGTCTAGCGAGCCGATCTTGCGTCCGGTCTGCCGGGCCAGGTGCAGCCGAAGATCGCTCTCGGTCATGGGCGTCACCGGATGGCAGCTCATCGTGGGGTGGCGATCAATGCGGTAGACCTCCCCTCCGGCGCGGGCGAACAGGTGCCCGAACAGCACGTAGCGCCCGAGCGCTGGCACGCCCACGACGACGGGCACGCACGCGTTGCCGAAGACGTCTTGCCCGATCTCGAGAGCCCGGCCGATGCTGCCTCTTGCGGGCGAGCTGTCGAAGGTGGAACAGACCTTGTAGTGGCAGATGGGAGCGTCCAGCGCTTTCAGCCGGCCAAACACGGCGGGCAGGTGCTCGGACATCCACTCCGGCGTCTGGCTTCTGCTGACGCCGGCCACACCAACGGCGCGGCAGTCGGGGAAGCCCGCCAAGGCCGCCTGGTCCGGCGGCTCTAGGAAGAGCACGGCGGGAACGCCGCCGGCGGCGAGCGCTTCGAGCGCATCGGTCGAGCCCGTGAAGTCGTCGCCGTAGAAGGTCAGCAGCAGTCCGCTCATGAGCCGAACTTGGCGAGCGCCTGCGCCAGCTCGACGTGCGTCCGCGCGTACTCCTCAAGCGATTGGCCCTCGAGCGCTGCTTCCCAAGCCTGGCGCACGCTGGCCACGCCGGCCGCGATGCCGCCCGGATGCGCCATGATCCCGCCGCCGCAAGCGTAGATGAGGTCGGTCGAACCGAGGCGGCGATAGGTTTCCGGCGCCTGGCCCGCCCATTGACCCGAGGAGAAAACGGGCATGACTTCGCAACCCCGACCGGGGCGGTCGAACATCGGCGTCAGGCATTCGCGCGCCGAGGCGATCACCGAATCGTCGTCCTCGCAGAACTTGTTGCGCAGACCGTTTACATGCATGTGATCCACGCCCGCCAGCCGCCAGAATTTCTGCCAGGCGATGTAGCTCATACCGAGCAGGGGGTGACGGCTCAGCATGCCCCACCCGTTGCGATGGCCGTGGATGGGGAGCACGCACCGGCGCCGTAGGTACGCAACGGCCGCCAGGCCGGTGCCGTTCAGGCTGACCATGACGCAAGTGCCGCCCGCCTCGACTACCGCATCGTGGCGGCGCAGCATCTTCTCGATATCGCCGGTGATGTTGAAGGCATACATCACCTTCTTTCCCGTACGCTCGGCATGTTCGTTGATGACGCGCATCACGCGGTCCAGGCGCTCAAGAAAGGGACAATGCGGCCCGTCGGCTTGCAGCTCGTCGTCCTTGATGAAATCAATGCCTGCCTCGACGAGCTGCCTGACCCGCTCGGCAGTTTGCTCGGGGGTGAGCCCGACGCTCGGCTTGATGATCGTGCCAATGAGCGGCAATCGCTGCACCCCGCTCAGGCGCCGCGTGCCCGCCACACCGAACTGCGGCCCTGGGTACTCGTCCAGGAAGGCTTCCGGCAGCTTGATGTCGAGCAGCTTCAAACCCGAGAAGGGCTTCAACTCGTAGAGATTGCCGGCCACGGTCGCCATCAAATTGGGAAGCGATGGCCCGAGGTTGTCGAGCGGCCAGGAGAGCCAGACCTCGGCCCGGCGGTAGACCGGCTCGCCCTTGTGACCTTTGGGCAAGCCCGCGCCGGGCAGCGAAGGGACACGCGCCGAGTCCAGCTCGACGATGCTTTCCACCCGGGCGCCGTGACGGGCGCGGAGCTCGTCGGTTTCGCCCGCGACGCGCACGAAGGTCCCCGCCGATTGCTCGCCGGCCATGATCTCGGCGGCCTGCCCGAGGGGCCAGGCCGTTTCGATCAGGTATTTCGCGTAGATTCGATCGGGATCCCACGCGAACACGCTGAGCACCTCCGGGCGGCAGCGAGGCCGCCCATGTCACGTTATCCGTCCTGGGGCAGGCGGATCAATGCCGGCGGCGGAGCGGACGCGCGATTCTGCCAAGCGGAACAGAGAGCTCGGCCCTGCGCTGGCGGTTGCCGTTTCGCCTGCTGGGGGGATTTGACGCGTCGTTCCGCATTGTGGGACAATGCAGCCGGAGCCATGTCTGGCGCTCGGGACGAAGTGCAGGCGGTGGTGCGAGCCTGCGCGCTGCTGAAAGCTTTCCGTTACCGGGGCGAAGTGCTCGGCCTGAGGGAGCTCGCCGAGCGCACCGGGCTGAGCAAGACCACCGTCTTCCGCCTCATGCGCAGCCTCGTCAGGGGCGGTCTGGCCGAGCGCGTCGAGAAAGGCGCTTACCGCAGCCTTGCCGCACCGCCTTCCAACCGCGTCGTGCGGTTGGGTTTCGCGGCGCAAACCGATTCGGAGTTCTCGCGCCAGGTCGCGCAAGGCATGGAGCGCGCCGCCGCCCGCGAGGGCGTGCACCTGATCACCGTGAACAACCGCTACAGCGCGCAGACCGCGCTGCGCAACGCCGATTTGCTCATCCGCGAGGGCGTGGACTTGGTGATCGAGTTCCAAACCTACGAGCGGGTCGCCCCCATCATCGCGTCGAAATTCCTCGAAGCCAACATCCCGGTGATCGCCCTCGAAATTCCGCACCCCGGGGCCACTTACTTCGGCGCCAACAACTACCAGGCAGGTCTGATCGGGGGGCGGGCGCTGGGCCGTTGGGCGAAGACCCAGTGGAACGGGGAGGTCGAGCAGGTCCTCCTGCTGGAGCTGCCGATCGCAGGCAGCCTCCCGCAGTTGCGCATCGCCGGTTTCCTGGCGGGGCTTCGCCAGGAGCTGCCCAACATTGACCGCGCCGTGATCACCCACTTGGACGGCAAAGGTGGCTTCGAGCGCAACCTGGAGGTGGTGCGCAAGCACTTGCGGCGGACTCCCAAGCGCCGGACCTTGATTGGCGGCATCAACGACATGGCGGTGCTCGGCGCCATCCGCGCGTTCGAGGAAGCCGGGGCCGGCCACCTTTGCGCGGGCATGGGCCAGAACGGCATCATTGACGCGCGGCTCGAGTTGCGGCGCAAGGGCTCGCGGCTGGTAGGAACCGTGGCCTATTTCCCCGAGCGCTATGGCGACGAGGTGATCCCGCTGGCGCTCGGCATCCTTCAGCGCAAGCCGCTGCCCTCGGCGGTGTTCGTCAAACACCAGCTGCTGACCGCGGAGAACGTGGACCTGTTCTATCCGCTGGACGTGCGGCCGCAGGGGGCCATCGGAAAGGCCTGAACTCCGTTCCGGAGCACGAAATGCCGAGCTTTGAGCCGCGGTGGTTCGCTCCGAGTCGCGTCGTTCGGCGATGGATCCTTCTGTTCCGCAATGCGGAAATCCGTGGACGCCCCTTCGCGCCCCTTGCCCTCGCTGCCCCGGGCGGGTAGCCTGAGTGCGGAGGATCCTCCATGAGAAGACCGTCGTTGCCGGCCTTCCTGCTGGCGTATTGTTCAGCTTTGCTGTGGACCCCGCCGACCTGCCTCGCCCAGGAATCCCGCGGCAGCATCGCGGGGACCGTGCTGGATCCGCAGGGTGCGGTGGTTCCGGGAGCCCGCGTTGCGGTGACGGAAACCCGCACCAATGTGCAGCACACGACGGTGACCAACAACACCGGCTTCTTCGAGGTTCCCCTGTTGAACCCGGGGCTGTACTCGGTCAGCGTCGAGGCTGCGGGATTCAAGAAAGCCACGCGCAGCGGCCTCGAACTCAGTGTCGGAGGGCGCCTCCACGTCGAAATCCGGCTGGAGGTCGGAACGCTGGCCGAGTCCGTAGAGGTCACGGCCGCGCCGCCGCTCGTCGAAACCCGCTCGGCTTCGGGCGGGCGCGTAGTGAGCAGCCGCGAGATTTCCGAGCTGCCGGTCAACTCCATGAACCCGTTCCTACTGGTCGGACTGGCGGCGGGCGTGCAGTGGACAGGGACACCCAGCGGGATGCAGCGCGCCTTCGACGTAGGCGCCACTTCGGCCTTCAACGTGGCCGGCAACATCGGGCAGAACGAGTACGCCTTGGACGGCGCCCCGGTCACGGGGACCGAGCGGCGCGTGGGCTACGTCCCGCCGCTGGATGCCGTGGCCGAGTTCAAGCTCGAGACCGCGCCTTTCGACGCCTCCTTCGGGCACACCTCGGGCGCCACGGTCAATGTCAGCAGCCGCTCGGGCACGAACACCTTCCACGGTTCCTTGTTCGACCAGCACTGGCAGAACCGTTGGAATGCCACGCCCCACTTCACCCGGCTGGCTTACGAAGAGCAGTTGCGCACCGGCGCCAAGAAGCCGGGCGATCCCAAGCAGCCCAGTGGCCGCTCGAACAACTTCGGCGCTACGCTGGGCGGGCCGGTGCGGGTGCCGGGCCTTTACGACGGGCGCGACAGGTTCTTCTTTTTCGTGACTTACAACGGTTACGCCATTGATTCGGCCGGAACGGGAGCACGTTCGGTGCCGCAGGAGGCCTGGTATTCGGGCGACTTCTCGGCCATTCAGGCCGTGGATGCCGTCAAGTACACCATCTACGACCCGCGCTCAGCCCGGCTGGAAGGCGGCCGGGTGGTCCGCACGCCGTTTCCCGGAAACAAGGGCGTGCCCGTTCTGAATCCAGTCTTCAACTTCTACGCCAGGATCTACCCCAAGCCCACCAACACGCCCGGCTTCGTTACGCCCGAGGGCATGAACAACCACTTCGACCCGTCCGTGGGACAGAAGGACCGTTTCCACTCGGTGCTGAACCGTTACGATTACAACATCGCGGACTCTCAGCGGGCCTTCTTCCGCTGGCATTGGTCGCGGCGGCACGACAAGACCGGCGACTGGGCCAAGGACACCCTGCCCGGACTGGCCGAGGGGGGCGGTTACCGCGTCAATATCGGCGGCGCCGTGGGGTACCTCTGGACGATGAGCGCCTCCGACCTGCTCGATCTGGGGGTCAACGTCAACCGCTTCATCGAGGGCCTGGAAATTCCCGTGCAACGCTCGTTGAAACCTAGCGATGCCGGCTTCCCGAGGTATCTCGACGAGAAAGCGGGAGCGTTCACCCAGTTGCCGCGCATCGCGTTTTCCAATCTCCAGTCCATCAGCCGCGAGTATCCCTCCAAATCGCGCCGCGGCAAGGGCACGACTTTCGAAATCAAAGCGGGATTCCACTCCATACGGGGCTCGCACACGCTGAAGTACGGGTGGTCGGAGCGGCGTTACTGGCAGCCGCTGCTCGATCCCGCGTACTCGGCCGGATCGTTCACCTTCAACAACACCTACATGCGCGCCACCGACGCCACCACCACGGCGGCCAATTACGGGCTGGAGTTCGCCGCCTTCATGATGGGCCTGCCCGCGGCCATTACCATCGACACGAACGACTCCGCCTTTTGGTCCAACCGTTACCGCGCCTTTTACCTGCAGGACGAGTGGCGGCTGTCGCGCCGCCTCACGCTGAACGCCGGCCTGCGCTACGAGCGCGAGGGAGGCATCCGCGAGCGATTCAACCGCGGCATCGGCGGCGAATTCTTCTACGATCTGAAGCTGCCGATCTCCGATCCGATCACCGCGGCGTACGCGCGCAATCCGCTGCCCGAGCTGCCGCCCCCGGCCTTTCAGGTGCTGGGCGGAACCGAGTACCTGGGGGTGCGCCGCGACGCGTTCACCGCTGGCACGCACAAGCTGTTGCCGCGCGTAGGCGCAGCGCTGCTGCTCGACGAGAAGACGGCCCTCCGCGGAGGCTACGGCTGGTTCTATGACACGCTGAACCCGCTGAACCTCGTCCGCCCAAGCCAGTACGGCTACAGCCAGCCCACCTCCACGGTCATCAGCACCGACAACGGCCTGAGCTTCTGCTGCGGCGTGGGAGCGGCAGCCAACCTGAGCGCCGCGCGCACGCCCATGCACGATCCCTTCCCGGTGCGCGCCGACGGCACGCGGTTCGACATGCCGTATCAGAACCGGCTCGGCTCCATCGCCAACGTGGGCCGGAGCTTCACGGCCTACCCCTGGAATTTCAGTCCGGACTGGCAACAGCGCTGGCGGATCGGTCTGCAACGCCAGTTGCCCTTGCAGTTCACCGTGGAAGTAGCCTACTCGGGCGCCCGCGCGCGCTTCTGGAATCCGCCCCGCATCAACTACCTGCCCGAGCCATACTGGGCCAAGGGCAACATGAGGGTGCAGGCGGTGGATGACGACATGAACCGCAATGTCAGCAACCCGTTCCATATCTCGAACCTGGCTGCTCTGGCGGACTCGGCCCCGCTGTTGTACCAGTACCTGCGCACGCAGAGCCTATTCACTTCGACCGTCATCCGCAAGAACGCGCTGTTGCGCAGCTTCCCGCACATGGGGACGCTGACCGGGATCCGGCCGGGCGGCGATTTCGAATCGGCGCGGGCCACGGACTTCTACAACGATTTCCAGCTGCAAATCGAGAAGCGTTTCTCGCACGGTTTCCAGACGGCGATCCTGTACACGCGCGCCAAGGAACGGGAGGAAAGCGTCTACCTGAACGAGTTCGACGCAAAGCCCAGCGTTCAGCCTCCCACCGACGTCCGGCCCCACCGGTTCGTCTGGAGCGGCATCTTCGAATTCCCCTTCGGCCGCGGTCGTCGCTGGCTGGCGCGGCACCCGCTGCGCTTCGTCGTTGGCGACTGGCAACTGAGCTGGATTTACCAGTATCAATCGGGACCGCCTACCTCCTGGGCCAACCGGTTCTTCTACGGCGACCTGAGCAAGTTGCCGGAAATCGCGCGCCACAAGGAAGTCCACAAGGCGGACATCCACCTGTGGTTCGATCCCTCCATCGCGTACAAGGGCACTGGGGCGGTCCCGGCCGGCTTCACGGGGTTCGAAGGCCGCAGCGCCCTGCAACCTGGCGTCTTCCACGTGCGCGTGTTCCCGGTCCGCCTGGACACCCTGCGCGCCGACGGCATTCGCAACTGGGATCTGAGGCTGTTGCGCAGCTTCCCGATTCGCGAGCAACTGCGTTTCATCTTGTCGCTCGACGCGCTGAACGCCACCAATCACACCAATTTCGCAGCGCCCGACACCGACCCCACCAGCACCACGTTCGGGCAGGTCCGCAGTCAGCTCGGCTCCAGCCGCGTCCTGCAGTTCAACATGCGGGTGGAATTCTGAGGCCCGGCAAATCTCGTTCGAGAGTCTTGGCGCAGCGCATCGGCAGACTAGTCGAGCCGGCCGGGCGCGACGATGCGTCCGATCCAGCTCGCCGAGGGCCACTGTTTCACGTACCCGGGGAATGGAGCGCCGCGGACCGGCACCGGCGGTTCCCGGAGGACGAGGGTTTGACAGCGCCCGCGGGATGGCTGCAAAATAATTAGCGAGATAGCACTGCCGAGCCGGTGCGGACGTGGCGGAACTGGCAGACGCGCATGGCTCAGGACCATGTGGGAGCAATCCCGTGGAGGTTCAAATCCTCTCGTCCGCACCAAGACCACGGCTTGCCCCTCCTCGTCCAGCATCCCGCAAGCGAACCATCGAAGAGGTGTCCTGCACTGAGACCTGTGCAGGCAGGCGCGGTGCCCCGCTAACATAGCGGGCATGAAGATCGTCCGCATCGAAACCTATATCGCCGGGAACCCCTGGAAGAACTGGCTGTTCGCCAAGGTCATCACCGACGAAGGAATCTACGGCGTGGGCGAGGGCACGGTCAACCGCTTTGCGCGCACGGTGGAGGCCGCCATCCACGAGCTCGAAAGCCTTGTCATCGGCATGGATCCGTTCCAGATCGAGATCATGAGCCAGCGCCTGATCCGGGACGTCTACACCGACGGCGGCCAGATCCATATGTGCGCGGTCGCGGCGATCGAGATCGCCTGCTGGGACATCATCGGCAAGGCGCTCGGACAGCCCGTCTACAACCTGTTCGGCGGACGATGTCACCAGAAGTTGCGCGCCTACGCCAACGGCTGGTACCGCGGCCCGCGCACGCCGGAAAGCTTCGCCGAGAAGGCGGCCGAAGTCGCCCGTCGCGGCTACACGGCTCTCAAGTTCGATCCCTTCGGTGATAACTGGCGCGTCCTGCCGCGCCGCGAGTTCGATCTGTCGCTCGACATCATTCGCGCCGTTCGCGCAGCGGTGGGCGAGCAGGTGGACATCCTCATCGAAGGCCACTGTCGCTTCAATGTGGCCACCGCGATCGAGCTGGCGGAGGCGATGGCCGAGTTCCGGCCGATGTGGTTCGAGGAGCCGGTCCCGCACACCGACATTCAGGCGATGGTCGAAGTCGCGCGGCGCAGCCCGGTCCCCATCGCCACGGGAGAGAATCTCATGAACAAACAACAGTTCGCCGAGCTGCTGGCGCACCGTGCGGTGAGCATTTATCAGCCGGAGCCGCTCCATCTGGGCGGCTTGTTCGCGGCCCGCAAGATCGCCGACATGGTGGACGCTTACTACGGGATGATCGCTCCCCACAGCGCGCAGGGGCCGGTCTGCTCGGCGGCTTGCGTGCAGTTGAACGCCTCGACTCCGAATTTTCTCATTCACGAGATCTTCGACGAGTTCAACGAGCCGTGGGAAAGGGAAATCGTCACGCACCCGGTCGAGGTCGTCAACGGCTACATCGAAATCCCGGATCGGCCGGGACTGGGAATAGATCTCAACATCGAGGAGATCCTCAAGCACCCCTACCATCCCGAGCATTATCTGCCGCTGTTCAAGCCGGGATGGGAGCGGCGCGTTCGGGCTGCGGGCTGAGACGTTGCGCGGCTCAGGCGGCCGGGGCTGACGCGCCGGGAGGCGCGACCGGTATGCCCAGGCGCCTCAATTCCGAAACGACTTGCTCCTCCGTCAGCCGCGTGGCGTCGTAGGTGACGCGCAGCCGTCGGCCGTCGGCCTCGGGCGTTAGGGCGAAAAAGCCGTACATCGCGTAGGCCCGCATGAGGCGCGCGGTGAGGGCGTCATCGAGGGGGCGCAGCAGTTCCAGCACGATCTCCGTCTTGCTCATGATTCCGTTCTCCGCGTAGCTTCCAGAGAATCTGGCGCAGCATCCCCGTGAGCACGGTCGCGTCGCGCTCGTCGAGCGTCAACCTGCGCACCAGCCGCCGCGTCTTCAGACGCGTGGAGGCGGCGGTGAGCGGGTTGAGGTAGCCGCTGAGCTCGAGGGCTTCAAGCAGTAGGTTCGTCAGCCGCTCCAGGTCGCCCGCGCTCGCAGGGCGCGGCCCGGCCGGTCGTCTCGTGGCTTGCGCCGGCTGGCGCGCCAGCTCCCAAAGGCAGACGGCCACCGCCTGGCCCAGGTTCATGGATTCGTGTTCGGGCCGCGTGGGGATGTGCAGGATCCAGTGGCAATGACTCAAGTCCTCGTTCGACAGGCCGAATTTCTCCGAGCCGAACAGCACGGCCACGGTGGTGCGCGCCAAGGCCCGGTGAATCAGGCGCGCAGCGAGTTCGAGGCGACGGACCGGAAGCTGCGGCTCGCGCGTTCCCACTCCTGCCGCACCCACGACGAGTCCGCAATCCGCCACCGCCTCCGCCAGGGACGCGAACTCCTCGGCGCGCTGGAGCAGTTCGGCCGCGCCCACGGCCGAGCGCGCCTCGCGAAAGGCGACCTCGTAAGGATTGACCACGCGCAGCCGCGAGAAACCGAAGTTGCTCATGGCTCGCGCGGCGGCGCCGATGTTCAGCGGGTTGCGGGGCGCAACCAGCACGACGATCAGCCGGTCCCGCTCCGCCGCCTCGATCAACAGCCGCTATTGTAGCTCCTGCGCCCGAAGCGCTACCACGGCGGCAGCTCGACCGAGGCCTCGACGCGCACGGGATCGCCGCCCACCATGTAGGAGGGCAGCGGCAGCGCCAGGGGCGCGGTCGTCGTCTGTGGGCGGAAAGGAATCCACGCGCGCAGATCCTCCGCCGAATAGATCTTGTAAGAACGGATCGGCTCGCTGCCGGCTAGGCCGGTTTGCCACCGCACCCAGACACGATCGCCGTCCCGTTCGAGCTGCGGGGGAGGAGGGTGCACCAAGCCGCGCGAGGGATCCTGGAAATAGTTCGTGCGCGTGCCGTGGCGCTCGGCCACCGCCGCTTCGATTCGCCGACGCTCGGCTTCCGAAGGCACGTCCAGGACCGCGGCAGCGAGATTGCACGCCAGCTGGTCTCGCTCGGGACGCTCGCGGTCTACACGCGAGACGCCGGCGATGACCACGGCGACCCCGGGAACCGAAAGCGGGTAACGAATCAGGTCCGCGCTGTCCACGCCGCCGGGAACGCCGACCGTTCGGATCAGCTCGCCTGTCTCTCGCGGCTGCCGTTGCATGCCCGTGTAGATGCCACCCGCGCAGAAGACTTTCATCGCGATGATCCCCATGCCGCGGGCCAGCGCCACCGGGACCACGTTGTACTGGTGCGAAAGATAGTGACGATCGTTGGCGTTGAGGGCCACCAGCACCGTGTCAATGATGTCAAGTTCGTCCCGCTGGATGGCCCTCATCAGCACGGGCGAGTTCTGGTGTCCCGAGATGCCGATGTGGCGGATCCACCGGCGGTACTCCGGGTTCAGACCGGTGAAGTTCGTGCCGTCGCGGTAGTCGAGCAGGCCGGCCAGCGCTCCGATGCGGTCGGGCATCTTGCCGCCACGCGCCTCCAGCCCTTCGTAGATCTGATCCACTTGCTGCTCGGTGGTCAGGTTGTGGATCTGGAAGAGATCCAGATAGGCGTTGTCGGGGATCCAGCCCTGTCCGTCGCCGAACATCTGCGTGAGAGCGCGGCGCAGATCGGAGATGGCCGTGGCCGCTTGCGGGCGGCTGCGATCCAGCGCGTAGCGCTGCATGGTCTTGCTGGCGATGAACAGCCGCTCGCGCAACGCGGGGTCGTGATCGGGATGCCCGGGTGTGATGCGCAATTTCCAAAAGGCCCGCCCGTAGAGGGACTGACTCGGCCCGTACGCGTTCGCGGTGTCGAGATAGTTGATCCCCAGCTCGATGGCTCGAATGATGATGTCTACGGACTCGTCCTCGTTGGCGGGGAACTGCAAGGCGGCCTGCCCGCCGAGGCCGAACGGCGTGACCCAGCGTCCGGTCCGCCCCAGGGTCCTGTGGGCCAGCGCAGGAGCCCCCCGGCCGGCACGCGCGCGGCCGGCCAGCAGCGCTACGCCGAAGACTTCCAAAAGCTGGCGTCTGGTCATCAGCGCCCTATTGTACCGGGAGTCTCGGCAGCGGAAACCCCGCCGGACTTTCCTTCGCAGCCGGTCCCCGGATCAATGGGCGGCAGGCCGAGGCGGCGCCTGCACTCCTCCAGGATCGCCGCGGTTCGCGTCGCACCGATGCGCGTCGCGCCCAGCGCGCGCATGCGCAGCAGCGTGTCCAGGTCGCGTATGCCGCCCGCGGCCTTCACTTGCACCTGAGGCGGCGAGTGGCGCCGCATCAAGGCGACGTCCTCTTCGGTCGCCCCGCCGGAACCGTAGCCGGTCGAGGTTTTCACCCAGTCCACGCCCAGTTCTCCGCAGATCCCGCAGAGGCGGATTTTCTGCGCCTCGTTGAGGTAACAGTTCTCGAAGATGACCTTCAGCCTGCCACCCGCGGCGCGGGTCGCCGCGAGCACCTCGGCGATGTCGCGCCGCACGTAGTCCCAGGCGCCGCTCTTGACCGCGCTGATGTTGACCACCATGTCCAGCTCGCGCGCGCCGTCGGCCAGAGCCTGGCGGGCTTCGGCGACCTTGACGGACGTGACGTGGGCGCCGTGCGGGAAGCCCACGGTGGTGGTCGCCAGGACCGGCGTTCCGGCAAGCCGCTGGGCGCAGCGCGCCACGTAGTACGGCAAGATGCAGACGGTGGCGGTGCCATAATCGAGGGCCACCTGGATCCCCCGCTCGAGCTCGTCCTGCGAAAGGAAGGGCTGGAGCAGCGAGTGATCGATCATGCCGGCGATGTCAGCGTAACCGTACTCGGCCATCCCTCCCATTCTCTTCGCGCGCCGCGGCGCGCACAAGCCCCGCCTCGTCGCGGCGCGCGGACGCGGAAACCGCGCCGTCGCGCCACGTTCAGAACTGCAGTTTCAGCCCGAGCTGAATGACACGGTTGGGTTCGCCGTTGGCGATGATGGTCGCCGAGCTGGGCAGCGCAGCCGCTACGCAACAGGTCTGGCCGAAGAGGCTGCTGGTGAGCGTGGGCGAGCCCGAGGTGGCGTTGCGCGGGTTCTCGAAGTTCGCATGGTTGAGCACGTTGAAGAACTCGCCGCGCAGCTGCAATCGAAGGTTCTCGCGGAGCTGGATGACCTTCAACAGTCCCGCGTCCAGGTTCCAGAAGCCCGGCCCGCGCACGATGTTGCGCCCGATGCCGACACCGCCGGGCGCGGGAATGCAGAAGGCGCTCTGTGTGCCGAGCACCTGGCGGCAGTTTTCGGCGTCAATGTCGCCCACGCGGAAGACGACCGGGCCCTTGATGTTGGGAACGAACTGGAGGCTGGGTTCGGGCAACGGTCCCTTGAGATCGGCGCGGGAGACTTTGTAGCCGTTCTGCGTGCGGATGCCGCTGTTGATGGTGAACGGTTCGCCGCTTTGCCAGGTGAAGATCCCGGTGAGGCTCCAACCGCCGAGGATGTGGTTTGCCCAGGAGGGCAGGGAACTGGCCCAGGCGCGCCCGCGACCCACGGGGATCTCCCAGATGCCGTGGCTCACGATGACGTGCGTGTTGTCGAAGTCCGAGAGCGCACGGTCGAGCCGGAAGTTTCGCACGTCGGTGGGCGTGCGGGAGTTCGTGGAGCTGAGGCCGCCGCCGGAGGTGGCACCCACCGGATCCACGGACATGTCGTCAATGGACTTGCTGAGCGTGTAGGAGGCGCCGAGCTCCAGCCCGCTGGCGAAACGGCGACGCAGTTGCGCGATCATGCCGTGATAGATCGAGCCGCCGCCCGAATCGAAGTAGAAGATCTCGCTGAACTGCGGGTTGGGCCGGAAGTAATCGGCGGGGAAGCCGCGCGAGACGATGTCGCGCTGGTCAATGCGGCGGGCGACCTCGCCCAGGCCGTTCTGTCGAAAGTCCGAGGTCCAACCGTTCAATACGGAGGCTGGCACCAGCGCCAGCAGCAGGGCGGGCGGCGTGCCTGTCACGCCGCCGGGGCAGCCAGTGCCGTCCAGCCGGCAACCGGCCTGCAAGTTGCGCTGGGCGATCAGGAACGATTCGAGGAAGCCCGGCTGGTCCGTGCGAAGCTGGTTCAGATCGTAGGCGCGGTACAGACGCGTGCCGCGCTTGCCGATGTAGCCTACCTGCGCGATCAAGCCGCGGGGCAGCTCGCGCTGGATGGTCAGCGACCACTCGTGCACGGTCGGCGTCTTGAGGTTCTGGTCGAAAGCGCCCACGTTGGGCGCGACGCCGAAGACCCGCGCCGGCGGGGCGAGCTCGCTGCTCGGCCGCGCGCTCGGCGTGCCCAGGGTGAACGGCTTCATGAGCTGGAGGATCTGGCTGAGGCGCGTGTCGTTGGGCACGTCGCCGCAGGGCGCGGAAGCGGCGGCGCTGTCCTGCACCCTGACCTGGCACTGAAGGAAGCTGCCCGGCACCTTCCCGCCCATCGCCGTAACCTGGAAGCTCGAGAGGGTATCGAAGGCGATGCCGTAGCCGAGCCGGAAGACCGTGTTGCCGCGCGGTGACCAGGCGATGCCGACCCGCGGGGCCAAGGCCGCCGCGTTCTTGCGCCGGAACCAGCGCTCGGCCCGCACGAAGCGCACCGGGCCCTCGGATCCGTCTATGGACCGGTCAGGCACGTAGACCCGTTCGGCCCCGTCCGATGGCGGCAGGTTCAGTTCCCACCGCACCCCGTAGGTCATCGTCAGGTTCCGCCGGACCCGCCATTCGTCCTGGAAGTACAGGTTGTACTGTTTGGTCCGTGTGCCGAGCGTAAACAGGTCCGGGATGAACACGTCGTTCTTGAGATCGGCCTGGTAGCCTTGGTTGACTTGGGCCACGATCCCCGCCAGCTCCACGATCGCCTGCTCCAGATTGTTGCGGTCCGTGGCGTTCATCATCGCTGCGGGCGGCAGCGTCCAGGCCGGGTTCTCGTTGAGCGGCGAGCGCACCGTCCGGCTGAAGACGATGGTGGGCGAGAGGTTGAATCCGCCGGGGGCCCCGCGTTCGTCGTTGTGACGGTAGAAACGGAAGTTCAAACCCATGCGGAAATTGTGCGACCCCACCGTGTAGCCGAAGTTGTCAATGAACTGGAAGGTGCTCACCGCCCGCTGCGTATGGGGCGTGTTGCAGTAAGGGGTATCAATCAGGGCGAAGGAGTCCGTGCCGAAGCACTCCTGGCCGTAGGGCGGGATGGCATCGGGGTTGGGGTTCGCCTCGCGCAGGTTGAACAGGAAGTTGAAGCGGCTGAAGCCGGCAGTGAACTCGTTCACCGCGCGCGGCGAGATCACGCGCCGGAAGCTGACGGCCAGGTTCTTGCCCGAGCGGTTCACCGTTCCCATGGGCGGGAAGCCGGGAAAGATGGCAGGACGTGCGTTGAGCAGGTCGCCCTCGCTGGTGTCCCACTCCGAACCCAGGTACCGCACGAACATGTTGTTGTACTCGTTGAAGTGGTGGTCCATGCGGATCATGTAGTGCGGTCCCGTGAAACGCGAGGGCGTGTTCCAGGCGTACCCGGCGGTGTTCAGCCCGTCCCCCACCGAATAGGTGTTGGGCAACGGAAAGGTTTCGATCATCGCCTTGACCGCCGGATCCAGGCCGATACGAAGCGGATCGTTGGCCGGAATGCTGTAGGAGGCGACGCAGTTGGAAGTGATGTTGCCTCCGCACAGCGGGACTTCGGGGCGCAACGCGCCCGTCTTCGGATCCACCAGCAACGGCGAGTTGCGCGTGATGGGCACTCCGTCCAGCACCAGCGGGTTGGCAGGGTTGGGAACGAAGTAGCGGAATACCCCCGCGCGCAAGGTGCTGGTGTAGACCAGCGGGACACCGAAGGATTGCGAGATGGGCAGCGCCTGCTTGATCCGATTGCCTTGATAGGAGCCGAAGAAGAACGTCCTGTTCCTCTTGATGGGGCCTCCGGCGTTGAAGCCGAACTGGTTGAGCAGCAGAGTGGGCCGCTCGATGCCGTCGGCGTTGTTGAACCACTCATTGGCGTTGAGCACCGTGTTGCGGTGGAACCAGAACAGGTCGCTGTGGAACTCGTTGGTGCCCGATCGCGTGGCCACGGCGACGTTGGCGCCCGAGTTGCGCCCGAACTCGGGCGTGGCGTTGTGGGTGACCACGCGGTACTCCTGCACGTTGTCCGGGTTCAGGCGGTGCAGGTTCGACTGCGGGTTGGGGACGGAGGACTCGTTGGCTTCGATGCCGTCAATGGTTACGTTGTGGGCGCGGTCGCGCGAGCCGAACACGTGCGTTCCCGAACCCGCGCCCATCGTGGTCCGCTGCACTAGCCCCGGTTGCAGCACGATCAGGGTGAGCGGGTTGCGCCCGTTGAGCGGCAGCTCGGTGACGCCGGTGCGCGTCACCACGTCGCTGACCATGGCGTGCGTGGTTTCCAGGCGGGCGGCGGTGGCTTCTACCCGCACGACCTCGCTCATCGCCCCGACTTGCAGCGTAGCGTCGATCACCAGGGGAACGCCGACCGAAAGCGTGTTCCCCGTGCTGGTGAACGTCTGGAATCCGGTCTGGCTGACGCTGACCGTGTACGTGCCCGGAGGAAGCGCCTCCAAGGCGTAGGCGCCGGCTGAGCTGGTCGTGGTTTCGTAGCTGACCCCGGTGGCTTCGTTGCGGGCGACCACTTTCGCCCCAGGGATCACAGCCCCCGAGGTGTCACGGACGATCCCCGTGATGCGGGACGTTCCGATTTGCGCGAACAGGGCGGCGACCGCCGCGAACCACGTCGCGCAGGCGAGAAGGATCGCGTGGCGTCGAAATCCCATGCCTTACCCTCCCCTGATCGAGGCTAGTATACAACCGAGGGCCGTTGCCCGAGAAGGCGAAAGAGTCCGCGACTCCCGCCACCCTCAGGCGAGGCTTCCCGCCGGCACCGGCCTGCCGTGTGGGCGCTGCGAGCTGGCCGAACCGCTGCCCTGCGCTTTACGAGCGATCCCGGCAGGGTCGAACGCCTTCGGCCAGGCTGCATGGCGGGCGTGGCTTCCCTCCTCCGCTAGGAGCCCGCGCCGCGCGCTCTGGGGGGAACGGTCGGGCGCGCCGGCGGCGCGGGGCAAGTCTCAGCTCCCGAGCAAGCCGGCGATCCGGTAGGTGATCCAGGCGCCCGCGTAAGCGAGGGTTCCCATGTAGAGGAACTGCACGGCGGGCCACTTCCAACTGCCGGTCTCGCGGCGCACCACGGCGATGGTCGAGATGCACTGCATGGCGAAGGCGAAGAACACGAGCAAAGCGAGGCCTCCGGCCGGGCTGAGATCCCTACGCACGGCCTCCTGCAAGCTGACCGAGGCCGCGTCACCCTCGAGCCCGTAGATGGTGCCCAAGGTGCTCACGATCACTTCGCGCGCGGCCAGCGAGGTGATCAGTCCGATGCCGATCTTCCAGTTGAATCCCAGCGGCTCGATCAGCGGTTCGACGGCGCGCCCGAGCCGGCCTGCGTAGCTGCGCTCGATGGGCGGCCGCGCGCCATCCTCCAGCGGCAGATTGGCCAGAGCCCACAGCAGGATGGACACGGCCAGTATGATCGTGCCCACGCGGGTCAGGAAAACCCTGGCCCGGTCGTAGAGGCGGAGCCCGAGCGAGCGGAGCGTGGGACGCCGATACGGCGGCAGTTCGAGCACGAAGGGCGTGCGCTCGCTCTTCAAAATGGCCGATTTGAGCAGGCCCGCCGTGGCGACGGCCGCCAGAAATCCCAACGCATAGAGACACAACAATGCCGCTGCACGGGTGCCGAGCAGAGGGCCGAGCAGGGCCCGTTCAGGGATGAACGCGGCAATGACCAGAGTGTAGACGGGCAGCCGCGCCGAGCAAGTCATCAGCGGCGCAATAAGAATCGTGGCAATCCGATCGCGACGGTTCTCGATCGTGCGCGTCGCCAGAATGGCGGGTACCGCGCAGGCGTAAGCGGAGATCAGCGGTATGAACGATTTGCCTTGCAGACCTACGCGCGCCATCGTGCGGTCTGCGATCAGTGCGGCGCGCGCCAGGTATCCGGAATCCTCCAGGATTCCGATGAACAGGAACAGCAGCAGGATCTGCGGCAGGAAGACCACCACCGATCCCACCCCGGCCCAAATGCCGTCCACGACCAGCGATCGCAGAGCCTCGCCCGGGATCTCGCTTGCCATCCATGCACCGGAGACGTCCACCAGCGCCTGCACGGCGTCCATCAGAGGGCGCGCGCCGAGGAAAATGGTCTGGAAAACCGCCACCACGACGGCCAGGAAGACCAGCGGCCCCGCCCTCGGGTGCAGAAAGATCCTGTCCAACCGCTGCGTCCACACAGGTGGCGAGGGCGGCTTCCAGGTTTGCGAACCCACATGTTGCGCCCAAAGCCGGCAGCGGGGAATGTCGTTGAGCAAGGCCCGGTCCAGGCGGGGCGCGGCTGCGTGCAGCTTTCCATCGAGGAATTCGAGCACGGGCCCGAGGCCCTCGCCCTTGGCCGCACTGATCAGCGCCACCGGCGCCCCCAGGTGCTCCGACAGCGCTTCGACGTCCACCTGCCCAGCGCGTTCGCTCAGCTCGTCGGCCATGTTGAGCACGACCATCGAGGGCAAGCCCAGGGCTAGCACCGGGGCCGCAACCATCAGGTGGCGGCTGAGCAGATTCGCATCCAGCACGATGAGGACGGCGTCCGGCTTGGGCATGCCGGGCATGCGCCCTGTCAACACGTCGTGCGCGATCCTTTCGTCTTCTGAGCCCGGCGTCAGGCTGTAGATGCCGGGCAAGTCCACCAGCGTGATCTCATGGCCGTGCGCCACGCGCGTCTTGCCCACACGCTGTTCCACGGTGACGCCCGGGTAGTTGGCGACCTTTTGCCGGAGGCCAGTCAGCCGGTTGAAGAGAGTGGACTTGCCCGAGTTAGGAGGCCCGACGATGGCGACGATGGTGGGCTTGCCCGCAGGCCGACCAGGCCCGCCGGCCAAGGCGCACGTCTGGCAGTGGCAAGCGCCGTTCATCGGTGGGCATCTTGGTCATCGGACGCGAGCTTCAGGCAAGCCGCCGTTTCTGCGCGCAGTGCGATTTCGGCGCCATCCACCCGGTAGATCCGCGGATCTCCGCCGGGTGCGCTGGGGCCGGCTTCGATCCGGTTGCCGGGCAAGAACCCCAGAACCATCAGCCGACGCGCGGCCTCCTCGGGCAGGTCCAGTTCCGCAAGGATCCCGGCCTCGCCTTCGGCCAGGTCGGCCAGCGTCCGGACACCGGAGGCCTTCGAGCGTGCTTCCCGCGCCGCGGACGTGCTGAAAACCAGTTGCAGCACGTTACCAGTATCCTATGCCCCATTTCAGACTGTCAATGAAAACTGGCCCGAGGGCCAGCGGCGCGAGGCCGAATCGTTGCAAGAGCGTTGCGAGAAAGGCCTCCCTCGCACGGATGCGGGGGCACGCCGCGTCCCCGTGATACAATCGGACTCACGCTCCGGCTCCATGCGCGTCCTCGATGCCGAGGCCACCTATAGCCGAGCCCAGGCCCGCCGGCTGCTGGGCATCTCCGAATCTCAGCTTCGCAGTTGGGAACGCCAGCAGCTCATTCCGGCCCGGAACCAGTTTCATTTCGCGGACTTGCTCGCGCTCGGCACGCTGCGCAAGCTCGCTCATATGAAGCTTTCCGCGAAGCGCATTCGCCAGATCCTGGGCGCGGTGCGTCGCAAGGTGGGCGAGCTGGAGGAGCCGCTCAGGCAGTTGCGCATCGTGCGGGAGGGGCGCAAGATCGCCGTCATCGTCGGCGGTCGGAAGATGGAGCCCCTCACCGGACAGCTGCTGCTCGACTTCGACGAGCAGGAAATCCAGCGCCTGGTGAACTTCCCAGGCGCACGCCCCGCGCCCCGCTCGCCAGCCGCCAGGGCGCGCGAGGCGGAGCAGTGGTTCGCGCACGGTCTCGAGTTGGAACGGGCGGGCGCGCCGTTCGATCAGGTCTTGCAAGCCTATCTGAAAGCAGTTACGCTCGACCCGCGATTGGCCGGCGCGATGGTGAACTTGGGCACCTTGTTTTTCCACCGCAGGATGTGGGCGGAGGCCGAGCTCTGGTACCGGCGAGCCCTGGAAGTCGAGCCCGGCTACGCACTGGCCCATTACAACCTCGGCAATCTCTACGATGAGATGGACGACCGCGAAAGGGCGATCGCGCACTACGAGCAGGCCGTTCGGCTGGATCCCGACTACGCCGACGCGCACTACAATCTCGCGCTGCTTTATCAGTCGAGCGAGCGGACGCTCGAAGCCGTCCGTCACTGGCAGATCTACCTGCGCCTGGATCCGGTGAGCCCTTGGGCGGTCATCGCCCGACGCGAGCTGGAGAAGCTGCGCCAGGCCACCATCGTGCAGGGTGGTCAGCCGGGGCCGCAGACGGAATCCGGCTCCTCAGAATGAGAACGTCATCCAGGCTTCGAGTTGGTTGCGGCGGGGCCCCCACTGTGCACGGTTTTCGCCCCAGCGGGTGAACCGCAGCGATGGCGAGATCTTCACGGGACCGGCGTGGAAACGCAGGCCCGCGGCTGCTGTCATGCCGTAAGGCGACGCCTCGCCGAAGAACTGGCGCATGCGAAACGTTGGCCCCAGGGCCAGGAACGGCGCCCAACCTCTCCGCGGCAAGCTCTGTTTGAGGAGCACGGGGAAGACCCAGGTGGGCCATCGCGAGGTCCATGGCGGAACGGAAAGCCCGTGCGCCGGCGCAACCTCGGTTTTCCAAGCGATGGGGCGGAGCAGCGCCGCGGCCTCGAGCGAGAGGTCGCGCCCGAGGCGGGCTTCGACGACCGGGCCGAAGATCGCGCTGCGCGCGCTGGTGCGCGTAACCACATAGGCAAAATCCGTACCCGCTCCGTGGACCTCCGTAGTTTGCGGGTAATCACCGTTCAGATGGAAGCCCAACGCGACTCCGACCGCGATGCGTTCGCCCAGAGGACGCCACCTCTCATGCTCGGCGCGGCTGAAGGTCACGAGAGCTTCGAGCTGGTCGGAAGCCGTCCGCCAAGGGCTCGCGCTCCTGTCGCCGGCCCAGAGCGTGTACCTGAGCGTGGGCGCGATCCTGAGGCCGCGCCGGTTCCACTCGACGCCGCCCGAAGCTGCAAGACCGTGCCGGGAGAAGGTATGGGGACCGCCGCCCACGTTACCGATGGTGCGGAAAGCGGGGCCCGCCGCGAGGAAAGGGCGCGCGCCCCGGCGCGGCAGCCGGTACTTGAGCAGGATGGGAAACTGCCAGGTCACGATCTGCTCGGGCGAGCCCTTTTCGGGGGGCTTGCCGGGCAGACTGAAGAGCGTTTGCTGGCCGCGCAGCTCGCGCCAGAGCGCGTTGAACTCGAGCGACCACTGGCCGTGTAGACTGAGCTCGAGCATTCCGCCTGCCACCCAGTCGCGCGAACGCGGCCAGAAGCACATGCTCCCCTGGTACCAGGAGCCTCCGGGTTCGAGCGGCGGCAGAAAGATGTGCTCCGTCAAGTCGTGGAAACCGCCGGTAAGGGCGCGGCCGACCACGACGCCCGCGGACATGCGCTGGGCGCATGCCGGGTAACCAGAGAGCAGCGCTCCCAACCAAAGGAGCAACGACGCAGCCAGCGCGGCAGAACCCGAATTGTACTCCATCAGACCAGCCTAGCAACGGCGAGCGCCTTCGCGCTTGTGATAGAATCGCGCACCCGATCAAGGAGAACGGTCATGTCACCGGCGTGCTCGCTGCTCCGCTCGTGGCTCCTGGTAGGGCTGGCTTTGCTCGCCTCGCCCGCCGTGCGGCCGCAGCCCGTGACCCCGCCCGAGAAGTTCTTCGGCTTCCGGCTGGGGAGCGATCGCAAGATCGCCCGCTGGGGGCGCATCGTCGAATACTACCGGCTGCTCGAGCAGGAAAGCCGCGGCAAGTTGAAAGTCGTCGAGTTGGGACCCTCGACCGAAGGTCGGCCGTTCCTCCTCCTCATCATCACCGCCCCGGGGAACATGCAACGGCTGGAGCGGCTGCGCCAGGTGAACCTCAGGCTGAGCGACCCGCGCGGGCTGAGCGACGAAGAGGTGGCCAAGCTGGCGGCCGAAGGGCGCGCGGTCGTTTGCCAGACGATGAGCCTGCATGCCACCGAGATCGGCGGAACGCAAATGGCGCCAGAGTTGGCTTACGAGCTCGTCTCTCGGGATGACGCCGACACCCGCCGCATTCTGGAGAACGTCATCTTCCTGCTGGTGCCATGCTTCAATCCCGACGGCGCGGAGATGGTGGCCGACTGGTACGAGAAAACGCTGGGCACGGAATACGAGGGCAGCAGCCTGCCGTGGCTCTATCACAAGTACGCCGGGCACGACAACAACCGTGACGCTTTCCAGCTGAACCTTGTCGAATCGCGCTATGTCGCGCGCATCCTCTTCCGCGAGTGGATCCCGCAGGCCTACGTAGACCATCACCACATGGGCAGCTACGGACCGCGCTTCTATGTGCCGCCCTACGCCGAGCCCATCCGTCCCCACGCCGACCCGCTGGTGTGGCGCGAAATGAGCTGGTACGGCGCGCACATCGCCTACAAGGCGGAGGAAGCCGGCCTTTCCGGCGTCAT
This sequence comes from Bryobacteraceae bacterium, assembly GCA_025062235.1. Lineage (GTDB taxonomy): Bacteria > Acidobacteriota > Terriglobia > Bryobacterales > Bryobacteraceae > DTHT01. The sequence goes on from JANXAE010000010.1 coordinate 29,534, forward strand.
CAACATGGCCCAGTTCTCCGGTTGGGGTCACTTCGGCTTCCACTGGATCACGCCCTTTCACAACATCGCGGGCATGCTGACCGAGGCGGCGAACGCCCGCCTGGCGACGCCCCTTTACATCCACCCGGACCAGCTTCGCGGCGAGGCCCGAGGCTTTCCTTTCTACGGCCCCCACACCACGTTCCCCAATCCTTGGCCGGGCGGCTGGTGGCGGCTGCGCGACATCGTCGAGCGGCAAAAGGTCTCGGCGTGGGCTGTGCTCGATCTGGCCGCGCGGAACCGCGAGACCGTGCTGTGGAACGCATACCATAAGGCCAAACGACAGACCGAACGCGGCGCGCAGGGCAGGCCCAAAGCCTACCTGATCCCGCCCGCGCAGCACGATCCGCTGACCGCGCTGAAGATGATCAACAACCTGCTCGCCCAGGGCATCGAGGTGCACCGCGCCTCCAAGGCCTTCACGCTCGCTTCGGGCATGAGCTATCCGGCGGGAACGTTCGTCGTCTCGCTCGCACAGCCGAAGATGGGTGTCATCCGCTATCTGTTGGGGCGCACGTTCTATCCGGACAACGAGTGGACGCGCGCCCGCGACGGCTCGCCCATGCGTCCCTACGATCTCGCCACGGACACCATGTTCGAATTCATGGGCGTGCGCGTGGATCCCTCGGACGACCCCGTGCCGGCGGATCTCGAAAAGGTCGCCTCCGAAATCAGGCCGGACGGCCGCGTGCCGCCGGGCGCGCCCTATTACGCCCTCGACGGCCGCCTGAACGACAGCTACCGCGCCGTGAACCTGCTGCTCGATCGTGGCGTAGCCGTGCGTCGCCTGACCGCCCCGTGGCGGGACCGTCGCCCGGGCGATTTCGTCGTGGCCGCCCCTGCAGCCGCGCTGGCCGAAGTGGCGCGCGCCACGGGCGTGGACTTTCTCCCGCTCGGGGAAGACCCCGGCCAAGCCGCGCGGCCCCTGGAGCGGCTGCGGATCGGCATGTACCAGCGCTATTGGGGCGGCAACATGGACGAGGGCTGGACCCGCCTGCTGCTCGAACAGTTCGGCTTCCCTTACCGCAGCGTGCTCGATGCGGAGATCCGCAAAGGAGGTCTCCGGCAGAACTACGACGTCTTCATCCTGCCCGACGATACCACCGCGCGCATCACCGGCGAACGCCGTGAGCGGCCCGGCGAAATGCCAGGCCCGCCGGAGGATGACTACCCGCCCGAGTACCGCAGCGGCATCGGCGATGAAGGCGTCAAGGCCTTGCGCGAGTTCGTCGAGCAAGGCGGTACGCTCGTGACCCTGGGGAACGCCTCGATGTTCGCGATCGAGAAACTCGGCCTCCGTCTTAGAAACGCCGTCGCTGGCCGCTCCTCGCGCGAGTTCTGGTGCCCCGGCTCCACCTTGCGCGTGCGATTCGCCACGAACCATCCCCTGGCCTACGGGATGCCCGAGGAGGGTCTCGCGCTCTATCTGGCAGGCAATCCGGTCTTCGAGATCCTGCCCTCGGCGAATAACGACCGCTACGAAACCGTCGTGCGCTACGCCGAACGCGACCTGCTGGCCAGTGGCTGGCTCATCGGCGAGCAGGTCATTGCCAACAAACCTGCCATGGTCGCGGCGCGATTGGGCAAGGGGCGCGTCGTTCTGGTCGGCTTCCGTGCCCAGCACCGGGCCCAGACGCACGGCACCTTCAAGCTGGTCTTCAACAGTCTGCTGCGCTGAGACGACGAATTCGGCTGCGAAATCCGCCGCGCCCGCCCGACTATTTGTATTAGCCGGCATGAGAACGTGCGGCCTGTGGCTGGTCCTCGCGGCCGGGCTGGCTTGGGCGCAGGCCCCCGATCCCGCGTATCCGTGGCTGGAGAAAGCCTACACCGCCTTGCGTGCGGCCGACTACGATCGAGCCATCGAGTCGTTCCGGCGCGCCATCGAGCTGGCACCCGAGCGCGCCGCCCTGCGCAAGGATCTGGCCTACGCCTACCTGAAGATCGGCGAGAACGAGGCTGCGCTCGAGGAATTCGCGCAGGCCATGCGCCTCGACCCGTCCGATCACCACCTAGCGCTCGAATATGCCTTCCTTTGCTACGAGACCGGCCGGCGGGCCGAGGCGCGGCGCGTTTTCGACCGTGTCCGGCAAACAGGCGACCCTGCCTCGCGAGCCGCCGCGGAGCAGGCCTTCCAGAACATTGACCGCGCCCTGGCGGAAGCGATTGCGCGTTGGCTCCACGCGCTCGACAAGAACCCGGGCGACTGGGGCACGCATCTCGAATTGGCGCGGCTGGCAGAGGAACGCAACGAGTTGGAACTGGCCGCGACCCATTACGAAAAGGCCTGGCGACTGCGGCCGGAGCGGCGGGGCGTGCTCGCGGATTTGGGCCGCGTCTGGCTCGAGTTGGGCCACAGCGAACGCGGCATGGCAGCGCTGCTTGCAGCCTCGCGCGGCGCGGAACCCTACGCCGCGGACCGCGCGCGGGGACTGCTGCCCTCACGGTATCCCTATGTCGCGGAATTCGAAAGCGCGCTGAAGCTCGATCCAACCAATGTCCCCCTGCGGCGCGAACTGGCTTACCTGCTGCTCGAACTGGGACGCACGGCCGAAGCCGAGCAGCATTTCCGCGCGATCGTCGGAACGGATTCCTCGGATCTGCTCGCCGCCGCGCAGCTGGCTTTGCTACTGCTTGCGCGGGGTGAGCGGCAAGACGCGCAGCCGCTCATCGAACGCGTGCTGGCGGGCGAGGACGCCGAGCTCGCCGCGCGCATGCGCCGGGCCACCGGTCTGCCGCCCGTCCTCCCAGGCGAGCCGCCTGTGCCGCAAGCACCCCAGGCCTCCCCGCTCGACGCCAGGGCGATGGGCGAGCGCAGCTACCAGGCAGGGTTCCTCAAAGATGCCCTGAAATACCTGCAACTGGCGCACGAACAGGATCCGGCCGATTTCGCCGTCATGCTCAAGCTCGGCTGGACCTATAACATGCTTGGCCAGGACGATCGCGCCTTGCGCTGGTTCCAGATGGCCAGCTACAGCCCGGACCCGGCGATCGCGTCCGAGGCGACGCGCGCTTCACGGAGCTTGCAGGCCTCGCTTGCCCGCTTGCGCAGCTCGTTCTGGTGGTTACCGTTTTACTCTTCGCGCTGGCGCGACGTCTTCAGTTACTCGCAACTGAGAACCGAGTTCCGCTTCCGCCGGCTGCCGTTGCGTCCCTATGGCTCGCTGCGTTTCATCGGCGACTCACGGAGCAGGCCGGGGGGCGCGATCCCGCAGTACTTCTCCGAGACGGCGCTCATTGCCGCCATCGGTATCTCTACGCCGGGCTTTCGCGGCTCGGTCCTCTGGGCTGAAGCAGGGGTGGCGATCAGTTACCTCGAGCGTCCGCCAGGTGGCCGGAGGCTCGGCGATTGGCGCGGCGGCCTCGCCTTCAGCCGCGCGTTCGGCCGCCCGCTCGGAGCAGAATCCGGCGGACGGTTCTTCGAAACCGGCGCCGATGCCGTGTACCTGAGCCGCTTCGACCATGACGTCTTGTTCTACTGGCGCAATCGAGCGGGCTACACCGCAGCGCGGTCACAGAGCCTCGGCGGCCTCGCCACGCAGTGCTACTGGAATCTGAACGTCGCTGCCGACGCTCGACGGCAGTACTGGGCCAGTTTCGTCGAATCCGGTCCCGGCTTTCGCTTCCGTTGGGAGGCCATGCCCGCCGGGATGTACTTTTCGCTGGACCTGTTACGGGGTGTGCACACCCTGAATCGTTACAACCCGCGCCGGCCAAACTATTGGGACTGGCGCGCAGGGTTCTGGTATGCGGTTTCCAGGTAGCGTACCGGCGCTGGTCGTTTGCGCGGCGGTCTTCGCCGCCGAACCGTTCCTTTACTACGCGCCCCCAGGCTCGGATCCGTGGCCCGAGATCCTGGGCGCGGTCGGTCTGGTGCGCGCGACTTCCGCAGAGCAAGCCCGCATCGTCGTCCTCGGTGATGCATCCCCCGCGCCGGGCTGGGAAGAGCGAATGGCGGCCGGCGCCATTTTCGTCGTCGAAGGGGAATCGCCGCTGGCCGCAGCGTTGGGGATCCGAAGTTCGGGCCGCCGGTTCGTCGCCCGCAGCGTGGAAGACCTGCACAGGCCGGCGTTGCGCGTCGTCTGGGAGCGCCCGGTCGAATTGCCAATCTTCACGCTGCCTGAAGAGGCGCGCCTGCTGGCCAGGGAGCGCTGGGAAAAAGCCCCGCTGGTGGCGGCGGTGCGTCGCGGCCGTGGCGGCGCTCTCTGGCTGGCCTGCCCGCCGGGCAAGACGCCGTATGCCCGCTTCCCGTACCTCCTTCAGGCTCTGGCCGATCTCGGCTTGGAGCCACCCCTGGCGAGCCGGCGCCTGTGGGCCTTCTTCGACTCCTCGTACCGGTCGCGCGTGGATCTCGATTACTTCGCGCGCCGCTGGCGTCGGACCGGCATCGCCGCCCTGCACGTCGCCGCGTGGCACTTCTTTGAGCCCGACCCCGAGCGGGACGCCTATTTGAAGCGTCTCATCGAGGCCTGTCACCGCAACGCGGTGCTCGTGTACGCATGGCTGGAGCTGCCTCACGTCAGCGAGCGCTTCTGGCAGCAGCACCCCCAATGGCGCGAGAAGACGGCGCTGCTTCAGGACGCGCATCTGGACTGGCGCAAGCTCATGAATCTGGCCAACCCCGATTGCGCGCGCGCCGTACGCGCAGGCGTACGGCAACTGATCGAACGGTTCGATTTCGATGGCGTAAACCTGGCCGAGCTCTACTTCGAATCGCTCGAAGGCGCGGCCAACCCGGCGCGCTTCACTCCCATGAACGACGACGTGCGGCGGGAGTTCCGCGCGCTGGCCGGTTTCGACCCCCTCGAACTGTTCCAGCCGGATTCGCCCCGCCATCTTTCGCGCAACCCGCAAGGGCTGGCCGCCTTCCTCGACTACCGGGCGCGGCTGGCGGCCCGGCTGCAGCGCGAGTGGATTGCGGAGCTCGAGTCCCTGCGCTCGTCACGGCCCCATCTCGATCTGGCGCTCACGCACGTGGACGACCGTTTCGACACGCGCATGCGCGAGGCTGTGGGCGCGGATGCGGCGGCGCTGCTACCCCTGCTCGAGCGGCACGCGTTCACCTTCCTGGTCGAAGATCCGGCCACCGTCTGGCACCTGGGACCCCAGCGTTATCGTGAGATCGCACGCCGCTACCAGGAGCTCACCCCGCGCTGGGAGCGGTTGGGCGTGGACATCAACATCGTCGAGCGATACCAGGACGTCTATCCCACGAAGCAACAAACCGGGACGGAGCTGTTTCTGCTGGTGCGGGCCGCGGCGGAGGCTTTCCCGCGCGTCGCCCTTTACTTCGAACGCTCACTGCTCGAGCCCGATCTGCCTCTGCTGCCGGCCGCAGCCGCGCCCGCCCGCCGGCTCGAGCGACGCGGCGGGCGGCTGCTGGTGGAGGCCCAGCAACCGCTCGGGGTGCGCTGGCGCGGGCCCGTGCGCGTGAACGGAAAGCCCTGGCCGGCCCGCGACGACGAAACCGTATGGTTGCCAGCGGGCCTGCATGTGCTGGAGCAAGCCGGCGATCCGGTCGCCGTGCGGTTGCTCGATCTGAACGCTGAGCTGTTAGCCGCCGAGGCGCTGCCCGGCGGCCTGGAGTTCGCCTATCGCAGCTCCTCGCGGGCCATTGCAGTGCTCGATCGCGCGCCGGTGGCGATCGAAGTGGACGGCGAGCCAGCGCGCCTGCCCGTGATCGAGGACCGGGGTCGCTTCCTCGTGTTCGCTCCACGCGGCCGGCACCTGGTTGCGGTCCGGGTGGAGCCTCCCTCGCGGTTGTTAAACTGAAGGTTCCGGGGGCGCGCCTCGACAACCGGGCGGCCCGGCCGCGACTCATGTTCAGATCGCTTTCGTTCACGCTGTTGCTTGCGCTTTCGCTCTGCGCCCAGACCTGGGAAGTCAATTTCTCGCGCGTCTCCTCCAAGATCAGCGACGCGCCTTTGGGTACGTTGAATGACAAGAACAAGAAGGACGACGACACGCGCCTGGTGGGCCAGTACGGCCATGGCGTGCGCATCACGTACAACACCCGCGGCTACTACGGCCACGAGATCGGCTACATCCGCACGCGCGCCATCTTTCAGACCAAGATCCGCCCGGACGCCAAGACCTTCCAACTGAAGGAGGAGCGCGTCTGGGTGCAGTCGGGCTTTTACACCTTCCTGATGTACTGCATGCCGCGGGGCGAGCGTTGGCGGCCCTACATCGCCGTCGGCTTGCAGGCTCACCAATACGGCGCCCCGAAGAAGATCCCCGAGTTCGACACCGGACCCACGCGCAACTACGGCGTCAACTACGGGCTGGGCCTCAAGCTCCATCTGATTCCGCACTCGGTGATCCGCTTCGATTTCCGCGATCACTTCGGCGGCAAGCCGTACGACCTCACCTTCGAAGATCCCATGAAATCGGGAGGCATCCTGCGCAGCATGGAGCTGTCGGCGGGAATCGGGATCACCTTCTAAGTTCACCGACGCGGCGGCCCTCGCGCAAAAAAGCTTGCGGGTCCGACGTGAGCAGTGTTATGTTCGAGGAAGGGTATCCGGAAAGGAGCCCGTTGTGAGCATGGATACCGGCAACGACAGCGATCGAGGAGACGAGCGGGCGAACGCCCCTGGGATTCGTCAGCGCAAGAAGTCTCCGCACGCCGCCGCTGCTGGGTTCCCCCCGAGATCTCCTTCCCGCTGAGATGCCGGACGGGCCCAGCGCGGCGAGTCGAGGAGGCCGAGCTGGGCTGAGCAGCGTCCCGGCGTAGCACGCTCTCCTTTCGTTGTTTCCTTGCCACGCGTGGATGGGGTGGCTAGTGGCGATCCCGCGGGCCTGACGGCCAGCAGGAAGGGGGCGCTCTGAGTTCTCGCGCTCTCCTGCGTAGGCTGGCCAGGACTGCGGTGCGGCTGCGAGGCAGCCAGACTCGATCGAGGGAGTGTGCACGATGCTCGTGTCGTTCGGCAACAAGGCAAGGGGTATGATCCGCCGGCGTCGCGCCGGCGGGAACGATGCACAGGTGCCCTGGGCGGGCAAGGATCCCGCATTGCTGATTCATTCCGAGGTATCCGAGGTCCTGGAGGCCCTGGGCACCTCGTGGGAGGGCCTTGGCACGGACGAGGCTCGTGAGCGGCTGGCACGATACGGCGCGAACACGGTCGTGCGGGAGAAGGCTCCCAGATGGTGGAACCATCTCTGGGACGCCTTCAACAACGCTTTCATTCTCCTGCTCCTGGTACTGGCAGGCATCGCGGCGTTGACGGGGGACATGGACGCAGTGTTCATCATCTGCACCATGGTGGTCATCAGCGTCGTGCTGCGCTTCGTGCAGGAGTACCGCTCGACCCGCGCCGCCGAGCAGCTCAAGCAGATGGTCGGCACCACAGCTACGGTCACGCGCGACGGGGCGCGGCGTGAGGTTCCGGTCGAGGAACTGGTGCCCGGGGACATCGTCCATCTTTCCGCGGGCGACATGGTTCCGGCGGACCTCCGGTTGATCGCCAGCAAGGACCTCTTCGTGAGCCAAGCGGCGCTGACGGGGGAGTCGGTTCCCGTGGAGAAAATGGCCCAGGGCACCCCGGCCGCCGATGGCAGCCTGCTGGATCAGCCGCGGCTTTGCTTCATGGGCACCAACGTGGTGAGCGGTACCGGAGCCGGCGCGGTGGTCTCGACCGGAACGAACACTTATTTCGGCGCTCTCGCCCGGCATGTCGTCGCTAGTCGCCGGGTGGAGACGGAGTTCGACCGCGGCATCAGCCGTGTCAGCCTCCTGCTGATACGTTTCACTCTCGTCATGGTGCCGGTCGTCTTCCTCGTCAATGGCTTGACCAAGGGTGACTGGACCCAGGCATTCTTTTTCGCCGTTTCCGTGGCCGTGGGCCTGACGCCGGAAATGCTGCCCATGGTGGTGACGGCAACTCTGGCCCGCGGCGCCGTCAACATGTCGCGCAAGAAAGTCATCGTGAAGCGGCTCCCTGCGATCCAGGACCTCGGCGCCATGAACGTGCTTTGTTCCGACAAGACAGGCACCCTTACTCAGGACAAGGTGATCCTGGTGCGGTATCTCGACATCCGTGGCCGGGACTCCGAGAAGGTGCTACAGCTCGGCTACCTGAACAGTTACTACCAAACCGGGCTCAAGAACCTGTTGGACCGCGCGATCCTCGAGCACGCCGAACTGCAAGAGAACCTCCGGCTGGCCACCGACTACCGATTGGTGGACGAGATTCCCTTCGATTTCAGCCGGCGGCGGATGTCCGTGTGCGTGGAGACGGAAAAGCGGGAAGAACTGCTCATCACCAAAGGCGCCATCGAGGAAATGCTGGAAGTCTGCGAATACGTGGAAATCGACCGCAAACCCTATCCACTGGACGAGCACCGCAGGGAAACCGCCCGCAAGCTCGTTCGTGAACTCAACGAGGAGGGCTTTCGCGTGATCGCCATCGCGTTCCGGCGCTTTCCCCTAGGCCGCGGGCGCTACACGCGGGAGGACGAACGGGGGATGACGCTGGCTGGCTTCATGGCCTTCCTGGATCCTCCCAAGGATTCGGCAGCGCCCGCCATCCGCGCGCTCCAGGAACACGGGGTGGAGGTCAAGGTCATCTCGGGCGACAACGAGGTGGTCACGGCTCGGGTGTGCCGCGAGGTAGGCCTCGAGATCCGCGGCATCCTGCTCGGTCCGGAAATGGCACGCATGAGCGACGAGGAGCTCACCGAGGCCGTACAGAAGAACAACGTCTTCGCACGGGTTCCGCCCGAGGGCAAAGCGCGCATCGTCCGCGCCTTGCAGGCGGCGGGCAACGTGGTGGGCTTTCTCGGGGACGGCATCAACGACGCGCCCGCCATCAAGCAGGCCGACGTGGGCATCTCGGTAAACACCGCCGTGGACATCGCCCGCGAATCGGCCGACGTGATTCTGCTGGAGAAGAGCCTGATGGTGCTCGAGGAGGGCGTGCTCGAAGGCCGCCGCACCTTCGGCAACGTTTACAAGTACATCCGCATGGGCACCAGCTCGAACTTCGGCAACGTGTTCAGCGTCCTCGGCGCCAGTGCCTGGCTGCCATTCCTGCCCATGCAACCCGTACAACTGTTGACCCAGAACCTTCTGTACGACCTTTCCCAAACCGCCATACCCTTCGACCGCATGGACGAGGAATACCTGAAAGTGCCGCGGCGCTGGGAGGCCTCCGGCATCGCCCGCTTCATGCTCTTCATGGGCCCGGTCTCCTCGATCTTCGACTACGTTACCTTCTGTCTGATGTGGTTCTTCTTCTGGGCGCGGACCCCGGAGACACAGTCGCTGTTCCAGTCCGGATGGTTCGTGGAGGGCCTGCTCTCGCAAACGCTGATCGTGCACATCATCCGCACGCACAAAGTGCCATTCCTGGAGAGTCGCGCTGCGCCGCCGCTGGCCCTACTGACGGCCTTGGTGATGCTAGCGGGGCTGCTGATCCCGTTTTCCGGCTTCGGCAGGACGATCGGCTTGCAACCGCTGCCACCCGTCTACTTCCCGTTCCTGGTCCTGATCCTGGCGAGTTACGTGTTTTTGGCGCAGATCGTCAAGAACTGGTACGCGCGGCGTTACGGCTACTGGTGAGCGCGCGGCACCGGTCGGCCCCAGACCTCGATCCAGTCAATCCGCGTGCAGGCCGCCGAGCCTCCGCCGACCATCAGGTCCGTCCAGCCGATTTCGTCCACGCGGCCGAGATCCGGATTGGGCACCCAATCCCCTTCGATGACGTTCTTGATGTCGAGCCGGCGCCAGCGCAGATCAGCGACGTTGAACTCGCGTTCGCGCCAGTCCGCCGAGGCCGGGTCCGATTGATCGCTCACCAGCCAGGTGCCGTCTGCCAGCTTGAGAATGATCCGGGCCTCGCGGAAGCCCGATTGCTTCGATCGCCAGCGAATCTTGGCCAGACCGGTCAAATCCACCATCGCGTTCTTGTGACGCAGACTTACGGCCCAGTTGCCGGTGGCTTGCCCGGACCACACATAGTAGGGGTCGTCGGCGGGCTTGTCGTGGTGGCTCTTCTTGATCTGAGCGGCACCGGGACCGTGCAGCGAGAGGATCAGATCCGGGTTGGCGATGTGGGACTGGGTGATGGGGGTCTCCGGCGGCGTTTCCTTGAAATCTTCGCGGAAGAACAGGCCGGGCCGTTGTTGGGCGCCGGCCATCGCAACAAGGATGACGGTCAGCCAGGGGGCCTTCACGCCGTACATTGTACCCTCGGCGATACAGCCCCGAGGCGCGGCGCCTTCCACCGGGGATCGGCTGCGGCGGCCGCTGCCGGACCGCGCAGGGTCGAGGCCGCCGGAGCCGGCCAACTCCTCGGCGCCGGCGGGCGGCTGGCAGCCGCCCCGGACGTTCGCCGGGCGCGCCGCCGCTGCCCGGGTCGCGGTGCGATGCCGGTCGGGCGCGGGGTCCGTCCGCCGGCCCGCGGTCGCCTTGACAGGGGTTCGAGGAGTGTGTGATTATTCATAATGATGAATATTCATTCAATCGCGCAGGCCTCTTCGCTTCCCCACCCGAGAGTGGCCGCACGGCGCTTCGCCTGGGATCTCGACCTTTCGCAGGACGAGCTCGTCCAACTGCTCGAGCTGACTGCCGCTCTCAAGCGCACGCCCGCCGCCTACGCCCGCGCGCTCGAAGGCCGCTATCTCAGCCTGCTCTTCGAGAAGCCTTCCCTGCGCACGCGCTTGACCTTCGAGCTGGCCATCAAGCAACTGGGCGGTGACGCCGTTTTCTCGAACGGTCCCATCGCCGAGCGCGAGCCGCTCAAGGACGTCGCGCGCAACCTCGACCGCTGGACGCACGCCATCGTCGCGCGTGTATTCTCGCAACAGACCATCGAGGAGCTGGCACGCTGGTCGTCGGTGCCCGTGATCAACGCTCTCAGCGACCTCTACCATCCCTGCCAGGCGCTGGCGGACGTCTTCACCCTGAAGGAGCGCTTCGGGGAGCTGCGCGGCCTGAAGCTGGCCTTCATCGGCGACGGCAACAACGTGGCGCACTCGCTGATGCTCACCGCACCTCGCCTGGGCATCGAGTTGGCGGTGGCCACGCCGCCGGGTTACGCACCCAATCCCGAGGTGGCCGTGGTGGCCACGGGCCTAGCCGCGGCTTCGGGAACCTCGCTGATGATCACCTGCGATCCGGCGGAAGCCCTGC
>JANXAE010000110.1 GCA_025062235.1 Bryobacteraceae bacterium
GCTTCCGGCCAGTTGCGGCGCAGCTTCAGGCAAGCTTCGAAAGTTTCCGCGGCGCGCGCGTAGTCGCCGCGCTCGAGCTGCATGAGGCCGAGCCTGAAGCAAGCTTCCTCCGATTTGGGGTTCCGCCGGAGCAGGTCCGAGTAAGCCTTTTCGGCCTCCTCGATCCTGCCCGCTTTCTCCAGTGCGAGCCCGAGATTCCACAGGGCCGTGGTGCCGACCGGATCGAGCTTGGCTGCGTTCTCGTGCGCGGAGCGCGCGCCTTCGGGGTCCCCCAGCTCCTGGCGGACCAGGCCCAGGTTCGTCCAGGCCTCGGGGGAGTCGGGACGAAGCTTGACGGCCTCCTCGTAGGCCTCTGCGGCCTGATCGAAACGGCCTGCCTTCTGGTGGGCCAACCCGAGATTGTACCAGCCGTCGAAGTGATCCGGCGCCAGGGCTGTCAGCGTGGTGCAGTACTTGGCCGCAAGTTCGTAGTCCTCTTTGGCGAACGCCCAAGCGGCCAACCCTTCGATCGCCGGCACCGACTGCGAGTTCACGCCGAGCAGCTGCTCGGCCGCCTCGCGTACGAGCTCGTAATCCTTGCGAGCGAGCCCGAGGGCAATCATGTTGCCCAGCGCTTCCTCGGAATTGGGGTTCTTTTCCAAGATCCGACGGTATAGGGCCACGGCCTCGGCTGCACGACCCTCCTGCTGGAGAGCCACCGCCTTGCCCAACAGCGCGGGCTCCCGATCGGGTCTGGCCTCTAGGAACTTGTCGAATGCGGCGATCGCCGGCTTGTTCATGCCCAGATGGAGCAGGCACACGCCCAGCCCGAGCTGGGCCTCGACCAACCGGGGATCGGCCTCGGCCGCCTTCTTGTAATGCTCGGCGGCCTCTTGCCAGCGCTCGAGCCTTTCCAGGCACACCGCGAGGTTGAACCAGGCACTGGCGTTGCCCGGATCCAACTTGAGGACTTCGCGGAAACTGGCGGCGCCCTCCTCGTAACGACCCAACTCAAGCTGCACCTGCCCGAGCGCCTGGTACATCTCAGGGTCCCTTTCCTCTGCCTTCGCCAGCGCGCGTTCGAGCTCCCGGGCCGCCTCCTCGAGCTTGCCCTCGAGGTGCCTGGCCACCGCCCGGGCCAGCGCCACCGAGGACGCCGTCACTTCACGCGCGGGACCCGCCGGATTCGATCCTTTGGCCGCCGGAGCGGCGCTAGCGGACTTGCGTGCGTTCATCTTCAGTTACCCTCCCTTTGGCTCGGCGCCAGGTAAGCACAAAGTTTACCCAGAAAATCGTCCTGATGCGTAACTCTGACCCAATAGAGTTGCGCGCGGTCTCCCGGTTCGGCGAAGAAGCCTACGGCTCCCTCGCGGAATCGGTCGTCGCGCCAGTAATCGGCGAGCTGATCCGCGATCCAGGTGGTGAAACCGTCGTTGCGGACCAACATGCGCACCCGCACCGGAGAATCATGCGAGATTCTCGCGCGCACGGGAACCTGCACCCTCTGCTGTTCTTTTCCGGCCACCACTGTGGTGCGAACCAATGCCAGCGAGGGCAACGGGCCGGGTTTTACGACTGTCAGCCGCATCGCGTAGTAATTCTCCAAATCCGCCGCACGGAAAACCCAGCCCAGACCTTTGCTTCCCATCTGCCCTAGAAACTCCAGCTGGTAGTCCGCCAAGCGGCGCGTGGGGCGCCACAAAGCGAGCCGGCCGACTTCCACCGACCCCGGGGAGTTCCGATTCCAGCTCCCCATCCAATCCGGCTGCCCAAACCAGGAGCCGAAACCTCGCTGGAAGTTTTCCTCCAAGCGTATCGCCGCGCGTCGTTCCAACTGGGCCCCGATGGCATCGCCCGCGGCAGCCCAGATCAACAGTGCCAAGCCAACGAACAAAGTACCCAGCGCGACCGTTGCCCGCAGCAGTGCCGGCAAGCCCCGCCACAGGTTGACGAAGTGCAGCCAGACCGGCAGCGCCGGCGGCAACTCGAACCGCACCATGATCGGCTCTGTTAGCCCTGCGGGCAGCCTGGCTTGCGTCATCCACCGGGGCTGTTGCGCCACGGCGACCCCGAGCGGCTTTCCATGCTGGACCGGTGGAGATGGATCGCGAACCGGGAACCGCGGAAATGCATGGGCGGCGGGCACCGACCCTGCCGGGCGTGGAAGTGCTGGACCGAAGACCGCGAGCGCCCAACAGGCGCGGCTTTCTTCGGACCTCGCATCGCGCAAGGGTGCCGGAAGCTTCAGCTTCGGCGGGCAAGCGCGGGGGATGGAGAGCGATACTGTTGCGGCGTCGTGCACCGGTCGTGGCAGCGCAGGTTTGCGCTCTGCGATGGCCGGAGCCGGCGGGACCTGGGAACCGGCAAGCCCAGCGGATCTGCAGAGCGGAAAGGCCACAGGCCCGGCGGCTTGGGGCAATCTGCCGGTCGGTTGCTCCAGGGCCGCAATTCCCCGCGGCAATTGCGCCACCGCCCGTGAACGCCAACCCGAGATGCCGGCTTCCCCCGGGGAAGCAACTGCCGACGGCTCCCGCAGGGCAAGCGAGAAAGCCGGGGCGGGAGTCAGAAAACACGATACCGGGGCGTCGAAGGCAGAGCTGCGGGGGCGGGCGCACTGCACCGGTCCAAGGAGCACAGGCGGAGCTGTTTTCTCCTTGGCAGGGACAAAGACCGTCCCGAGCGCAACCGTCGCTGGCTCCCGGACACCTCGCAAGCCAGCTACGGTTGCTTGCCAATGGACCGCGGGCACTTGCGGAACACGGTGGCCGAGGAGTCCGATGCGCCCCGGCTCTGATCCGATCATCGCGTGAGCCGTCGAGCGCAACGCCTCGGGCGGCGTCGGACCGAAGAGGCCGGATATCGCCACCATCAGTCTCCCCGGAGACGAGTCCCACCGGGGCGCCCGGGGTCTCGGAAGTTCCTCGCGGCGAGGAGCGGATCTGGGCCCCGCGGAGATGCTGGCTGCTCGCGGCTCGAGGCCGTCGAGAGAAGGTCTTCCGACAGGGAGGCTGGCGACGATCGCTGGAGATAGGCTGGCGCGAACCCTTCGTATCGGGGCAGGTGGCGTGAGCTCCCGACTGCCATACTGCGGCGCAGCGACCGGTGCCGACGAGCCTGGGGGAGGCAAGTCGGCTGGCGAAGCTTGTCGGATTCCGAATCCCGCCAGTCCCGCGACGCTCCCTGGCCCCGGAAGCCAAACGCTTACGGCCAGAGCGGCCGCGGCGGACCAGCCGAGGGACACGAGGCCCACGGGTGCGGTCGCAGCGAGCGGCAACCATGGGGCAGCCTCGAGCTCCTTGCCCTGTACGAGCACCGCAGCGGGAAACCTCACTGCCGGAACCGACACGCGCCAAGCCCCAGAGTAGCCTCCCGCGGCAACCATCACCGGTCGTGCGGCCAAGGGAACCGCCGCTGTGCAGACGAGTCCTGAAAGGGGAAGCGGAGATGCGCGTGAGCGGTAGGGCGGCAGCGGTCCGCCCAACCGGCTCATCCTCGCCTCGGCGCTCTCGGGAGCGAGCTTGACCGGCCAAAGCGAAATGTCGAAGGGGCCCCCGCTTGCGAGTGTCGAGCTCGTGCGCGCTGCGGTCGTCGGTTGGGGCAGACGCGAAGTTCCCAGGATCGCCGCCATCCCCGCGCCGCGCAACGCTGCCTCCGAGCGGATGCGCCCGGGCTGCCGCACCGCGAGCACCCCGCAGGCTGGCAGAGCCACCCGGAGGTGCCGCAGCCCCCGCGGCCTCGGCAGCATGGGGAGACGGACCCGCCCGGCTCCCGGAAACGCCGTAACGGGAAGCACCTCTCTCCGCCTGCACTCGGCGGGTCCGATCGCGGTCCCTGCGAAGGGACCTGCGAGGCTCAAACTCGCCCGGGACGGAGCCTCCGCGGTGTGCGGGAGTTGAAGTGGGACCGGCGAAATTCGGAGAGCCACGCCCGAGGCCTCGGTGCCCATGGACACGGGCTCGCCGATCTCCAATCGAAGGGTGCTCGTGCTGCGGAGAATCGCAAAACCGATTCGAACGGCTGTCTTCGGACGCAAGGTCGGCAACGGGGACCAGCGCACGCTGCCACTTCGGCCCGGGACCTCTCGACCATCAATGGTAGCGGGTGCAATGGCGTGGCAGAGGCCCGAAGGGAGGCGACCGCCGAGGCCCGCGAGGTCGCTACGGCCAGGCCATCGGACGGTACCGACAACCTGCCCGGCTGCCGCTGCTAGAAAACGCGACGCAATGCGGACGGGCGCGGGTGGGCGGAGCTCAACAGGGCCGGCCGGGCCGGCAGGCTCAGGCGCTTTGGCGCGAGCGGCGCGCGGCGGGACAACCCCTGGCTGTGGCTCGGCATGCCTGGGAGCTTGCACCTTGGGTTCGGCCTCGATACGCAGCGGGCGGGATGGTGGGACCGATACCGACTCTTTGAGCGGCTCCGTGCCTTCACGGGACTTTCGCGTCGGGGGCCAAGCGTCCAGCAGGCGTCGCAACGCGATCTTGGCAAGTTCGTTGTACCGCTCCCGGTGCTCGTCGGAACAGAAATCGGGATCCTTGAGCCTGCGGGTGATCGGTATGGGTTTGCCGCAGTAGTGACAGGGCATGGAGCCGTCCGCCGCTCTCCGCAACATTATAGGCGGAAATTGATTGTCTTTCCAGAAGCAATTCTCCCTAGAACTTGCTGCACGGCTCGAGGGTGACCGACGCCGGCCGCTGCTTTCATCGCCGGCCGCCGGCCGGCGCACCGCAATCGGCCGGAACCCGCCAGGCCGCGACCTGGCCAAGTTCATCCTGGACAGAGGCGAATTGGCGAACTCGGCGCGGCTGCGCGGTTCCTGGTCCTCCGTGGCGGGCAGGCGCACTTCTGTGGCTGGTTCACCAATAGCATCGCCGGATAAGACGCACCGCGACAGAAGAACTTCACGCCGTGAGCCGAGGATCGGCGACCAAACGCAACCTCCGTGGGCGGTTGCCCCACTCCGCCAAGGATCCCTGTGCAACCGGGCCACGTTCAGGGTTGCCCGCGGTGCTCGCTCGCGGCGGCTTCTCCCATCGTCGAAGCCGACTCGCTGAACCGACGGGCGGGTCGCTCCCGCAGGAGCGCCGGCCCCGCTCAAGCCCCTTCCCCAGGCAATTCCAGCAGGGCCCGCTCGACCGCCCACCAGTTGCACTCCGCATCCGCGCCTCAGGCGGTTGCGGGGATCCCGCATACCGCCGCCGTGTCGCGCTCGGTCGGGCAACCTTCGTTGAGCCGACGAGCCGCCGCATGGAACGCAGCGCGTGCGGTGGAGGCTTTGCAGGCGGAGAGCGCCCAGGACCGGCCCCGGAAACTGCGGGGGCCCATGCCCAAGCCCGGACACAGAGCCTGGAAGCATACCGGGTGCCGTCCGGCTCGAGCCGTGCTCCATCGGAGGCGAACTTGGGCAAAACGAGGGTCCAGTTCGCCCGAGTCCAACCGCCTTTGCGCTGGCCACCAGCCGCGCTGAGAAGCTGGGCACCCGTTTCAACTCGGGGGGAGTGGGGCGACCCTTTCCCGGCAGTGCCGTGCGGCTGCAAGCTGCTGCGCGGCTCACGGCGATGGGTTGCGAGGCGCCGGTCACCGCGAGGCCTCAGCGAGACGGGCTGCGGCCGGGCGAAGAGAGGCTCGCCTCCCAGATTTGCCGCACGCGCTCGAGGCTGTCCACATCTTCGGGACGCTTGTCCCGGCGCCAGCGCACGATGCGCGGGAAGCGCAGCGCGTAGCCGCTTTCGTGACGTTGGCTTTTCTGCACGCCGTCGAAGGCCACTTCCAGAACGATCTCCGGACGCACGAGCAGGATGGGGCCGGCCCGTGCCGTGGCCAGAGCGCGCAGCCGCTCGGTGAGTTCGCGGATTTCCTGGTCGGTGAGCCCGGAGTAGGCCTTGCCGACGTTCACGAATCGGTCGCCGCTGCGCACGGCGAAGGTGTAGTCGCTCAGCAGGGTGGCGCGCTTGCCGTGTCCCTGCTCGGCCGCGGTGATCACGACGTCGAGGGTCGCAAGGGGCTGTTTCCATTTGAGCCATGCGCCACCGCGGCGGCCGGCTTCGTAGCGACTGCCACGGCGCTTGAGCACGAGGCCCTCGTTGCCGCGGGCACGGGCCTCTGCGAAGAGCCGGACGAGCTCGTCCTGGTCAGTCGCCTGCCGCTGCGGGGCCACGAGCAGCGGCTCGTCGTGCCCCGCGAGCAGGCGTTCGAGTTCCGCGCGTCGTTCCTCGATAGGGAGCTCCATCAGCTCGCGCCCGTCGCGCAGCAGCAGGTCGTAAGCCACGTAGGCCGCAGGGGCTTCCAAAGGGAGAAACAGGGGGACGGCCTTGCGGGCGAGTCTTTGCTGCAAGGCGGTGAAAGGCAGCGCGCGCCCCTCGCGCCAGGCAACGACCTCGCCGTCGAGGACAGCGCTGCCAGGCAGCCGCTCGAGTGCGGCTGCCAAATCGGGGAAAGCCTGCGTTACATCGGCCAGCCCGCGCGAGAACAGCGCCGCGCGGCCGGCGGCCACGTGCGCCTGGGCACGGATGCCGTCGTACTTGTCCTCGACGAGCCAGTTCTCGGGATCCGGGACTTCCCGGGCGGAGGCGATGGGGCGGGCGAGCATGAAGTCCAGCGGACGAAACAAACGGGTGGAGATTTGTTCCAATCGGCCGTGGCGCGCGGCGAGCGCCGCCTCGGCCGGATCGCCTGTCCGCTCGGCGGCCGCGCGCAGGGCATCGGGCTTCACGCCGCAAGCCGCGGCCACCGCTTCGAGGAGCATCTTTTCGTGGAGGCCGATGCGCAAGTCGCCGGTGATGACCTTCACGAAATACTTGAGGGTGAGCGGGCGATACCGCAGGAAACACTCGCGCAACAGCTCCTCTTTCTCCACCGCGCCGCGCCGTCGGGCCAGCTCCCGATAAAGCGATTCGGCTTCGGCGAGACTCAATGGCCTCTCGGCGGTCTTGCCCCGCATGAGCAGGCCGATCGCTTCGCCGATGTCGCCTACCTCCCGGATCGAGAGCGTCACCGTCTCGGCATCCCAGCCGGAAGCCGCGGTGACGGCCTCGCGGAGACTGACGTGTCCCACAGCGAGCCGGCGCGGATCCCGGGGCCCAAAGGGTCGCCCGCTCAGGAAGCGGATGGCGCGTCCGAGGTCCTCGTCCCCGAGCGCACTGAGGTAGCTGGCAACCAAAGCGACCTTTTCCCGTCGCCCGCTCCGGCTGGCCACACGCTCGGCAAGTTCGGCGAGCTCGTCCATCAGCCGTTCTCCCCTTCCGGGCGCGGCCGCTCGGGAGCGCGGGCCAGTTTGCCGCGAAGCGTCAGGATGCGGGCGAAAGCCCCGGTGTATCCATGCACCACATCCACCTCGCGCGCGCCGGTGGCCTCGACCAGTTCGAGCAGCTCTTCGAAACCGGCGTGATCGGAATACGGGATCAGTTCCTCGGCGCCCGTCCGCGCCCGGGCGTTGTCCAGCGCGGCCCAGCCCGAAACGTAGGCAATCCGGACTCGCCGACGGGGAAGTTGAACGGAAGCGCGGAAGCGCGGTGGCAGGACGAGAGCAGCTTCGGGCAGAGCGCTGCCATTCCACTCGTCCCATCCCGGCATCGGAAAACCCGCCTCCGCGTAAACGGGCAGATAGCGCGCAGCAGCGGGGTGCACGGCAACCGGCACTCCGGCCTGGCAGAGCACGTGCGCGACCTCCTGGGCGCGACCCAGTTCATGGGCCAGCAGCACGGGACAGCGGCCCTCCTCGAGGGCGCAGCGCGCGAAGGCGACGATCCGCTCGCGCGCCTGCTCGCGCGTCAAGAAGTGGAAGATCGGGAGGCCGAAGGTGGACTCGACGATGAGGCGATCGGCGCGCACCGTTTCCGTGGGGCGCCCGCACAACGGGGGCAGCAGCTTGACGTCGCCCGTGTAAAGCAGGCGCAGTCCGCGCCACTGCACCAGCAACTGGGCAGCGCCGAGCACGTGGGCGGCGGGATAGGCCGTCAGTCGGGCGCCGCACAGCTCCCAGGACTGCCCGAAGGGAACGGCGCGCAGCGCGGCACCTTCCAGCGCGCCGCCGTGTTGGATGCGATAAAGCGCAAGGGTCTCGGCCGTGGCGTAGACCTCCTCGTGCACGGCGCCAGCGTGATCGCGGTGCGCGTGGGAGATCCAGGCCCGGCGCTGGCGGTGGTGGGGATCGAGCCAGAGGTCGAGATCCGCGAGGTAGATCCCCTGCCCCGTGAACTCGACCCGCATCGTCCGATTATGGTGGCACAATCGGACGGGGCTCAGCCGTTGCGGACCAAGGTGACCACGGCCAACGCCTCGACGGCGCTGCCCTTGCCGACCGGCCCCATGCCTTCGGCGGTCTTGAACTTGAGGGAGAGGCGCTCCAGCGGCAGCTCAAGCGCCTCAGCCAGCCTCCCGCGCATGGCCTCGCGGTAAGGGCCGAGTTTCGGGCGCTCGAGGATGACGGTGGCATCCACGTGCGCGACGGCGAAGCCGCGCGCGGCCGCCATTCCGGCCGCCTGCCGCAGCAGCTGCACGCTGTCGGCATCCTTCCAGCGCGGGTCGGTATCGGGGAAATGCTCCCCGATGTCACCCAAGCCGGCCGCCCCCAGCAGCGCGTCGGTGATCGCGTGCGCGAGAGCGTCCGCGTCGGAATGGCCGCCCAAGCCCAATTCGAAGGGAATTCTCACCCCGCCCAGGATCAGGGGGCGCCCGGGCACCAGAGGATGGATGTCCCAGCCGATCCCGCTCCTGTATTCCCGCTGCTGCAATTCAGGATGCCTTCCGCCGCGCGATTTCCTCGCTCAGGAAAAGGCGGGCCAGCTCCATATCGGAAGGTTTGGTGATCTTGATGTTGCGGTCGCTGCCCGGGACGACGCTGACCTCGACGCGCTCGAGGCGTTCGACCAGGCTGGATTCGTCGGTGCCGACGAAGCCGTCTTGCCGGGCGCGGTCGAAAGCCTCCTTGAGCAGCTCGTAGCGGAAGACCTGGGGAGTCTGCGCCAGGACCAAGCGCTCGCGCGGAAGCGTCCCGTGCACTTTGTTGCCACGGACCTGTTTGACGGTGTCCACCGGCACGATGCCCACGATGGCGGCTCCGCCCTGGGCCGCCTCCCGGATGACTTTCTCCAAGGTCTCCGGGTCAATGAAGGGACGCACCGCATCGTGCACCGCAACCAGATCCGTGTCCGGCGCCAACGCGTCCAGCGCGTGCTGTACGGATTCCTGCCGGCTGTTGCCCCCGACGACGAGACGCACCGGCTTGGTGGCCCCCTCCCTTTCGATCAGGGCGGAAAACCAGCCGATGTCCTCTTCGCGCAGGGCCACGACGATCTCGGTGACCAAGGGACAGGCGATGAACTTGCGCAGCGTATGCAGCAGGATCGGGGCACCGTCCAGCAGCATGAACTGCTTGCGGCTGACGCCCGATGTTTCAGCCGCGCTGCGGCCCATGCGGGTCCCCAACCCGGCGGCAGGGATGATGGCAGCGACCTTCATAGTTGGTGGGGCGCTCGCCGTCCGGCAGCGCCCGATCCCACGTTACGATTGTACCCCCTACCCCACAAGCTCACAGGCTCGTGGGAAGGTGATCGCTGGCGATCGCGCAGGGCGGAACTTGCGCTCTCAGCGATCGCCTGGCCCCGGGCGAGCCAGTGGCGCAGGCGCGATATTGGCCTCCCGGGGAGCGCTGCGATCGGCACGCTCGGGCTGGCCCGCCTTGTCGTAAACGGCGTGCACGCGCTCGTCGAACTTGCCGAAGATCATCTTGCCCGCGGTGGTCTGCAAGACGCTCGTGACGGTGATGTCAATCGTCTTGGAGATCATCCGCTTGGCATTGTCCACCACGACCATGGTGCCATCGTCCAGGTAGGCCACGCCCTGGTTGTGCTCCTTG
>JANXAE010000111.1 GCA_025062235.1 Bryobacteraceae bacterium
ACCATCGTGCTCGCTCGCGACGCCTCGCCTTCGGAGCGGCATGGCGCCCGGGAACTCCAGCGGTTCCTGCACGAGATCTCGGGCGCGCAACTGCCCATCGCGAGCGAAGAGGCGCGTCCGCGCGGTCCCTGGATCCTCGTCGGCCGCAGCCGCCTCGTCGAGCGGCTAGGGGTCCGTGCCGACTGGAATGCGCTGGGGCCGGAAGGCTTCCTCGTGAAAACCGCCGGGCGGAACCTGGTCATCGCGGGGGGCCGGCAGCGCGGCACGATGTACGGGGTCTACGTTTTCCTCGAAAAGCTCGGCTGTCGCTGGTTCACGCCCGAGGTGAGCCGGATTCCCAAATCGCCCACGATCCGCATTCCCCCGCTCGACGAGACGCACAAACCCTCCTTCGAATACCGCGAGCCTTTCTTCACCGAAGCGTTCGACAGGGACTGGGCGGCGCGCAACCGCATGAACGGGCACTCCCTGAAGCTCGACGAATCTACGGGGGGCAAAATCCAGTACTATCCCTTCGTGCACAGCTTCTACCTGCTGCTGCCGCCGGAGAAATACTTCCGCGAGCATCCCGAATACTACTCGCTCATCGCGGGGAAACGCCGCGCCGAGCGCGGTCAGCTCTGCCTGACCAACCCGGAGGTCCTCCGCCTGGCCACCGAGCAGGTCCTGCGCTGGATCGAGGAACATCCCGAGGCGACGATCTTCTCGGTTTCCCAGAACGACTGGACGGGCTGGTGCGAGTGCGACAACTGCCGACGGGTCGAAGAGGAAGAGGGGGGCGCACACTCCGGTCCTCTGCTGCGCTTCGTCAACGCTCTGGCCGCTGAGATCGAAAGGAAGCACCCGGGAAAGCTCATTGACACCCTGGCCTATTGGTATACCGAAGAGCCGCCGGCGCACGTGCGGCCTCGAGCGAACGTGCGCATCAGGCTGTGCCCCATCGGCGCCTGTCAGGCTCATCCCTACGAGCGCTGCGATCGCAACGCTTACTTCATGAGGCGGCTGCGGGCCTGGGCGAAGATCACCGACAAGCTTTACGTCTGGCACTACAACACGAACTTCGCCCACTACTTGATGCCCTTTCCGGACTTCGACGAGCTGGTCGCCGACATCCCCATGTATCACCGCCACGGCGTGGTGGGCCTGTTCATGCAGGGCGCCTACGCCCCGGGGGGCGGCGGGGAGATGGCCGAGCTGCGCTCCTACCTGATGGCGCGGCTGCTCTGGGACGTCAAAGCCGACGCGCGCAAGGCGATCGAGGAGTTCCTCGAGGCCGTCTATGGCCGCGCCGCACCGCGCATCGCCGAGTATCTGGAGCTGTTGCACCGCCAGGTGCGCTTCCCGCCGGAGGGTCGCGGACATCACTTGTGGATCTTCCAGCACCCCGGGGCCCCCTACCTCGAGGCGGAGTTCCTCAAGCGCGCCCGCGAGCTGCTCGAGCGCGCCGAGCGAGAGGCCGAAAACGAGTTGGTGCGCCGGCGCGTCCGGAAGGTGCGGCTCTCCCTCGATTACGTCGAACTCGTCCGGGCCATGGCGTTCGAGTTCCAAGACGGCTGGTTCGCGATGCCGCGGGCGGAGCAAATGCGCCGTCGCTTCGCCGATTTCCTCGCCACCGCGCGCAGCTTCGGCATCCGGCAACTGCACGAGGGGCGGGGACTGGAATTCGACGAGAAGGAATTCGAGCGCCGCCTCCGTCGCTATGGCGTGGTCACGCTCGAGAACCCTTTCCTGCGCGCCTGGATCCTGCCCGAGCTGGACGCGCGTGTGATCTCGCTGGTTCACAAACCCAGCCAACAGGAGCTTCTGATGAAGCCCGATCCGGGCGAAGCCGGCTACCCCAACGTGCTGGGGCTCTCAGTCCAACCGTATCCCGATTACCAGGGTCGCCCGTGGGAAGGCGCCTTCCGGATCGTCAGCGCCGCACCGGATCGCGTGCACCTCGTGGCAGACCTTGCCAACGGGTTGAGGGTTTCCCAGACCCAGCGCCTGCGCGGAGCGGAGCTGCTCATCGAAACCGTTCTCGAAAATGTCGGCGACCGGGCGATTCAGGCGGCTCTGCAAGCGCGTGCCAATTACGGTCCCGGACGGCTGGAGGACCCGCGCCTGGCGGTGAGCTACCGCGCGCGGGACGGGCGCCCGGTGGATCGCACCATGTTCGAGCCCGGCTTGGAAACCAGCGGCGGCGAGTATCTGGACGGCGGCGCCTGCCCGGACGGCGCCTGGCGCGCGCTGCACCGTGCCGGCGGCCCGGCGCTGGTGAACCGCTTCCGCAACGACGAGGTCGCGCGCGCCCGCCTGGAATGGTCCGTGCGCGGCGACAACCGCCTCACCCTGGGGCTGTGGACCCCCGAGCGCACCCTCCAGCCGGGCGAGACGTTGCGCCTGGAAGCCAGCTACGCGGTGGAGTAATCCTCAGGCCGGCGTTCGTGGGCGTAGCGGCACAGGGCGCGCAGGTTTTCGTGCGGAGTGTCGCGGACAACCTCACAGCCGGCGCCAACGATGTAGCGCGTGCCCGCCTCGCGGTGGCATCGCCCGACCGCTTCGTAGACGATGTCGGGAGTTCCGTTGCGCAGCACACCCACCGGCTCGATGTTGCCCAACAGCACCTGATGCGGACCCATCACGCGCCGCGCCTCGTCCACTGGCGCCGCGAAATCCAGGTCCACGATGTCGGCGCCGAGACGGCCCATGCCGTCGTACAGCTTGCGCGTCCGGCCGCAGATGTGCAGGCGCACCAGGCCGCCCATGGCGTGCAGCCCCTCCACCAGTTTCTTTTCGTACGGCCAGACGAATTCGTAATAGAAACGGGGGCCCACCAGCGAGGCCGCTGCATCTCCCACCCCCACCAGATCGGCTCCCGCCGCGAATTGTGCGCGCGCAAACTCCAGCTCCATCGCCACGCAGAACTCGAAGAGGTCGCGCACGAAGCCGGGGTCGTCCACGAAATCCAGCATGAGCGTGTTGATCCCGCGCAGGTCGGCCGCCATGGCGCACGGGCCCTCGATCCACCCCTCCACGATCCTGTCGCCGGCTACGCGCTCGCGCAGCAGGGCGATGCCTCGAATCCGATCGGTCATGCGGCCGCCGCCCAGCGGATCCGGCGGTTCGAGCGTCGCCAGCCTACGCTTGTCCGCCAGCAGGGCGCGGGATTCGACGATGGCGGGAGGCTGGTCCTCGAACCACTCGACGGCCCCACCCAAATCGGCGGTCTCGCGAGCCGGGTCCGATATCACGGAAACATGATCAAATCCGAATGTTTCGGCCACGCGCAGCTGGGCTTCCGCCAGCACGCGGTGGTCGCGGGCGTAATCGCCGTAGCGCACGCCCGCCAGGTCGGCGGCAAACATCATGGTGATGGGCATCAGGGGCAGCCGATCCACCGGCTGGCCCCTCAGGTGGGCCAGTACGCGTTCCCGCCCGGTCATGACGCCTCCCAGGTCACGATGTCCTCGTCATAGGTTGGCACGATACGGCCGCCCGGCGGTACGCGCAGGAAATCGTCGTCCCAAGGCCCGTCCACCAGGCGCCGGATGAGCGACAGATCCCCTTCGAGGCGCTCGAATTCCCAGCCGTGGCGCTCCGCTTCCCCGCGGGCCATCTCTTCGAAGCGCCCCTCGGGCTCGATCCCCATGCGGATGAAAGCGAGCCGGCGGTAGTGCCGCCTCAGGTCGCCGAGCTGTTCGACGAGGTAACGGGCGTTGTCCTCGCCGTAGCGCGCGGCCAGCTCCTCGAAGCTTCGTCGGAGCCCGAGCTTCTGCTGGATGGCAAGCTGAGGCAGATCTTGTCCCCGCTCGATCCAACCGGAGGTGAGGAAGTAGGTGCCGGCGTGGGAGCGGAAGTATTCCGCGTAGCGCTGCCGGCTGCCCAGGAACAGCGCGATGCAGTCGTGCGCGCGAGGCACAACCAAAGGGAGCGCGCGCGCCCTCAGACCGGCCAGGCCCATCCCGCACAGGGCGTAGCCCAGCAGTACGGCGTCGTAACGGGAAGGGTCCGTGCGGTCAATGGCCTCCTGCAAACGCCGGCGCATGGGGTCGGCGCCCAAGTCGTGCAGGCCCTTGGGAAGGAAGTCGGCATCCACTTGGTGGATCGAGCGAGCCACGGCCCAGCAGAATTCCCGGTACAGGATCTCGCACGCGATCAGCCGGAGTCGCATGACGCCTTCCTCCCCGAGAACGAGGGCGGCGCTCGGCGCCTCATGGGGACCCAGCCGCCGCGATCTCGTCCACGCGCACGGCGCGGCGCTCGGCCAGCGAGCGGTAGCAGGCCTCGACGAGGGCAAGGGTGTGCAGGTTGTCGCGGCCGCCGATGGCGGGCGAGCGGCCGGTGGCGAGTGCGTCCATGAGCTCGCCCATCGTGCCTGCGAAAGCATCCGGAAACCATGCTTCCCTCCAGCGCGGCGAGAACCACACGCCCGGCTGCGAGCGCAGGGTGAAGTCCAGCGTGCTGGGCACGACGTTCGGCCAGGCGGGCCATCCGACGGCACCGCGCGCCATGCCCTCCGTGCCCTCCACCCGCCAGCGCACGAAGCTGTCCGCGGCAGCGCCTTCGAGTACGGGGCCGGCGTAGACGTCATCGAGCGCCGCTGCGCGCAGGCCGCTTGCGTATTCGAGCACGTAGAGCACGATGCCGTCGGTGTGGGGGAAATCGGCGCGCGGGTCAGTGCGCGCGCTCGCCCAGACGCTTTCCGGCTCCCCGAACAGGAAGCGGAAAGCATCCAGGTGATGGATGCTCATGACCGGCAAGGTGAGCCGGTCCGAGCGGCGCTTCCAGCCCGCGTAGCGCCGGGGCGCACGCATTTCGATGGTAGCCAGCACGGGCTCGCCCAACCATCCCCGTTGAAGCAGCGTGCGGAGGGCGCGGATCGAGGGGTCCCAGCGCATGTTCTGGTTGACGGCCAGTGCAATTCCCGCCCGCTCGTAGCCTTCGACCAAGGCGCGGGCTTCCCCGAGGGTCAAGGCCAGCGGCTTCTGCGCCAGTACGCCGCGAATCCCGCGCCCACGCTCGAGGACGCGGCGCAGCACGGCCGGCTGGCTGTCGGGCGGCACGGCCACATCCACCACTTCGATGTCGGGATCTTCGAGCAGTTCCTCCACGTTCGCGGGGACGCGCGGCACCTCGTGCAAGCGTGCCACCTCCCGAGCCCGGTCGGGATCGAGATCCGTGATCGCGAGCACGCGGAAGCCAGCCTTGCGGTAGGCGACCAAGTGCAGGTCGCGAACCACGAATCCTGCACCGACGATGCCAATGCCGAAATCGGCGCGGGCGGGCGGGCGCGCTGCGTGCTCAAGGTCGAAGTCAAGCGGCATACCGCGGGCATGATACAACAGACTCCAACGGAGGAACGGATGTCCCTGCCACTGCGTCGCCGCGAATTCCTGTCTCTGGCCGGCGGTTTGGCCTTGCCCACGGCGAAGTTGCGGCCGAACTTTCTCATCGTGCTCTGCGACGATCTGGGTTACGGCGATCTGGGTTGCTACGGGAACCAGCGCATCCTCACGCCGAACCTGGACCGCTTGGCCTCCGAGGGCATCCGCTTCACTGACTGCTATTGCGCTGCGCCCGTATGCTCCCCGGCGCGCGCGGCCATGCTGACCGGCCTCGTGCCCGACCGCACGGGCGTTTGCAACTGGATCCCGGAAGGCAGCGTGATGCATCTGGGCCCCAACTACGTGACTTTCGCGCAATTGCTGCGGCGGGCCGGCTACGCCACCTGCCATGTCGGCAAGTGGCACTGCAACGGCAAATTCAATTCAGCCGTGCAGCCACAGCCCTCCGACCACGGCTTCGATCACTGGTTCTCGACGCAGAACAACGCCGCCCCCAGCCACGCCGATCCGGTCAACTTCGTGCGCAACGGAAAGCCTGTGGGACCGCTCAAGGGCAACGCCAGCACCCTGATCGTCGAGGAAGCGATCCGATGGTTGAGACGATTGCCGGCGGGCAAGCCCTTCTGCCTGTTCCTCTGCTTCCACGCGCCGCACGAACCCATCGCGGCCGACGGGGAATTCCTGCGGCTTTACTCTGAAAGGAGCCAACCTGGAGAGGCACTGTACTACGCCAGCGTGACGCAGATGGGCCACGAGTTCGGTCGTCTCATGCGGTATCTGGATGAGTCCGGCCACGGCGCAGAGACGCTGGTTTTCTTTACCAGCGACAACGGACCGGAGAGGCTGAACCGGTACAAGGGAGCGTGGCGCTCCTACGGCTCAGCCGGCCCGCTGCGCGGCATGAAGCTCGACGTGTACGAAGGCGGCATCCGCGTGCCCGGGCTGCTGCGCTGGCCCGGACGCGTGCGCCCGAACCGTGTCGTTTCCGATCCGATCTCGGGTGTGGACATTTTGCCGACGCTCTGCGCGGCCGCCGGCATCCCGTCTCCCGCGGGTCTGGACGGCACGAGCATCCTGCCCGCGCTCGAGGGCAAGCCGCTCGACCGCCACAAGCCGCTTTACTGGCATTACTACAATGCGCTGAGCCGCCCCAAGGCCGCTCTGCGATCGGGGAACTGGAAGATCCTCGGCATACCGGATCGAGCCCTGCCGCGCTCCGCCGGTGGCCCGTTCCAGCCGGCCGAAGACATGCGCTACATCAAGGAGACGCGTCTTGTGGCGTTCGAGCTCTACGATCTGTCCGCCGACATGGCCGAGCGCAACGACTTGGCGGCTCGCGAAGCCGGGCTCAGGCGGCACCTCGCCGAAGAACTCGTCGCGTTCTATCGCGAGGTCCAGGAGCGCTGCCCCGTCTGGGAGTAGGCCGCGGCCTCAGGCCCGTGCGGCCATTTCCATGACCGGCTCGGGGGGCGGCGCTTGCGGCGCCTGCAAGCGAACCGAGACCAGCTTGGAAACGCCCGGCTCCTGCATGGTCACTCCGTAGAGAGCCTCGGCCGCCTCCATGGTCCGCTTGGTGTGGGTGATGATGATGAATTGCGTGTGGGCGGACATTTCGCGCAGGATGCGCATCAGGCGGTCAATGTTGGGGTCGTCGAGCGGCGCGTCCACCTCGTCGAGCACGCAGAAGGGGCTTGGCTGGTACTTGAAGATGGCCAGCAGCAGGGCGAGCGCCGTGAGCGCCTTCTCGCCGCCGGAGAGCAGAAGCACGTTCTGCAGGCGCTTGCCGGGCGGCGAGGCGACGATCTCAATGCCGGATTCGGCGAGGTTCTCAGGATCGGTGAGGCGCATCTCGGCGGAGCCGCCATGGAACAGCCGCTGGAACATTTCGCCGAAATTCCGGTTGATCGCGGTGAAGGCCTCCTGGAAGCGCTTGCGCGTTTCGGCGTCAATTTCGCGGATGGCCTGCTCGGTGTCGCGGATCGAATCGAGGAGGTCCTGGCGCTGGGCGTTCAGGAAGTTGTAACGCTGCTCGGTCTGCTGGAACTCCTCCAAGGCCTGCGGATTGACGGGCCCGAGAGCCTCGATCCGCTCTCTCAGCTCCCGGCATCTCTGTTCGGCCTCGGCGAGCTCCTCCTCGCCCGGCAGCGTCTGCTCGCCGGCCGCCAGCTCGGCCGCGGGCACACCCAGCTCCTTGCGACTGGTTTCGTCGAGAAAACGCAAGTCGGCTTGGCGGCGGACCAGCTCGACCTCGATTCCGGCCCGGGTTTGCTGCGCGACCTGCACCTCGCCATGCAGGGCGCGGAGCTCCTCGCCCAGCGCGACCAGTTCTTCGCGACGCGCGTTCTCGGTTTCCTCCAGCTGGCGCACCAGAGCGGAGACGCCGGCCATCTCTTTCTGGAGCGCCTCGCATTGCTCGGCCAGCGCCC
The DNA here is from genome assembly GCA_025062235.1 of Bryobacteraceae bacterium. Lineage (GTDB taxonomy): Bacteria > Acidobacteriota > Terriglobia > Bryobacterales > Bryobacteraceae > DTHT01. The sequence continues at coordinate 7,754 of JANXAE010000111.1, forward strand.
TGCCGCACTCGGCCAGCCGGGCCTTCTCCCGCCCGAGCTGCTCGAGCTCCGTCGCGAGCTGCTTGCGCCGCTCGACCACGCTGCGGTACTCGGCCTCCAGACGCGACACTGCCGCCGCCTGCGAGCGGCGTCGCTCTTCGATCCCGGCCAGCGCAGCGCGCAACGAAGCATGCTCATCGGCAGCCCGGGCGGCGGCGGCTCTCAATAGCTCGAATTCACGCCGCTGCTCGCCCAGCCGCGACTCGTGCTGCCGCAAGGCGCCTTCTGCTTCAGCGATTGCCTGGAGCGTACGCTCGCGACGGACGGCGATCTCGGTCTTCTCGCGCGCCAGCCGTTCCCGCTCGATCCGCGCCACCTCCAGGCGGGAGCGCGCGCGGGAGAGTTCCTCACCGACCTTGCGGCGCTCGTGTTCGAGCGCAACGATCTGCTTGTCCACATCGTGCCGGACCGCGCGCGCGTTGTCCAGTTCCTGCTCGAGCGCGGCAATCCGGCGTGCGAGCTCCTCCAGCCGCGCGCTGACCGCAGCCATTTCCCTCTCGCCGGCAGACAAGCAATGGCGCAGCTCCCGCAGTTCGCGCTTGAGCGCCAGCGGGCCGCCGCCGGACTTGCGCCCGCCGCTGAGCGCGCGCCCGTGATAGCAAGCGCCGTCAGGCAACAGCAGGTAAAGGTGCGGGTGCGCAAGGGCCAGGCGGCGAGCTGCCTCCGCATCCTCGACCAAACGGCAGTTGTTGAGCCGGTGAAGCGCGCCGAGGATGCGCTCGCCGACGCCGTTGCTGGCACGCAGGACGTCGCGCAACCGGCGGGCTCCCTCCCCTGCATCGGCGGCGCCAACCGGGGCCGCCCCCTCGCTATCGCCCGGGACCACCAGGAAGGTCGCCTGCCCGTCACCCAGGGAGCGAACCAGATCGAGGCCGCGCTCGGCCTGGTCCCATGAATCCACGAGCACGTATTCCAGTTCCTCGTGCAGGAACTCCTCGACCGCCTTTTCCCATGCGGGATCCACCTCGAGGAAATCCGCCAGTACGCCGAGCGGACGGAAATCGCCCGCCTGCCCGCGCTCCACGGCGGAGAACAGACGCTTGACGGCTTCGGTGGTATAGGCGCGGTGGGAAAGAATCTCCTCGAGCGAATCGCGGCGCGCGCGCAGCTTCGAGAGCTCGGCGCGCAAGCGCTCGTGCTCGTGGCGCAGTTCCGCCGATTCGCGCCGGGCCGTTTCCAACGCGTCCTCGAGCTGCCGTCGCCGCTCGTCGAGGGCGGCAAGCTCGACCCGCCGCGCGGCAATCTTCTCGGCAGTCTCGCGCTCGCTCTGCCCGGACCATTCGAGCTCCTGCAAGGCCGCCTGCTCGTCGCGCGCAGCGCGCGCGGCGTCGCGCTCGATGGCAGCCAGGTGCTCTTCGGCCTGCGCAAGCTGGTTGCGCAAGGTTGCGGCCTCGCCCATCAACCGCAGCATGGCCTGACGCGAGGACTCGATCGCGCGCTCCCGCTCGGCGAGCTTCCGCTCGACCTCGGCGCGCTCGCGGCTGCTGGCTTCCAGTTGCTCTCGCAGGGAGGCCTCCTGCCGGCCAAAGGCGGCCAGCGCATCCCTTTGCTCGGCGAGTTCGCGCGCCAGCTCCTGTTCGCGTTGCCCGAGCCGTGTCCCTTCCGCAGCACCCTCCTGCAACCGGTGTTCGATACCCGCGACCTGGTTCCCGTGCGCCTGCAACTGGCCGCGTGTGCGTTCGAGGCTCACCTCGAGATCCGCCAGGCGCCGGCGCGCTGTGGCCAACTCTTTCTCCAGCCGGAACACTTCCTCCTGGAGCTGCCGGTGCAACTGCTCTTTCTCCGCCGCCTGCCTGCTCAATGCCTCCAGACGGCTGGAGGCCAGGCTGAGATCCACGGCGATGCGGGCCGCCTCGCGCTCGAGCAGGCGGTGGCGGGCCGCCAGCACCAACCGCAGTTGCGCGCACATCTGGGTTTTCAG
>JANXAE010000112.1 GCA_025062235.1 Bryobacteraceae bacterium
GTGGCCGGGGCGGTGGCGCACGAGGAGCACTGATCCCGGATTGATCGCTCTCCAGCGTGAGCCCGTCCCGCCGAAGGATGCGAGGGCGGGAACCACCTCCTGGGAGCAATTTCATACGAGGAGAGACGCATGACAGCGAGGAAGATCCTGCTGTTGCTGGCGCTGCTGGCCTTCGCAGCGCCGGTCTTCGCCCAGGCCCCTGGCGCCGGGCAACCCGACACCAAGTGGATCTGGATCACCTCCGGATTCTCTATGGCGATCGCCTCAGCCGGCTGCGGCATCGCCCAAGCCAAGGCTGTAGCGGCCTCGGCGGAGGCCATGGGACGAAACCCGGGGGCGGCGGCCGCCATCCGCTTCGCCCTGGTGCTGGGTCTGGTGCTGATCGAATCGCTGGCCTTGTACACCCTGGTGATCATCTTCGCCAAGGTGACGGCATGAGAAAAGGGGAGCGCCGTGCGGCGCTCCCCGCTGTCCCCCATGATCCGGTTGCACGGCATTTTTCCCCCGATCACGACGCCTTTCGACGCCAACGGCGAGCTGTACCGCGTCAAGCTCAAGCACAACATGGAGCGCTGGAACCAGACTGCGCTGGCCGGTTACGTAGTCTGCGGCTCGACGGGCGAGAGCGTCCTGCTGAGCTCGGAAGAGAAGCTCCGTTTGTGGGAGTGGGCCGCCGAGTTCGCCGCGCCCGACAAGCTGCTGATTGCGGGCACGGGCATGGAAAGCGTGCGCGAAACCGTCGAGCTGACCAACCGCGCCGCTGCTATGGGGTATCGCGTGGCCATGGTCCGCACGCCGCACTACTACAAGAACCTGCTGGCCAGTCCCGATGCGCAGGCGCTGTATTTCCGTGCGGTGGCGGACCAAGCCCGGATTCCCATCATGATCTACAACTGGCCGCAGGCGACAGGGCTCGATATCGCGGCGGAAGCGGTAGCCGCGCTTTCCGAACACCCCAACATCATCGCCATCAAGGAAAGCTCCGGCAATGTCGAGAAAGTGATGCGCATGATCCGGGAGGTTCGTCCTGGTTTCCAGGTGCTGGTGGGCTCGGCGCCCACGCTTTATCCGTCCTTGATGGTCGGGGCAGTCGGGGCGGTCCTCGCGTTTGCCAACGCCGCTCCGCTGGCGACGCTGGCGATCTGGGAGGCTGTCCGCACACGGGAATACGAGGAGGCCCGGCAATGGCAGGACCGCATCGCCCACGCGGCAACTTTGGTGACCACGGTCTATGGCGTTCCGGGGCTCAAGTACGCGATGGACCTGAAGGGCTACTATGGAGGCCCACCCCGCCTGCCGCTGGTTCCGCCCGGTCCCGAAGCCAGGCAACGTATCGAGGAAGCCTTCCGGGAACTGAAAGGCTGAAGGGGCGCAAGGGCTGCATCAGCCTGGCCGCTCGGCGCATCTCTAGGAGTATGAGATGGACGAGGGTCACGGCGGCTGGTGTTCTGCTCGCAGGTGCCATCGCCGCGCAGGAATGGGAAATTGACAGCGCACACTCTTCCGTACAGTTCGCCGTGCGGCACATGATGGTGGCTACCGTGCGGGGACAATTCGGCAAGCTCACGGGCAAAGTGCGCTGGGATCCGGCCAAGCCCTCGGAAGCTCGCGTCGAGGCCCAGGTGGAGGTCGGCTCGATAGACACGCGCGAGCCCAAGCGGGATGCCCACCTGCGCAGCCCCGACTTTTTCGACGCCGAGAAATTCCCGACGATGACGTTCCGATCCACCTCGGTAACTCCTGTGGGGCCGGGCCGCTACAGGCTCTCCGGGGAGCTGACGATCCGGGGGATCACGAGGCCGGTGGTCTTCGAAGTCGAGGGTCCCGGGCAGCCCGTCCGAGGCATGGGCGGGGAGTTGCGGACCGGGGCGACGGCCACGGCCAAGATCAACCGCAAGGATTTCGGGATCACCTGGAACCGCGTGCTGGATACGGGCGGGGTCGCGATCGGTGAGGATGTAGCCATTACCGTGGATGTCGCGTTGGTGCAGAAAACCGCCCGCTAGTCGGCTTGCACCACCACGCCTCTGTCCGGGAACTCGCTTGGGCCCGGCGGTGTCCAACCAGTTGCGGTGGAACTCGGTTCCTGCTAGTGTGAAGGTGGATTCGCCCCAAGAGGCGTCACCGTGACGAGCAGGATTCTGGAGGCCGACAACTCCGAGTCAGTGACGGCGCCGGGTCAGGAGGAGCCCGGCGAGTGGGATGAGAGGAAGCTGCTGGAAGGATTGCGCCAGGGTTCCGAAGAGGCGTACGAGGCGCTGATCCGGCAATTCCAACAGCCGATTTACAACTTGGTTTACCGGCTGCTGGAGGATCCTTCGGAAGCCGGCGACGTGGTTCAGGAGGTTTTCCTGAAGATCTTCCGCAAGGTCGGCTCCTTCCGGGGCGATAGCTCCCTGCGAACCTGGATTTACCGCATCGCGGTCAACCAGGCGTACAACCACCAGCGATGGTTCAACCGTCACCGCCGGCAGGAGGTCGAACTGGAAGGACCCGAGCCGGCGAATTCCGGCTATAGCCACAAGATCCCCGATCGGGGGCCCTCTCCCTTCGACTGCGCACTCGAACACGAACAGCAGGCTTTGATCGAAGCCGCGCTGGCCCGCCTGAACCCCAGCTTCCGGGCCGCTGTGGTTTTGCGGGACATTGAGGAGTTGAGCTACGAGGAGATCGCGGAGATCCTCCAGGTAGCTCTGGGTACGGTGAAATCGCGGATCCAGCGCGGGCGCGAAGCCCTGCGCAGGGATCTGGCAGAGCGGTTGGAGCCCGAACCGACCTATGGCTGGACCCCGGAGCCAGCACAGTGACGCCATGAACTGTCGGCAGGTGCGAGCTCGGTTCTCCGAACTCCTGGATGGCAGGCTGTCCGAAACCGAACGGCGGCTGGTGGCCTCGCATCTGGAAGAGTGCTGGAGTTGCGCCGCGGCGTGCGAGCAGACAAGGAGGCTCCGGGAGACGCTGCGGAAACTGCCGGCGCTGGCCCCTCCGCCGGAGCTGACCAGTGCATTGTTGGTGATGGCATCGCGCGAGCGTGCGCGGCAACTGGCGTGGAGGACGCCGCAAGCGCTGGCCGGGCACTTGGCCGACCGGCTCAGGCTGTGGGCGGAAAACATCATGCGTCCGGTGGCGCTCCCCGTTGCCGGCGGGTTGGTCTCCGCCCTCATCCTGTTCAGCATGCTCGTGCCCAGCGTGCTGTTCTTGCGCTCGCCGGGCAAGGACGTGCCGCTGGTAGGACTCGTGCAGGAAGCGACCGTAGCCACGCCGGCGCCTTTCGGATTCGAGGCTGGCGACTTCACCTTGGAGGTCACGGTGGATCGCCAGGGTCGTATGGTGGATTACTCGATTGCCGAGGGCCACCGCCTCATCGAGAACCCGCGTCTGCGCCGGTCCATCGAGAACTACGTCCTGTTCACAGGCTTCCGGCCAGCCACCGCTTTCGGTCAACCGGTCTACGGCAAGGTGACCGTTTCCTTCCGGCGCTACCGCTTCGACGTGGGCAGTTGACCGCCCACCCAACGCGTGCCGCGGAAGCTGGGACAGCATTTCCTCCATCGGCAGGACCTGCTGGCCCGCATCGCCGAGGCGGCGTGCCCGCAGACCGAACCCTTGGTGGTGGAAATCGGCGCGGGCCGCGGCGCCCTCACCGAACACCTGCTCGCCCGCTCCCAGCGAGTGGTGGCCATTGAGGTGGACCCGCGACTGGCGGTTGCCTTGGAGGAACGTCTGGGCCAAAGGACCGGTTTGGAGATCCTTCGGCAGGACGTGCTCACCGTGGACCTCGGCCGGTGGGGAGCGGCGGTGGTCGCGGGCAACATCCCGTACTACATCAGCTCGCCCATCCTCGAGCGCGTGCTGGGTCTCGGTCCTTTGCTGAAGCGCGCCGTCCTGCTGCTCCAGCGCGAGGTTGCCGAGCGGGTCGCGGCCCGGCCGGGCCGGCGGGAATACGGACTGCTGAGCGTGCACGCCCAGGTCATCGCCGAGACCGAGATCCTGTTCCTGGTGCCCCCGTCGGCCTTCCGTCCGCCGCCCAAGGTGGAATCGGCCGTGCTGCGGCTCGAACCGCGCCCCGCGCCGCTGCTCGATTGGGCCGCCTTGCCGGCCTTTCTGGCGTTTGCGGGCAGGTGCTTCCGCTTCAAACGGCGCACGCTGCGCAACAACCTGCTCGACCTGTTTCCGCGCGCCATTCTCGATGCGCGGCCGCAACTCCGGCTGCGCGCGGAGCAGCTCTCGCCGGCAGAGCTCGTCGAGCTTTACTGGAGCCTGAATCCGCTGGCCTGAGAGACCCGACGCTATACTGGAATTTTCATGCCCCGCTTGCGTTTTGCTCCGTCACCGACCGGTTTCCTGCACATCGGTAGCGCGCGCACCTACGTCTTCAACTGGCTCTACGCGCGGCGGCATCGCGGCACCATGATCCTGCGCATTGACGATACCGACGTCGAGCGCAACACACCCGAGTCGCTGGCCTCGATCTTCGAGGGGCTGCGCTGGCTCGAGCTGGAGTGGGACGAGCTCTATCACCAGTCCGAGCGGCTGGATCTGCATCGCAGGCTTGCACACGCCCTGCTCGAGCGCGGCTATGCCTACCGCGATTTCACTCCCGCCGCCGAGCCCCAGGAGAAATCGCACAGCGGCGGGCCGTGGCTGTTCCATCCGGGCATGCGCGAGCTGTCGCGGCAGGAGAGCGACCGGCGGGCGGCGGCGGGCGAGCCGTTCGTCATCCGCTTCCGCGTCCCGCGGGATCCTCCCGTCATGGTCCGTTTCCGCGATGCGGTCTACGGCGAGCAACAGAAGTCCACGGCCGACATCGAGGATTTCGCGCTGCTGCGCTCGGACGGCACGCCTACCTACCACCTGGCCTCCTGCGCCGACGACATCGAGATGCGCATCACGCACATCGTGCGCGGCCAGGATCACCTGACGAACACTTTCAAGCACCTGCTCATTTTCGAGGCCGCCGGCGCTCAGCTTCCCGAGTTCGCCCACCTGCCGCTGCTGGTAGCGCCCGACGGCTCCAAGCTTTCCAAACGGCGCCACGGCCCGGTGGTCAGCGTCACGACCTACCGCGACGCAGGCTTCCTGCCGCAGGCCTTCGTGAACTTCCTCTGCCTTCTGGGCTGGTCGCCAAAGGACAACCGCGAACAGATGACACTGGATGAGATCATCGAGGCGTTCTCTCTCGAGGGCATCAACCGCTCGAACGCAGTAGTCAACTTCCGCGAGGACGATCCCTTCGACCCGAAGGCCGTGTGGCTCAACGCCCAGCACCTGCGCACGATGCCGGTGCGGCAGTTGGCGCCCTACGTGCGCCGGACGCTGGAGAGTGCGGGCCTTACTGTCCCGTACGCGGAGGAGCAGTTCTTGCACGTCGTGGACGTCATTCGCAGCCGTTACTTCATGCTGAACGACTTCGTCACGCGCGGCCGTGCGTACTTCAGCGACGACTACCCGATCACGCCGGAGGCGCAACAGAAACTCGACGAGCCGGGGGCGCGCGACCTCTTGCGCGAGCTTGCCGACCGCCTTGAGGCCTGTCCCGAGTTCACCGAGGCCAGCGTGGAGCGCGAATTGCGGCAGCTAGCGGCCGAGCGAGGCGTCAAGGCGGGATTGATCATCAACGCGGCGCGTGCCATTTTGACCGGGCAGACGGTCGGCCCTAGCGCCTTCGCCGTTTTCGTGGCGATCGGGCGCGACCGGGTGTTGGATCGGCTGCGCCGCGCCTAGCCGTGCGGCGTCCCCGTCCGCGCCGGTCAGCAGGCAGAGTCTTTCGGGAGATGCCGTTATGAGCCGGTTGGTTGCTCCCCATGGAAGCTCGACCTTGCGTCCGCTGCTGGTCGAGGAGGAAGCACGCCGGGATGAGCTGCGAAGGGCGGAGCGTCTGAAGAAGATCCCGATGAGCAGCCGCGAAACCAGCGACCTGCTCATGATGGGCATCGGGGCCTTCACGCCGCTCGAAGGGTTCATGGGCTACGACGACTGGAAGGGCTGCTGCGAGCAGATGAGCCTGCCCAGTTACGGCGGCCTGTTCTGGCCGGTCCCCATCACGCTCTCCTGCGAGGAGGAGCTGGCCTCGGCCCTGAGGCCGGGCGAGGAGGCGGCGCTGTGGGACGCCGAAAGGCAGGCCGTCGTCGGAATCCTTCGCGTCCGCGAGAAATACCGGATCGTCAAGGAACACGAATGCCGGGAAGTCTACCGCACCACGGATCCCGCTCACCCCGGTGTGCGCAAGGTGCTCATGCAGGGTCCGGTGAACATCGCCGGTCCTGTGCGGGTGCTTTCCGAACTGGAGTACCCGCAGTCCTTCCCCGGCATTTACCAGAGACCGGCGGAGGCGCGCGCGATCTTCGAACAGCGGGGCTGGAGGACCGTGGCCGCCTTGCAGCTCCGCAATCCGATGCACAACTCGCATGCCTACCTGGCCTGGATCGCCATCGAGATCTGCGACGGCGTCTACATCCACCAACTGATCGGCAAGCTGAAGGAGGACGATATCCCGGCCGAGGTCCGGGTGCGCGCCGTGGACGCCGTGGTCCGAAAGTACTTCCGCCAGGATCGGGTCGTGCAAGGGGGCTACCCCATGGAGATGCGCTACGCCGGACCGCGCGAGGCGCTCCTGCACGCCGTCTTCCGGCAGAATTACGGCTGTTCGCATCTCATCGTGGGGCGGGACCACGCCGGGGTGGGAAACTACTACGGCCCATTCGACGCGCAGAAGATCTTCGATGAGATCCCACGCGACGCCTTGGCCATCCGACCCCTGCCGATGGACTGGACGTTCTACTGCTACGAGTGCGGCTCGATGGCCTCCATGAAAACCTGCCCTCACGAGACCCAAGCCGTCATTGACGAAGAGGGACAGTACCGGGGCGGGGCACGCCTGATGCTGTCGGGCACGCTACTGCGCAAGTTGCTGAGCGAGGGCAAACCCGTGCCGGCCGAATTCTCCCGGCCCGAAGTCGTCGCGATCCTGCGCGAATACTACGACTCGCTGCACCGCCGGGCTCCGGTTGCTCACCATCCCGGCAGCCAGGATTTATCCTGAGCAGGGGAAGCGGATGGCGACCCACCTTGCGCACCTCGACATCCGCGAGATCTGCCGCCGGGCGGAGCGCTTCGACGAGGTCCTGGAGGCCGCCCGCCGGCGGATCGAGCAAAGGGGCCGACGGATCGCCTGGTACCCCTACCGCTCCCTCAGCGGCCTCGTTCTCATCGAGAAGCTGCTGACCGGTGAGTGGCGCCGCCTGCTGGCGCTCGCCGGCGACGATCCGGTGCTCGATCTGGGCTGCGCCGATGGCGAGCTGGCCTTCTTTCTGGAATCGCTCGGATTGCGCGTGCACGCGGTGGACTACCCGGAGACCAACTGCAACGCCATGGAGGGCGTGCGCGCGCTCAAGGACGAGCTCGGTTCCTCGGTGGAAATCCTCGGCGTGGATCTGGATGCGCAATTCACGCTGCCAGGTCACCGCTACGGGCTGGCCTTCTTCCTGGGCACGCTCTATCATCTGAAGAATCCCTACTACGCGCTGGAGACCCTAGCCGGCTACGCCCGATACTGTGTGCTGAGCACCCGCATTGCGGCCTTCGCGCAGGACGGCAAGACGCCCATACGCCATCTGCCTGTCGCCTGCCTGCTGCGCGAAGGCGAGGCCAATCAGGACTGGACCAACTACTGGGTGTTCTCGGAGGCCGGTCTCCGCCTGCTGCTCGAGCGCACGGGCTGGAGGGTGCTCGCATTCGCCACGTTCGGCAGCACCCACTCCGACCCGGTCACGGCCGAAGGGGACGAGCGCGCTTTCTGTCTACTGCGGAGCCTGCCGCTCGAGCGCCAGGGCCAAATCGAATTCGTGCGCGGCTGGCATCAGATCGAATACGGGACATGGCGCTGGACCGAACGGGAGTTCGCCGTCCTGGCGCCGCTGCCCGCCGGGATGCGCCCCATGCTCAAGCTGCGCTTTTTCCTGCCCGAGACCGTCATCGCGAAGGTTGGCCCGCTCACCCTGGCGGCGACCGTAGAAGGCCGGCCGCTGGCTGCCGAGACCTACCGCAAGCCGGGCGAGTACGTTTATGCGCGCGGGCTGGCCGGCGGGCAACCCGGGCGCCGGGTGCTCATCGAGTTCCGCCTGGATCGCGCGTTACCCCCGGACGACAGCGATCCCCGCGAGCGCGGCCTGGTGGTTTCCTCGCTCACCATCGAGTAGGGAGACGCGGGAGCCTCAGCCCCCCAGTCCGATGCGGCAGAGGTGATCCTGGAAGACGCGCCGCTCCTGCTCGACGTAGGCTCGGTTGCGTCGCGCCAGTTCGTCGAAATCCACCAAGTGGGCGTCGAACTCGGGACCGTCCACGCAGGCGAACCGGACCTTTTCGCCGACCGTCACCCGGCAGCCTCCACACATCCCCGTCCCGTCCACCATGATGGGGTTCAGGCTGGCAAAGGTCTTCACGCCCCACTGCCGGGTCAGTTCGGCGGCAGCGCGCATCATCGGGATGGGACCGATCACGTGGACCGCGCCCAGCGGTTCGGGATGGGACTGGCGCCAGTGGCGCATCAAGTCCACGACCGTGCCGCGGAAGCCGAACGAGCCGTCGTCGGTCGCCCACAGGACCTGATCGGCCGCCTCCTGCAACTCCTCCGCGAGGATCATCAGGTCCCGCGAGCGCGCGCCGCACAGCGCCGTGACGAAATTGCCTGCTTCGCGGAAAGCGCGCGCCACGGGCAAGACCTCTGCCACACCCACGCCGCCGGCCACACAGAGGACGCGGCCCAGGTTCTCGATAGTGGCCGGCAGGCCGAGGGGACCGAGCAGATCGGTCACGGCTTGCCCGGGCTCCATGTCGGCGGTGACCCGCGAAGTTTTCCCGACGGCTTGCACGACCAACACGATCGTGCCGCGCGCGCGGTCGCCGCCGACAAGGGTCAGCGGAATGCGCTCGCTGGTCGGGGTGGGCCTGACGATCACGAACTGCCCAGGCTTCCAGCGGGCCGCCACTGCCGGGGCTTCCAGCTCCAGCCAGGAGATGTCGGCCGTCAGGCGGCGCTTGCTCACGATGCGGAACTCCTGGGGGCCGAGGAAAGCTGAGGCGTCGGCAGGCAGGGGCCGGAATTCCGCCCTGCGCTCGTTTTGCAGAAGCTGATGGATCGCCTCGGCCGCCGCTCGCCCGTCGCGCATGGCCAAGATCACCGTGGAACCGCCCCGCACCACATCCCCGCCCGCGAAGACGCGGGGCAGGCTGGTGCGCCCGGCTTCGTCCACCACGATCTTGCCCCGCTTGGTCACCAGCTCCGGCGTCACGCGCTGCACGGTGGGATTGGGACTCTGCCCGATCGCCATGACGATCGTCTCGACCGGGACGCGGTACTCGGATCCCGGCACCGGGATCGGCGCGGGACGACCGGTCTCGTCCGGCTCGCCGAGGCGCATGCGGATGCACTCCACCTCGCGGACGAAGCCGTTGTCGTCACCCAGGATGCGCACCGGCACGGCGAGAAACTCGAACTTGACGCCCTCTTCCTCGGCGTGCTCGACCTCCTCGGCACGGGCCCGGAGCTCCGCGCGGCCCCGTCGGAACATGATGACCGCTTCGCTACCCAGCCGCAGGGCCCACCGCGCGGCGTCCATCGCCGAATTGCCGCCCCCGACGACGATGGTCCGCGAGCCCACGCGCACCGGCGTGTCCGCGGCCGGGAACTCGTAGGC
>JANXAE010000113.1 GCA_025062235.1 Bryobacteraceae bacterium
GGCTGCCGCCGGCCTCAAGCCCGGCCAGGCCCGTGCCCAGCTGCACTGGGGGCTGGCCCTGCTGGAACTGGGCCGATACGCCGAGGCGCGCGGAAAGCTCGAGGAAGCTGTCAAGCTCGATGCCGCCGCGCCGCTGGCGCATCTTGGCTTGGCGCGCGCGCACCTCAAGCTGGGCGACCTTTCCGAGGCGGAAAGGCACTTCCGCAAGGCTGCCGAGCTCGACCTAAGCCTGCGCGACGCGCTCCGCGAGCTGGCGGCCGCCCTGGAAACCAAAGGCGAGCGGGATCGCGCCATCGCGATCTATGGGGAGTTTCCCGACGATCCCGTGGCGCGGGAGCGGCTCGGCCACTTGCTGCTCGAAGCAGGCCGGCCTGCGGAAGCCGTTCCGCACCTGGAATGGGCGGTCGCGAGGTCGCCGACCGTGGCGAACCGTACCGCCTTGGCGCTGGCGCGGGCCCGCAGCGGCGAGGGAGAGCGGGCGCTCGAACAGATGCGGCAGACGGTTGCCGCCTACCCCGACGACGCCGAGCTGCGCCTGCTCTACGGGCGCCTGCTGCGCGACCAGAGACGGTTCGCGGAAGCGGCCCGCGAGTTTCAGCGCTATGTCGAGGCCCGGCCCGACTCTGCCGAAGGCTGGAGCGAGCTGGCCGCCATGCTGGTTTCGCTCGGTCAACACGCGCAGGCTGTTTCGGCCCTCGACCGGGTGCGCGCCCTAGGGGCGGAAACCGCCGGTCATCATTACCTGCGCGCGATCGTACTGGACAAGATGAAAGATCACAAGGGCGCCGTCGCAGCTTACGAAGCTTTCCTGGCCGCCAGCCAGGGCAAGTTTCCCGACGAGGAGTTCAAGGCCCGCCAACGCTTGCGGGCGATTCGCAAGGAGGCCGAGCGGAGATGAGGTTTCTCGGTCTGGCGGCAATGCTCGCCATGCCGGTTGCAGGTGCGGACCTTGCCGCGGTGCTGAGCGAGCGGAATCTCGAAAGGCGGTCGCGCAAGGCTCTCGATCACGCGCAGGCGGCCCTCAAACTTGCCCGCCAGTCCTACCAGAGGGGCGAGGTGGAGGCGGTCCGGCGCGCCCTGGAAGAAGTGCGCGAAGCCGTGGAGCTCGCTTACCGCTCGCTCCGCGAGACGGGCAAGGATCCCGTGCGCCATCCGAGACACTTCAAGCACGCCGAGCTTCGAACGCGAGAGTTGCTCAAGATCCTGGCGCAGTTCCGCGACCGGATGGCCTTCGACGATCGCGAGCTGGTCGAACCCGTTTACAAGAGCGTCGAGCATATTCACGAGGAGCTGTTGCTCGGCATCATGGGCAAGAAGCCCAAGTGAGAGGAGGGGGCATGACCGCCTTCCTGCTGTCGGTTCTGCTGGTTCTGCCCGGCGAACAGGTTCGCCGCGACTTCCTGACGGCGGACGAAGCCGACCAGATCCGTCTGGCCCAGGAGCCCAACGAGAGAATCCAACTCTATCTGCGCTTCGCGCGCCAGCGGCTGGAGCTGGTCCGGCAGGCGCTCGAGCAGCCCAAAGCGGGACGCGCCGCACTCATTCACGACACGCTCGAAGACTACGAGCGCATCATTGACGCCATTGACACGGTGATTGACGACGCCTTGCGTCGCAAGCTGCCGGTCGAAGAGGGTATCCGCGCCGTCGCGAGCGCCGAAAAAGAGTTCCTTGTCCTGCTCGAGAAACTTCAGGCCGTGGATGCTCCGGACCGCGACCGCTACGAATTCGTTCTGGCGCAGGCGCTCGAGACCACGCGCGACAGTCTGGAGCTGGCCCAGGAGGACATCGAGCGGCGCGCCGAGGAAGTCGCCGAGCGTGACGAACGCGAAGCCAAACAACGGGAAGCCCTCATGCAGCCCAAGGACCTCGAAGAGAAGCGCGCTCAGCAGAAAAGGCAGGCCGAGGAAGAGCAGAAACGCAAGGCTCCCACGCTGCTGCGCAAGGGCGAGACGCTGAAGAAGAAGCCTTAGGTTGACACTTTCGTTCTAGAACCCCGAGCCCGGTACTAAGTAGTTTCTTCCGCAGCGCCGGGGTTTACCTGCGTGCCATCCTCTGGGAGAATGAAGACAGTCCCCATGGCAATGCGCTTACCTTTTTCGCTTCTCTTGTTAGCGGGAATCGTCGCCTCGGCAGGATCGCTGGCAGCATCCACCGTCTCGTGCCTGCCCCTGGTGTTGCCGGACGGCAGCACCATAGCCGGTCTCTGCGGGGACGACTCCTGGTTTCCGCTGCCGCCGTGGTGGTATCTGCCCTTGACGCCTCCGGAGCCCTCCCCGCCGCCTCTTCCCCCTTATGTCTATCTTCCCGATCCCGGGCCTCCGCTGCCGCCCTCGGAGTTCTTCTTGTTGGCGTTCGGATCCGGGTGGGCCGCGCCCGAACCCTTGGCCGAACCGCCCGCTTACCTGTTCCTGCCTGATCCGCCTGAGCTGGAAGGCCCCGTAGCCGAACACGCGCCGGAACCGGGAGGCCTGGCGCTCATCGGGCTGGGGTTGCTGGTCCTTGGGATCCTCGGCCGCTGGCGCAGCGCGCGGCGCGCACGCTAGCTACAGCTTACGCTCCGCGAAGGCCGGTCGGATCGTGCGCGGGCGTCGCTTCCCAGTTTGTCAGCAAAATTGCGAGGCCTCCTCGATGCGGGGGGTGGGCCGCCGATTTGACCCCGCACAGGCACGAGCGTGCGGCAGCTTGCCCGAATCAGGCCTTGAGGACGGCCCGAGTCGCCGGGCGCTTACCGCAGTCCCCGCTTCGCCCCCGAACCCGACGCGTGCAGGTGCCGGCGGAAGAAGGCCGCGATCTCTGCGGACAGATCAATGGGAGGGCCGCCGTCGCCGGGATAACGCACAAGGCACTCGACTCCCAGCTTGTCCATCCGCTCCTTCAGGTACAAGCCGAAGCGTGGGTGGTGAATGCCGTCGCCCGGTTTGGCGTCTGGCGGCAGGGGCTTGTCCGCTTCGAAGTACAGCAGCAGAACGGGCGGGTCGTCGCGGGTCGCGTAGTTGACGGGCGAGGCCTCGCGAAACATGCGCTCGGCTTTTTCGCTGTTCAGTTCGTCGCCGCGCAATCCGTAAAACGGCTCGAGAGCGGGGTGGCGAGCTGCTGCCTGGCCGACCACGCGGGCAATCTCGCGCGGATCGTACGTGGTTTGCGCGGCTGCCAGTGCGAGCGCTTGCAGCCGCGTGGACTGCCGCCGCAGCGGATCGGGGCTTTCGGGTTGCGCCATGTCGTCGCGGAGGCCGACCCAGAGCGCGATGCCTGCGCCCGCCGATGCTCCCGTCGCACCGAACGCGCGGGGGTTCAGGCGCCACTGCTTCGCGTGCAGCCTCAGGAACTGCACGGCTCGCGCGCCGTCTTCCATTGGAGCGGGGTAGGGCGCGTGTTGCGAGAACCGGTAATTGATGGCCGCCACCGAGATGCCGCTCTCGAGCAATCTCGTCAGCAGGCTCGGGGGCAGCGTGCGTTTGTCCCCCGAGCGAAAACCCCCGCCGTGGATGTAGATGACCAGCGGGGCCGGTTGCGCCGTCCGCGTGCGCCACAAGTCCAGGCGATGCCGCTCGTGCGGTCCGTAGGCCGCGTCGGCCACATCCGGAGGCGGCAGGCTTTCCTTGCCCGCCTGTGCGTGGGCCAGCGCTGCGAACAGAATCAGCCAGCTCGCACGGCGTTTCATGGGACCCGTCTCAGGCCAGCGCCTTGCGGCAGTACTCGTAGCAGCGCCGCACCTCTTGCACCGTATCGCCGCCCTTGTACTCGTACTCGATCATGGCATACGTCGCGAGGCGCTTGCGGGCCAGCAACAGCAGCACCTCGCGGATAGGCGTGTCGCCCTCGCCGAACGGCACGTTGGGTCCCTGGTCCTTCTTGCGGTCCTTCACGTGAATGATGGGGATTCGGTCTTGGTGTTTCTCGATGTAGCTGACGGGATCGTAGCCGGCGGCCACGAAGTGGCCGATGTCGAGGTTGATGGCGATGTACCGCGAGGCTCCCCGCATAGCCTCCTCGAAGTCCTCCGGCCGCGCGAACTCGTCCGGCTTGATCACGGAGTGGTTGTGCATGGCCACTGTGATGCGCGTCTTTTGCGCCACCGGATCCACGCGTTTGGCGACGCTCACGTTCGCCGAGGAAGTGATCAGGTGCACGCCCAGCGCGCGCGCCATCTCGAAGCCCCGCACGATCTCGTCGTCGGTGAAATCCTGGCGGAACCCGTAGCTGTAAGCACAGAGCGTGATGCCCGCCTTGCGGAACTTTTCGCGGACTTCCTCGAAGAAGCTCAACGGCGTTTGCAGCCGCCACTTGCGCAGCTCTTCGCGCGGAACCTTGCGCGGCTCCAGGTGTCCCTGCCAGAGTTCGCAGTAGGTGAGGCCGATTTCTCTCATGGCCGCGATGGCCTCGTCCAACGAACGATCGCGGAAGCTATAGCTTTGTACCCCGATCGGGACGCCGCGGATGCGGGAGTCGGCCGGGGCCGAGAGCAGTCCGACAGGAAGGGCCGCCACCGCCGCACGGTGGAATTCTCGCCGGGTCAGCATGAGTTTCTCCTCCGGGATAACGAATGATACCATCGGAGCTATGCGGCGCTGCCTCGCCTGTCTGTTGGGACTTGCGGCGGTTGTCTCCGTGCAGCCGCAGCAGACCGTCAAGTACGGAGTGAAGGTTCAGCCCGGTCCGATGGATGCGGTCCTGCTCAAGGACTACCGGCCGGAATCCTCCCTCGTCGTGCCCGAGACGCGCGTCGAGAAGGCTCGCTTCCCCGTCATTGACGTGCACACCCACACCTTCATGAACGAGATTCGTACGGCGGCTGACGTGGATCAGTGGGTCCGCGTGATGGACGAAGTCGGCGTCGAGAAGTCCATCGTTCTCACCGGCGCTATCGGCGAGGAATTTGCCCGGCAGGTCGAACTCTACCTGAAGCGCTATCCGCACCGCTTCCAGCTCTGGTGCTCGATCGTCACGCGCGACATCGAGGCACCGGACTATCCCGAGCGCGTGGTGCGCGAGCTCGAACGTTGTTATCGCATGGGGGCGCGGGGCGTCGGGGAATTGACCGACAAAGGTTTCGGATTGCAGGAGGAGACCCGGCCCCCGGGGAAGCGGCTGCATTTGGACGATCCGCGTCTGGATCCCTTGTGGCGCAAGTGCGCGGAGCTCAAGCTCCCGGTGAACTTGCACGTCGCCGACCACCCCTCCTGTTGGCGTCCGCTCGGGCCCACGCAGGAGCGGACGCCCGATTTTCAGCACTTCAACGTCTATGGCAAGGATGGCCTCAGTTACGAGGAACTGCTGGCGCGCCGTGACCGCCTGCTGGCCCGGCATCCGCAGACGACGTTCATCCTCTGCCACTTGAGCAATCAGGGCAATGACCTGGCCTCGTTGGCCCGAGCGCTGGATCGGTTCCCCAATCTCTTCGTGGACATCTCGGCCCGCGACTACGAGCTCGGCCGCCAGCCCCGCTTCGCCCGCCGCTTTCTCGAGAATTACAGTGACCGCGTGCTCTTTGGCACCGACATGGGCCGCGAAACGCACATGTACCGGATGTGGTGGCGGTTGCTCGAAACCCCCGACGAATACATGCCCGGGCGCATCTGGTGGCGCTATTACGGGTTGGAGCTCTCGGGGGAAACCTTGGAGAAACTCTACCGCGGCAACGCCCTGCGGATCCTCAACTGGAACTGAGGCCGAGCCTGGCCGCGATGTCCCGTGCGATGCAGTGAGCGTGATGCCGTCCGTTCTCGATGAAGATCTCGTTGGTGTGCACGCCCGCAACGACCACGCCGGCCAGATAGATGCCTGGCCGCGCGCTTTCCAGCGTCTCCGGGTTGGTCCACGGCCTGCCGGTGGCGGGATCGAACCGGATGCCCAAGGCTGCCAGAAACGCCGTGTCCGGATGGTAGCCGGTCATGGCCAGCACGAAATCGTTTTCGAGCCGGATCACGCCCTGGGGCGTCTGCACCACGATTTCCTCGGGCAGGATTTCGAGCACGTGCGAGCGGAAGTAGGCGCGGATCTCGCCGTTGCGGATCCTGTTCTCCAGATCCGGCCGGATCCAGTACTTGATGTGGTCCGACAGGGTTTCGCCACGATGGATCAGGGTAACCCGGGCGCCCGCCCGGTAAAGTTCGAGCGATGCGATCGCGGCCGAGTTCCGTCCGCCGATGACCGCTACGTCCGTGTCGAAATAGGGGTGCGGCTCCTTGTAGTAGTGACTTACCTTGGGTAACTCCTCGCCGGGAACGTTCAGCAGGTTGGGACGGTCGTAGTAACCCGTCGCCAGCACGACCTTGCGCGCGGAATAAGCATGGCAGCGGCCCCAGAGATCGGCGGTGAGGACGCGGAAATCGCCATCCTCGCCCTGAATTTCCTCCACACGTTCGTACTGGCGCACGCGCAGCTCATAATGCCGCGCCACGCCCCGATAGTACTTGAGCGCTTCCAGCCGGGTCGGCTTCTCGCCCGCGCACGTAAAAGGGATCCCGCCGATCTCGAGCAGCTCGGGCGTTGTGAAAAACGTCATGTGGGTGGGGTAATTGTAGATGGAGTTCAGCAGGCAGCCTTTCTCCAGCACCAGGGCTTCGACTCCGGCGCGTTTCAGTTCGATGGCGCAGGCCAGGCCCGTGGGCCCGGCCCCTACGACGATGGCCGCCGTTTTCACAGCGACGCCTCGACGGCAGGGACGACCCGCCGCAAGGCCTGCTCCAGGGCCTGCGGGTCCTTCAGTCCGCCCTCGGCCAAGTCCGGCCTGCCGCCTCCCCGCGCCCCGGTGGCTTGGATGAGCTTGCCGGCGTGAATCCTGCCGGCCAGCTCCTTGCGCACCGCCGCCACCATCTCGCCGCCGGGCGCCGCGAGCACGACCACATCCACCCCCTGGTTGCGCAGGGAATCGGCAAGCGAACGCAGTTGGGAACGGTCCATCGCGCTGACCGGCGCCGCCACCACGCGCAGGGATTTCACCGGAACCGCCTGCTCGCGCAACCGCTCGGTTTCCGCTTGCGCCACCCGCGTCTTCAGATGCTCGAGCTGCTTTTCCAGGGCCTTGTGCTCGGCCAGGAGTTTCTCCAGTTGCGCTGTGGCTTCCTCCGGGGAGACACGCAGCAGCCCTGCCATCCTCGCGAGCGCGTTCTCCGTCCAGCGGAAGCGCCTCCAGGCACCCTCGCCGGTGACGGCTTCGATGCGGCGCACCCCTGCCGCGATCGAGCTTTCGTAGACGATTTTCATCGAGCCGATGTCGCCCGTGCGCCTGACGTGCGTACCACCGCAGAGCTCGCGGCTGAAGCCAGGCACCGTGACTACGCGCACGCGCTCGCCGTACTTCTCGCCGAACAGGGCCATGGCGCCGGCGGCCAGCGCCTGCTCGAGCTCCATGATCTCGGCCTCGACGGGCAGGTTTTCCAGGATGCGGCGATTGACCAGTCGCTCGACTTCTTCCAGCTCGGCCTCGTCCATCGCCGCGTAGTGAGTGAAGTCGAAACGCAGCCGCTCGGGCTCGACCACGCTGCCCGCCTGCTTGACATGCGGTCCCAGAACCTGCCGCAGCGCGGCGTGCAGCAGGTGCGTGGCGGTGTGGTTGCGCATGGTGGCCAGCCGCGGCTCCGTATCCACCCGCGCGCGGACCGCCTGCCCGACTGCGAGCGGCGCCACGGCGCGGATGCGATGGGCCGTCAGTCCCGGCAGCGGGGCGTAGGTGTGTTCGACTTCCGCCAGCTTCTCCTCCGTAGCCGGGTCGAGGAAGAGCCCGCGGTCGCCCACCTGCCCGCCACCCTCGGCGTAAAAAGGCGTGCGGTCGAGCACGACCTCCGCCCGCTCGCCGGGTTCGAGCTTCTGCCTGGGTTGTTGTTCGACGACCAGCCCGGCTATGTTCCCCACCGCTTCCAGCGTGTCGTAACCCAGGAATTCGGTGCGCCCCCGCGCCAGCAACTCCTGCCAGACCGGCGCGATGACAGCCTTCTCGGCTCCCTTCCAGCTCGCCCGGGCGCGCTCGCGCTGCCGCTGCATTTCGCGTTCGAAGCCCTCGCGGTCCACCACGAGGCCGTACTCGCGCGCCATTTCCTCCTGCTCGTCGAGCGGCAAGCCGTAGGTGTCGTACAGCTTGAACGCGACGTGGCCGGGAAGCACGCCGTGCGCGGCCGCCCTGGCCTCGTCGTGAAAGACCCGCTCGGCCACCGCGAAGGTGGTGGCGTAGCGGTGTTCTTCGTCACGCACGATGCGGGCCACGCGCGGCACGCTCTCCATCAGCTCGGGGTAGGCGGGACGCATCAGCTCGGCCACCACTCCGGTCAGCTCGAACAGGAAGGGCTCTTCGATGCCGATGCGGCGCGCGTGTCGCATGGCTCGGCGCATGATCTTGCGCAACACGTAGCCGCGCCCGTCGTTGGAGGGGATCACGCCATCGTGGATGAGGAAGGCTGCGGCGCGGGCGTGGTCAGCCACGATGCGCAGGACCACGTCGGTGCGCGGGTCTTCCCCGTAGGCCACGCCGAAGCGCCGGGCGGCTGCGTCAATGACGGGGCGGATCAAATCGGTGTCGAAGTTCGAGAGCTTGCCTTGCAGTACTGCCGCCAGGCGTTCCAGGCCCATACCGGTGTCAATGGACGGTTTGGGCAGTGGCGTCAGGGTTCCATCCGTCGAACGGTTGTACTGCATGAAGACCAGGTTCCAGATCTCGACGTAACGCCCCGAGTCGGAAGGGAAAGGCGGGTCCTGGCCCGGGATCTCGGACGTTCCGGGGCCCAGGTCATAGTGGATCTCCGAGCAGGGACCGCAGGGCCCGGTCTCTCCCATCTGCCAGAAATTGTCCTTCTCGTCGCCGCGGAAGATGCGCTCGCGCGGCACGCCCGCGATCCTGTGCCAGAGTTCGGCCGCCTCGTCGTCATCCCGGAAGACCGTGATGTAAATGCGATCCCTGGGAAGGCCGTAATGCTTGGTGACCAGGTCCCACGCGAATTCGATCGCTTCGGCCTTGAAGTAGTCGCCGAAGCTGAAGTTGCCCAGCATCTCGAAGAAGGTGTGGTGACGCCGGGTATAACCTACGTTCTCGAGGTCGTTGTGCTTGCCGCCCGCGCGGACGCACTTCTGCGCGGAGGCCGCGCGCGTATACTCCCTGCGCTCCAGGCCCAGGAAGACATCCTTGAACTGGTTCATGCCGGCGTTGGTGAACAGCAGCGTCGGATCGTTGGCCGGCACCAGCGAGGAGGAACGCACGATCCGGTGCCCGCGCTCGGCGAAGAAATCGAGAAACTGCTGGCGGATTTCGTGACCGGTCACATCTTTCATTCTGGCACAGGCCCGCGGCAGACAACCGGACCGCGGGCTCAGAAGAAGATGTCGAAATCCACGCGGTGACGCCGGCGCCGGTGGCCCAGGAACTCTCCGAACTGCGGATCGGCGACGTTCCAGCGCACGCTGTCCGGGTTGAAATGGTTGGTAAGGTTGAAGACGCTGAAAGAGATCCGCGCCAGACGACGGCCGCCGGCGGGAATGTCCTTGGCCAGGCGCAGGTCCAGCGAGAAAAAGTTGGGGAAACGGCGGCGGTTGGGGGGCTCTGCGTACTCCTGCGCGGCGTTCAGGGCGGAAAAGGGGAAACCGTTGCGATATTCGACGACAGGGAACAGGCGCCAGCCCCGGCACACTTGCATGGCGGCTGGCGAAGGCGGCCAAAGTGCGCTCTTCCCGGTCGCCCGCAGCACGGG
>JANXAE010000114.1 GCA_025062235.1 Bryobacteraceae bacterium
GCCCTCGGTTCCATTGCCGTAGGCGACGGGCTCGTAGACACAGGCCTTCATGGAAATCAGGTCCACCACGCCCCGGAAATCACGTTCCTGGCCGATGGGAATCTGGATGGGGACCGCCGCGCGCCCGAAGTTGGCGTGAATGCTTTCGAGCGCCCGTTCGAAGCTGGAGTTCTCGCGGTCCAGCTTGTTGATGACGAGCGCCAGGGGCAGATTGTGGTGGCCGGCGTATTCCCAGAATTTCTCGGTGACGACCTCCACCCCCGCGATCCCGTCCACCAGCAGCAAGGCCGAGTCGGCCGCCACCAGCGACAGGCGCGTATCGTTGAGGAAGGTGTTGAAGCCCGGCGTGTCCAGGAGATTGATCTTGACCCTGCGCCACTCGGCGAAGGCCAGCGCGGTGGAAATGGTCACCTTGCGCTGGATCTCCTCGTCATCGAAGTCCGTAATGGTATTGCCCTCGTCCACGCGCGTCAACCGGTTGGTTGTGCCGACCGCGTAGAGCATGCCTGCCGCCAGCGAGGTCTTGCCGCTGTGGCCATGACCGATCAGAGCGACATTGCGAACGTCTTTTCCCTCGTAGACCTTCACACCCATCTCCTGAGATCACCTGGCTCGCCGCGATCCAGACGCCGGAGCCGTGGCCGCGGCCAGCATCGCCAAGCCTTCAGGGACCGGCCCGCATGCTGCGCGCCTGCTGGGCTTCGTCCGGATCCATTTCTTCGAGGCTCTCTGGGGGATTGTAATACAGGATTCGGCCGCAGCTCTCGCAGAACATCACCTGCTCGCCGCGGCGCACGTCCTGGTAGAACTGCAAGCGCAACACGACGTGGCAGGCGGTGCACCGCCCGTCCACCACCTCGGCCACGGCGACCCCCTTGCGCAGCTTGCGGATCCGCTCGTAGGCCTTGTAGAGGGCGGGCGGGAGCGACGCCGCCGTCTGCTGGCGCTCGCGGGCCAGCTCCTCGAGCAGCTTGCGGTCCTGCTCGGATCGCTGTCGCGCCTGTTCCTTTTCCGCTTCCACCTGCTTGCGCTCGGCAGCCAGCGCCGCTTCGGCGGCCTTCAAATTCTGCTCCAGCCGTTCCGATTCCGCCATCAGATCCAGAATGCGATCCTCGAGCTGGCGGATCTTGGTTTCTACGTACTGGATTTCGTGCTGGAACGCCCAGAGCTGTTCGTTGGTTTTCGCTTGCATGCTCTGGTCTTTCAGGCGGGCCAGTCTCTGCTCTTCGGACTGGACCTCCAGTTCAAGGTGTCGGCGGTCGCGCTGATTCGCGGCCAGGGCCGCACGGTCGGCCTCCACCTTGCGCACGTGCCCCTCGAGCGCCCGTTCGATCTCGGCGATGTGCTTGGGCAGGGCGACGATCTCCCGCCGCAGCTCCTCGATCCGGGTGTCAAGCTCCTGGAGCCGGATCGCCAGCTTCAACTCGGGAGCCATTAATCAGAAATTGTAACATGCGGCCGCGGCCGCTTCCCCGCGCGGACTACCTTCCGAGCCAACCCCCGTCCACCGGCAGAATCGCGCCATTCACGTAATCGGAAGCGGCGGAGGCCAGGAAGACCACGGCCCCCATGACATCCTCGGGTCGTCCCCAGCGGCCCGCCGGGATGCGGGAAAGGATGGCCGGATACCTCACCGGGTCGGCTCGCAGCGCTGCCGTGTTGTCCGTCTCCATGTAGCCGGGCGCGATGGCGTTCACCTGCACTCCGTGCGCGGCCCACTCGTTGGCCAGCGCCTTCACCAGTTGCGCGATCGCGCCCTTGCTGGCCGCGTAGCCCGGCACCGTGATGCCGCCTTGGAAGGACAGCAGCGACGCCGTGAAGATGATCTTGCCGGCGCCCCGCTCCACCATTCGCCGGCCCAGCTCCCGCGCCAGGATCCACTGGGCAGTGAGGTTGGTTTCGATCACCTCGTCCCAGTACGGATCGGGATGCTCGGCGGCTGGGGCTCGCAGGATCGTCCCCGCGTTGTTGACCAGGATGTCCACGACGGCAAATTCCGCCATCAACTGCCGGAGAAAGTTGTAGAGCGAGCTGCGGTCGCGGAAGTCAGCGCGGTAAGCCCGGAAGCGGCGGCCCCGCGCGCGCACCTCGCGCTCCACCTCGCTGCCTTCCGCCTCGAGCGAGCGGCTGACGCCGATGATGTCTGCGCCCGCTTCGGCCAGCGCCACAGCCATCGCCCTGCCCAGCCCCCGGCGGCAACCGGTCACGAGCGCGATCTTGCCGTCCAGTCGGAACAGGTCCAGCACTCCCATCGCACGCTCTCCTCACTCTCCGGCGATTCGCTCGAAGAACTTCAGGCTTTCGCGGGCCGCACGCTCCCAGCGGAACAGCTCGGCGCGGCGACGTCCCGCCTCGGCCAGGCGTTGGCGGAGGGACTCGGATTCCAGCAGTCGCTCGAGACCCGCCCGCAGGTCCGAGACGCTGGCAGGATCCGAGAGCATGACAGCCTCGCCCCCGATTTCCGGCAGGGAGGAGACGGCCGAAGTCACCACGGGCGTACCCGCCGCCATGGCCTGGGCTACCGGCAAGCCGAACCCTTCATAGAGGGACGGGTAGGCGAACACCGTGGCGCCAGCCGTCAGCGCCGGCAGATCGGCCTCGGGCACGTAGCCCAGGTAACGCACTCCCGTGACGCCGCGGCGCAGGCGGGCGAGCAGCGCCGGCTCGGCCCATCCGGTGGGCCCGGCCAGCACCAGTTCGAATTCGGTGCGCAGATCCGTGCGCAGGCCCTCCCACGCGTCCAGAAGGCGCGCCACGTTCTTCCTGGGCTCGATGGTGCCCACGAACAGCACGTAGGGTCGCACCAACCCGTACCGCTCGCGCGCCCCTGCAATCTGGCGCGGGGTAACGTCGAAGAAGGCTTGCGGCACGCCGGGCCATATCACCTCGATCCTCGCGGCATCGAGTCCCAGCACGCGAACGGCGTCGTCCCGCGTGTGGCGGGAAATAGCGATCAGGCCGCGGGCGCGGCGCAACATGCCGTCGGCGAAGGAACGGGCCGCGGCCACGTTCGCCCGGGTGTGCATCGCGGGCAGCAACCAGCAGGTGAGATCGTACAGTGTGGCGGTGAGCCGGGCGCGCCGCGGAGGCCGGTGCAGCAACCACGAGGCGTGGAAGACTTCTGGCGGCTCTCCCGGGCCGTCCACCAGGGGCAGTCCCAAATGATTCACCGCATGGAGGCGCGCCAAACCGGCCAGGGACGCCAGCGGCCCGGCCATCGAGCCCTCGTGAACGAGCGTTTCAAACCGGAGGTTCAGGGGGAAGGTGCGCACCGCGTCAGCCCCGGCCAGCTCTCGCAGCGCGCGAATCCAGTAGTGGAGGTAGTTCTTCACGCCCGCGCTGCGCACAAGCAAGGGACTGGCGTCAATCGTGACCCGCATCGTTGGTGTAAAGATGCTTCCCCCCCGCCGAGGCGACCAGGCGCAGCGACTCGCGCCCGGCCACCCGCTCCAGGCGCTCGAGCCAGGGGCCCGCCACGAGCACATAGCAGCGGCGCCCGCTGCGCCAGAGCTGAGCGAAGCGGGCATCGTCCAGAAAGACATCCGGCGCGTCCGGCGCCAGGGAACCGTATTCGAGGTTGGTGACGCGCCCGTCCCACAGCCAGCCGCGCCGGTTCGCGTAGAAGAAGACGGACGAGTAGGCGTAGTATTGATCGCTGGCGATGAGTTCGCCCGGCGGCGAGCGCTCGAGCGCCTCGGCCAGGGGGCGCGAGGACAGGTACGGGTCGAAAACGATCATCGCCAGTCGCGCGGCGTGTGCGAACAGGACCATCATTGCGGCCAGGGCGGCAGGCGCGCGCGGGACCCGCAGCCAGAGCGCGCCGGCGGCGCCCGCCGCGAATGCCGCTGCCGCCACCGCCAAAGGTAGCCGCAGGTAGGCGAACGAGGGCAGCGTCAGGTCAGCCATATGGCCGAGCGAAAAGGTATAGAGCTCGGGATTCTGCCGGAGGGCGGCGGAAATGTCGCCCGGGGTGGGCAGATTGCGCACCAGCAAGAGCAGGGCGAGGCAGCTGGTGGCGGCGGCTGCACAGATCGCCCCAGCCACCCGCGTGGCCAGCTCCACCCAGCGGCCGCCCTGCGCGATGGCCGCCCCGGCCAGCAGGGCCAGCGCGGGGTAGGCAGGCATGGAGTAGTACTCTTGCGTGGTGGAGAAGGTGAAGAATAGCAGCACGAAGCCCACCCAGCTCAGACACAGCAGGCGCGTGCGGCCCGCGCGATGCGCGGGCCGGAAATCCAGCCGCGCCGCCGCGGGCAGGTAGACGCTCCAGGGGAACAACCAGACCAGGTGCAGGAGCCAGAAGGCGAGCCGGGGCACCGTGTTGTAATCGCGGGGGTGGCGCAGATCGAGGAAACGGAGGACGTGCTCGTTGATGAAGTAGAACCAGAAGAAGCCACGGTACCGGAAGGGCTGTGCGCTCAGGGTGAAATCGAAGTATGGGGGGTTGCGCAGGATGGCGAGCACGTGCCAAGGGGCGGCGATCGCCAGGAAGATCAGCGCGCCCGAGAAAGGCCGCAGCCTTCCCCACGTCGCCCGATCGGCGAGCTTGCCGCACAGCGCAAGGTAAAGGATCATGGTGCCGGCGGGGATGACAACGCCGATCAGGCCCTTGAGCAGCACGCCGGCGGCCATCCCGGCGGCGGCCACGGCGGCCCACAAGCGCGGGCGCGCCTCCTCTGGTTCGAGCGCACGCAGCAGCGCCCACAGCGTCAGCGTCACCGCCAGCGTAAGCATCACGTCGGGGATCAGAACGCGGGTGAAAAGGAACAGACCGACGCAGGTGGCCAGCGCCAGCCCGGCCCACAAGCCCGCGGCAGGCGAAAAGGCCCATAGGCCGATGCGGTAGACCAGCCAGCAGAGCAACACCGCAGAAAGTGCGATCGGAAGGCGCGCTGCCCAATCGTGCACCCCGAAGATCAGGAACGAACAGGCGATCAGCCAGTACTTCAACGGGGCCTTTTCCAGATACTTGACACCGTTCAGCCGGGCCGTGACCCAGTCGCCCGACTCCAGCATGTTGCGGGCGATCTGCGCCTGGACCGCATCCACGTCGTCCATCAGCGAGGGCGGGCTGAAGATGGTGCCGAAAAAGATCAGGCAGGCAAGCGCGCCGACGATCCAACCGCGAGCGGGACGGGCTCCCGCACCGACCTGCCGGGCGTCTGGATGCGGAACTTCCGTGCCCAGAGAAACAGGATCAGCAGACCCCATAGCTGAAATCCGAGGTTAGCACGGCGTTCCAGGTGACGGCGCACCATGGCCTCGACGGCGGCGGGAACGAACAGCCCGGTGTCACGGACGGCCGCGGGGGTCAGCGTGTCGAGCAACAGCGGGCGCAGCACCGTGCGCAACCACTGGTGTGCGGGAATGTCGAGACCCTCCTTGGCGCGGTGGATCACCACCGGCGGAAGGCGATCTTTCATCAACTCCCGCAGCACGTACTTCAGCCGTCCCCGTCGGATCTTGAAGTCCTCGGGCAGGGAGGCGGCGAACTCGACGATGCGGTGGTCGAGGAAGGCCGGGCGCACCTCGAGCGAATGCGCCATGCTCATGCGGTCCACTTTGTAAAGAATGTCGTCGGGCAGGTAGTGGAGCTGATCGAAAAGCAGGAATTGGTTGAGGTAGCCGATGCGCCGCGCCAGCTCCGGTACGGCCACGCGCAGCGGCGCTGCGCGAGGACCGCGGTAGAAGGCTGTCTTCTCGCGGGGACTGAAGGCTCCGTTCCAGTAGCAGTGGGCAGCGCCCGGATCGAGCAGCGAGCCGGCCACGAAGCGCTTCAGCTTGTACTCGAGGCTGATCTTGTCGTCGGAGACCGGCCAGGCGGCCAGCAGGTGCAAAGCGAGGCGGCGCGCTGCGCGGGGCAGCCAGCGCAGCCTGCGTGCCCAGCCGTCGGCCAGGTACGTGACGTAGCCGCCGAAAAGCTCATCGGCGCCTTCCCCGCTCAAAGCTACCGTCACCGAGCGGCGGCTCAGTTCCGACAGGAACCACACGGGCACGGCGCCTGCGTCGGCGCTGGGTTCGTCCGAATGCCACACCATCCGCTCGATGGCGCTGGCCAGATCCAAGCTTTCGTTCAGGTCCAGCTCGGCGTGCTCCGTCCGGTAGCGGGCCGCCACCTCGCGGAAGTAGCGCGATTCGTCGAAGCGGCGCCCGCGGAAGGAAATCGAGAAGGTCTTGAGCGGCCTGCCGGAGAGCTCGCTGGCGTAATGAAGGATGGTCGAGGAATCCAGGCCCCCCGAGGCCCAGACGCCCAGCGGCACGTCCGAGATCAGGTGCTCGCGCACCGCCTCGCGGAGCAGCGCGTCGAGCTCTTCGCAGGCCTCGCCGAGCGACCTTCGTACGGGCCGGAATTCGAGCTGCCAGTAACGTTCCAGCCGGATCCGGCCTTCGCGCCACTCCAGCCAGCAGCCGGGCGGCAGCTTGCGGATGCCCTCCACCAGCGTGTACGGACAGGGGACGTAGTTGAAGGTCAGGTAATGGTCGAGGCCTTCCAGATCGAGCCGGCGCTCGATCTCGGGATGCGCAAAGACGGCCTTGAGCTCGGAGCCGAAGTACAGATCGGGCCCGCGTACGTGGTAGTAGAGCGGTTTGATGCCCAACCGGTCGCGCACGAGCACGAGGCGACGGTCGCGCTCCAGCCAGATGGCGGCGGCGAACATGCCGCGCAGGCGCTCGAAGCAGGCCGTATCCCATTGCAGAAACGCACGCAGCAGCACTTCGGTGTCGCACCGGCTGCGAAAGCGGTGGCCCAGCTGCTCGAGCTGGCGGCGCAGCTCGGCATGGTTGTAGATCTCACCGTTGTAGACCACCACCGCAGGCGGGCGTTCGCTCATCACCGGCTGGTCGCCCCCTTGGAGATCCACGATCTTCAGCCGCGCCGCGCCCAGCGAAACCGTGGCCGATTCGTAGAAGCCCTGCTGGTCCGGTCCGCGGTGCAACAGTTCGAGCGTCGCGCTGCGTATCCGTTCGGGATCGCAGGCGCGGCGGTAGTGCGTGTATCCGGCAATGCCGCACAACTTCGTGCTCCCCGTCCCGCAAGCTCAGGACCGCTGGCAGGAACTCACCCTGCCGCCCGTGCTCGATGGCGACGGGCGAAATGGACCGTAACGAATATACCACGCCGCCGGCAATTTCACCCGCCCAGGTCCGAATTGGGAGCCAGCCGGCCTGCCGCCTTGCTTGGCGCACTACAATCGAGGGCGGGAGTCGGCAATGCGCTTCGCGCTTCCGCTGGTCTTGACGCTGATGCCCGCGGTGGCCGCCGACTATGTACTGGTGCGCGGCGGCCTGTCCCGACCTGGCCAGCCCATGTCGCGGCTGGACGATTTCGAGATCGCGGTGCACCCGGTGACCAACGCCGAGTACCGCACCTTCGTCGAGGAGACGGGCCATCCCGCGCCGCTGCACTGGGAACGCGGTCGGCCGCCGGCGGGCTTCGAGAACCACCCTGTGGTCTTCGTCAATCGCAGCGACGCATGGGCCTACGCCCGGTGGCTCTCGCGGAAAGAGAAACGGATCTACCGTCTGCCCACCGCCGCCGAGTTCGAATACGCGGCGCGTGCAGGCTCGCCCCAGGCGCGTTACCCCTGGGGGGATGCCAGGCCCGACGAGAGCCGGGCCAACTACGACGCACGCGGCGACCGCAGCTTTGCCGAGTGGCGGCGCTACCTGAAGCCGGTCAAGAGCTATCCGCCCAACGCGTGGGGGCTTTACGACATGGCGGGCAACGTCTGGCAGATGGTGGACACCTATCCTGATCCCGCCACGGCGCGCTTCAAGTACCGCATCGAGAACCCCGAAAACGAAGAGGGCGCCATCGCGGGCGGCTCTTGGGCCCGGGGCGAGTATTACTTGCAATGCGGCGTGCGCGGTGGAGCCTCGGCGGGCGTCCGGCATCCGGATCTCGGCTTCCGGCTGGTGCGAGAACCGTCTGGCGCCACTCACTTCCAGCGCCAGCCGCGCCGCGTGATCGCGTTGCCCGCGGACGGCGGGGCCATTTACGTGGGTTGGCAGCTGCTTCCGCAGGACGCACCCGACGCGGGCTTCCACGTCTACCGTGCGACAAGGCGCGACGTCGCTGGCGAGCGCATCAGCTTGAGGCCCGTGCGCGACTCGACCAATTTCGTGGATTCGAACCCGCCCAAATTCCCCCGGCTCTACTACCGCGTGCGCGCAGTGGCGGCGGACGGAAGCGAAGGACCGCCCTCGGAGTGGGCTGGCGTGGATCCTGCGGCGCCGGCTCCGGCCGGCGGCATGAAGATGACCGTCCAGATGGCCGCGCCGGGCGGCGAACCCAGGACGGTCTCCGAGTTCAACTTCCATCCCGGCGGCCTGGTGGCGGTGTTCCAGCCCACCGTGCAGCAGGGCGGATTCCTACCTGTGTTCGGCGATCTGGACGGCGACGGGGTGCTCGATGCCGTGCTTCGGCTGGACAACGGCATCCGGGAGATGTCGCGCGACCCGGGCGTTCCCGTCGAACTGGAAGCTTTCACCAGTTACGGACGCAGCCTCTGGAGACGGCCGCTGGTGCGCCACGATCGGTGCTTCGGCAACGCGAACAACGTTCCCGTGGTCGTGTGGGACCTCGACGAGGACGGCAAGGCCGAGGTCATTTGCCGTTTGCAAGAAGGCGAGGAAACCTATCTCGCCGTGCTCGATGGCATGAGCGGCCGGGTGCGCCGGAAGACGCCGTGGACGCCGATGGTCTCCGATTTCTCGCGGTCCTCGACGCGCATCCACATGTCCGTGGCCTACCTCGATGGCAAGCGCCCGGCCATCGTCACGCAAACGGGTCTTTACGAGAACGAAGTGCTCGATGCCTACGACGCCGAGCTGAGGAAGCTGTGGACGTACCGGAGCTTCGCCGAGACGAACGGCTCGGGATCCCACCACGTGGACATCGCCGACGTGGACGGCGACGGGCGGGACGAGGTCTTCAACGGCACCATGCTGCTCAACCCCGACGGGAAGCTGCGCTGGGCGCTTTACCGCGGCCACCCGGATATCGTCGCGATCAAGCACATTCTGCCCGGCCTGCCGGGCCGGCAGGTTTACTACGTGGTGGAATCCAGCACGCACGCAGGCGTCTACGTGGTGGACGCAGCGACGGGCAAGCTCATCTGGAAGGTCAACCGCGAGGACGATCCGCGCTGGACGCACGGCCACGTCGGGTGGGCGGCCGACATTTGGGAAGGCTCGCCCGGCATGGAGCTGCTAGCGAACCGCGACGGGCACGACAACAAGGACGTTGTGTTGTTCGCCGCAGACGGCAAGGTGCTGGTGGAGAAGTTTCCGCCCGGGTGGCGGCCGGTCAATTGGACGGGCGGGCGCGTGCGCGATCTGATGCGGGCCAGCGGCCGCGAGTTGGCGCGTTTCGATGGCAGGGGCCTGACTCCGCTCGCCGAGCCGGGCCCCAACTCCGGCGAGGGCAGTTGTCCCATGGTCGCGGACTTGGCGGGTGATTTCCGCGACGAGGTGGTCTGTTTCGGGCGCACCCCCGACGGGGCGGCGGCCGTGCTGGTTTACACGAACATCCGACCGATCCAGCGGCGCGAGCTCACCCGCACCGCCAGCCGCGAATACCGTCTCTGGATGGCGCGCA
>JANXAE010000115.1 GCA_025062235.1 Bryobacteraceae bacterium
TTGTGGTCGCAGGGCTTGTGCAATCGCGGCATCTCACTCTCCTCGGGTGGGCTGCGCGCCCGAGCCAGCCAGGATTTTCTCCAACTCCTCGACTCTTTTTTTCAATTCTCGCACCGTCCTGAGCAGTTCCGGCAACTTGGGAAAGGCGGTCACGGCCCGTCGCCATTGCGCGGCGTCGAAGGCGGGCGAGCCCGCTACGGCGGCGCCGGCGGGCACATCGCCGCCGACGCCGGCCTGCGCGTAAACCACAGCTCCGGCATGGATGGTGAGGTGGCCGGCGGCGCCGGATTGTCCGGCCATGACGACGTTGCGCTCGAGCACGGTGCTGCCGGCCAGTCCCACCTGGGCGCAGAGGAGAGCGTTCTCGCCGACGACGCAGGCATGGCCGACCTGCACCAGGCTGTCGATCTTGGCTCCCCGTTGGATGCGCGTCTCGCCCACGGTAGCGCGATCGATCGAGCACAGGGACTGGATTTCGACGTCGTCCTCGATGACGGTGATGCCCGACTGGACGATCTTGTAGTGCGTTCCGTCGGCGCGGTGGGCGAAGCCGAAGCCGTCTCCGCCGACGACGACGCCGTTGCCGAGGGTGACGCGGTGGCCGATGCGGCAGAACTCGCGGACGACGGCGTGCGAGTGCGCGCAGAAATCGTCGCCGATGCGCGCGCCGCGGTAGATGACGACGTGGGGATAGATGCGAGCATTGCGTCCGATCACCACGTCCTCCTCGATGACGGCGAAGGGGCCCACGTAGCTGTTCTCGCCGATCCGTGCCGAAGGCGCAATCCAGGCCAGCGGGTGGATGCCGGGGGCGGGCTGCGGCGGCCGGTAGAACAGCTCGAGGGCGCGGGCGAAATCCAGATAGGGGTTCCGGGAGACCAGGCTGACGATGGGATGATCGCGCACGGGTTCGGAGACGAGGATGGCGGCGGCGCGTGTTCGTCGCACCTTGGGGGCGTATTTGGGGTTGGCGAGGAAGGTGAGCTCGGAAGGGCCGGCCTGCTCGATACCGGCCACACCGGTGATTTCGATCTCGCCATCGCCCACGAGCTCGCAACCGAGATAATCGGCAATTTCCCTCAGTTTCATGAAGTTCTCCCTGGCTGGCCGCGGTGGGAACCGGCGGCGCGCAGGCGTGGTCACGCCCTGCTGACAGGTTACACTTGGAGTGATGAAGGTCGCCATCGGCGCCCTGTGCGTGGCTGCGGCGGCGCTGGCGCAACAGATGGCGCAGCAGACGGCCGGGCGCAGCGAAATCGAAAAGGCGATCGAGGAGTTTCGCACGCAGTCACGTCTTCTGGGGCTGCGGGCAGAGCGCACCGCGGCGCAGCGCAGCCCGGCCCGTCCGAGGTTTCATGGCCGTCTGTTCGAGAACTTCCGCAACGACGCGCTGGACGCCGTGCCGCACGAGGTTCGCCAGCGGGGCGGCACCAAGTCCATGCTCCGCCGCAACCAATTCGGTTTCAATCTGACCGGTCCCTTGATCGTTCCACGCCTTTACGACGGCGCACGGCGGACGTACTTCTCGGTTTCCTACGAGGGGATGCGCGAGCGCATCGCGCGCTCGTTGCTGCGCACCATACCCACCATGCCGGAACGCACGGGCGATTGGTCGCAAACCGTGGACCAGGCGGGCAATCCCTTGCCCATTTACGATCCTGCCAGCACGCGCTCCAACCCGGCCTTCGACCGCAGCCGGCCGGTGAGCCGGGACAATCTCGAGCACCTGCGGGACCCGTTTCCCGGGAATCGCATTCCGGCGACGCGCCTGGATCCGGTCGCCCAACGCGCCCTCGTCCATTACCCGGCACCGAACGCCTCCGTCGGCCCATTTTTCCGGAACAACTACTTCATCCACACGCCGGAAACCAACACGGCCGACGGCGTGATCCTGCGGCTGGACCACGCGCCGGCGGAGAACCACCGCTTGACGGCGAACACCTCGATTTCCAACGGATTCCAGGGACCGGCGCCCTGGTTTCCCACAGCCGCCAATCCGGCCCAGCCCGAGCGTGAATTCCAGAACCGGCGCGCCTCGCTCGAGCATGTGTTGACGATTTCGCCACGCAGCGTGAACAGCATCGGCATGGAAGTTTCCAGCAACGCGTCCACGGGGGGCGGCTCCTCGCGGCGGAACTTCGCGCGGGAGCTGGGCCTGGCCGGCGTCGGCGGCGAAGGTTTCCCGAACTTTCGCATGCAGCCCTACCTTTCGATGGGCCGGCCGTATCCGATCTCGCGAACGGCGCGCAACCAGTACGAGTGGACGGCAAGCTTCTCGACCAAGCAGGGCCGTCATAGCTGGCGGATCGCCGGACGGTATGCCCGGTCGCAGGTCAACACGTACTATCCGCAATACCCCGCCGGCACTTTCCGCTTTGGTGAAGGACTGACCAGTCTGCCCGGGATCATCAACACCGGGCACGCCTTCGCCAGCTTCCTGCTGGGGCTGGCCGAATACGCCGAGTTGAGCGTCGTGCAGTCACCCTCGTACTTCCGTGGCAGCAGCGCGACCGCGACCGTTCGGCATGCCTGGGAGCTCTCCGACCGCCTGACGTTTCACTGGGGCCTCGACTTCGACCTGCAGACGCCGCGCATCGAGAAGTACGACCGGCAGTCCACGGTGGACCTGGAGGCGACGAACCCTGGCAATGGACGCAAGGGCGCTCTGATTTTCGCCGGGCGGGACGGCAACGGCCGCTCCTTCCAGCCCGTGCGCATGAAGCTGGAGCCGAGCGCGGGCTTTTCCTGGAATCCCTTCGGGGCGCCGAAGACGGTCTTGCGCGCATCGTTTGCGCGGAGTTACTCGGGGATCCCGATCTACCCGGTGCAGTGGGGCACGCAGGGTTACAACGGGACGCCGACTTACATTTCCTCCAACGTGCAACTGGAACCAGCGGTGAAGCTGGCTGCCGGCTTGCCTGTGCCGGGGCGACCGCTGCCGGACCTGCGCCCGGATGCGGCCAACGACACCGTAGCCGATCTGATGGATCGCAGTCGGCGTCAGCCGGTCTACCAGTCGGCATCGTTGAGCCTGGAGCACGAAGCCCCCGGATCGGTCGTGGTGACGATGGGGGCGGCCTACTCGGGCGGCCGCGATCTGCTGGTGGGCAACTGGGCGGCCAATCCCAACGCCATCCACCCGGAGGCTCTTCGCTTCCGGGACCGTCTCAACGACGAGCAGTTCCACCGCAGCCTGCGTCCCTACCCGCAGTTCAAGGGCTTCGACGTCTACAGTTCCTGGCCGCTCGGGCGGTACCATCGCGATGCCGGCTTCCTGCGGGTGGAGAAGCGCGCCTCCCACGGTCTGACGCTGAGTTTTTACTACGAGTTCTCCAAGCAGCTCGACGATTATTCGGGGCCTTACGGCCGCCAGGATCACTTCAACCGGCGCAACGAATGGTCCCTGACGGCGTACAACCGCCCGCACACTCTCTCGTTCAGCTTCGTTTACGAGCTGCCGTTCGGGCCCAACAAGGCTGTGTTCGCATTCGCTGACTGGCGCCGGCACCTGGTGGAAGGCTGGTCGGTGAGCGCCATTTCCACGTACGCGAGCGGCGAGCCGATCGCCCTGCGGCCGCAGTTCAACAACACGGGTGGAGTGCTGAGCGCCCTGAACGTGGACGTCGTGCCCGGCGTCAACCCGCGAGTCGCCAAACGGGGGCCGGAGCTTTGGTTCAACCCGCTGGCCTTCGCCCATCCTGCGGACTTCAGCATGGGGAACGCCTCGCGCACGCATCCCTTCCTGCGCAACCCTTCCAACCAGAACCATGACCTTTCGCTGACCAAGCGGTTCGCGGTCGGCAGGGACCGCACATTGGAATTCACGGCCATGGGCCTGAACTTCATCAACCACGCCAACTGGGAGGATCCGGACAACGTCATCGGTCCGCCCAGCGCACCCAACGTGAACGCGGGAAGGATCATAGGGTCGCGAGGCGGGCGCATCATCCAACTGGGCTTGAGGTATAGCTTTTGACGATGAGGTACGCCGCGGTGGTGCTCGCCTGGGCTGCGATGCTGCTGGAAGCGCAATCCCCGCGCCTACTGCGCGTTCCCGTGTGGAGGGAAGGCGACAACGGCGAGGCGGGCGGGCTGGCCGCTGCCGAGCTGAGGGCCACGGTGGCGGGCGCCAGCGCCCGGGTGGTGCGCGTTCTGGGGCCGGAGGACCACCTGCTGGTGCTGCTCGTGCTGGATATGACCGAGGAGCTGAGCCTGGCCGATCTGGCCCGCGAAGCCCTCGGGGCGGAAGTGCGGGCGCTGCCCGGCCATGTCTACATCGCGGTCCTCCGGGCGCAGGACGGCCTGAAGGTTCTGGTGGACCCGACCAGCGAGCGCGAGCCGGTGCTGCGCGCCATCCGCGAGCTGCCGGTGAGCGGAAAGGCGGGGCTGCTCGAGAGCCTTCCGGCCGCCCTCAAGCTTGCCGACGCCATCCAGAACCGCAGCGCGGTGCGCGTGGCGCTGCTGTACGTGACCGACTCCAACGTGTACAATTACCGCGACGATTACATCAATCCCGTGGTGAACTGGAGCGACCAGCACGATCTGAGCCGCCGCTTTCCCGAAGGCCTCATCAAGGAGAAAATCGCGCGCTTGCACCGCCAGGTGACGGCCTACCAGACGCCGCTCGCCATCGTCCATCTGAACTACCGCAGCGACCGCGTCAACGAGGCTTACCAATCCGGGCTGATGCAACTGTCTGCTTCGCTCGGGGGCTCGAGCCAGTTCTGCCGCAGCCGGCACGAGATCCCGCAGGCGCTGGCCGCGGCGCTGACGCGGCTGAGGCGCATGCACCGGGTGGATCTGGAGGCGCCGCCGCGGCGCGACGGCCTCGTGCAAGTGCAGATCCACACGGAAAGCGGTTCGCTCACCTACCGCGACCGCTTCGTACTGCCGTGAGGGAAAGGCCATGAACACGCTAGCTCGGCGCGGCGTCTCCGGGTGGATCGTGGTCGCCCTGGCTGCGGGCGCAGCGGCCTGCGCCGCCCTGCTGTTTCTCCAGTGGCGGCGTTGCGCACAACTCTCCGGCAAGCTGGCGGTTGCCGAACAGCTTGCGCGCCAGCTTCAGGAGCGCGCCGTGCGCACTGCCGCCGAAAACGAGGCGCTGCGCGACCGCCTGGCCGAACTGGGCGAGACGACGCCTCCGCCGCCACGCATTGCGCCGTTGCCCTCCCCGGGTTCCAGCCTCGAGCAGGCGCGCCTTTTGGTGAAGTTGCAAGAGGAGCTTGCCTCGGCTCAGGAGGCATGGAAGGAAAGCCAAGCCCGCCTGCGGGAGCTCGAGGAGAAACTGGGGCGGGCGCAGGAGGAATCCAGACGGACGGACGCCCTGCTCGAGGAATACAAGGAGAAGCTGGCGGGCCAAGGGCGGGTCCTGGAGGCCGTGCAGGACGAGCTGAGGACGCGCAACGAGCGCCTGCTTCAACTGGAGGCGACGAACCTCACGCTGCACAAGCAAAGCCGGCAAGCCGAGGAGGAAAGCGCGCGGCTGCGCGGCCTGCTGCGCGAGCTGGAGGAAATCAACCGTCGCCGCGAGAACACGTTGGCCACGATCCTGCGGCGATACCGCGAGCTGGCGGACCAGTTCCGCGCCGTGGCCGAGCAGGCGGCCGATCCGGCCGAGGGGCGTGGCGCCGAAGCGAGCGCCTTGGCGCGCGTGCAGAGCGTGCTGTCCATGACCGAGGAGGAACTGCGCCAATTGAGCAATCTCAACGCGCAGGCGGGCCGGCTCCAGCGCCAGCTCGAACGGCGATAGGCGGGAGGGGGCGGGCGAGAACCCTCTCAAGGGGCGGCTTCGACGACCACGGTCACGGAAGCATGCACCTCGATGATGCCCGGCTCGACGGGCGTGGGCGCGGTGACCTCGGCTGCGCGCGCCACGGCCAGCTCCCGCACGGGGCGAATGGGCGCAGTGGGAGCGAGCTCGATCGAGACGATGCGCACGGGCTTCAGGCCCGAGGCCGCCGCCATCGCCTCGGCCCTGGCGTGGGCCCTGCGCGTCGCCTGCCTCAGCGCTTCCAGGCGCAGCGCTTCGTCGTCGCGCAGGGTGAAACGCAGGCTATGGATGGTGTTGGCTCCCGCCTGGGTGGCGGCGTCTATGACGGGACCCACCAGTTTGAGGTCCTGCGTCCTGACCTCGACGATGTTGGAGGCCGTGTAGCCTGCGATCTCCGGTTTGCCGTCCTTGGGGTAACGATAGTTGGGCGTCAGCGAGTAGCCCGAGGTCTGGATGTCGCCCCTGCCGGCGAGCAGTTTGCGGAGCCGCGCCAGCACGGCCTCCAGTTGAGCCGCATTCTGCGCGGCGGCGGCCTGCGCGGTGGGGGCCTGGCTGATGACGCCGAGCTCGATCTGCGCCTGATCGGGGCGAGCCTGCACGACGGCGTCCGCCGACGCCCGGATCTGAGCTTTCGGGGCCTGCGCCTCCTGGGTCCATGCCGGCAGGACAAACCACAGGCACCACAACCACGGTTTCATACCGAACATTCTGGCACGGAAGCCGCGCGTGCCTGCGCTACAATCTGAGCCATGATGCGTTGGCTGATCGGGCTTGGCCTGAGCGCCGTCATGGCAGGGGCCGCGGAGGCCGATCTCATCCTGTACAACGGCAAGATCGTGACCGTGGACGCCGGTTTCTCCATCCGCGAAGCCGTGGCCGTGAAGGGCGGACGCATCACGGCGGTGGGCACGAGCCGGCAGATCCTGCGGTCCGAACGCGGCCCGCGCACGCGTGCGATTGACCTGGCGGGCCGGACAGTCCTGCCGGGCCTGATTGACAGTCATGTGCACCCGCTGGAAGCGGGGCTGAGCGAGTTCCGCGAGCCGCTGCCCCCGCTCGACAGCTACGCTGCGATCCAGGAGTACATCCGCGCGCAGGCGCGCAAGACGGCGAAAGGCGAATGGATCGTGGTGCCCAGGACCTTCCCCACGCGCCTGGCCGAGATGCGCATGCCCACGCGCGAGTTGCTCGACGTCACGCAGGACCACCCGGTGTTGTTCGACGCCAGCTACGTGGTCGTCGTCAACAGCCTGGCGCTCCGTCTGAGCGGGATCACCCGCGAAACGCCCGACCCGCCCCACGGCGAAATCGTCAAGGATGCGAGGGGCGAACCCAACGGCATCCTGCGCAACGCCCAATCGCTGCTCAAGGGCCTCAAGGCGGGGGCGGCCTTCAGCGAACAGGAGCGACTCGCGGCGCTCGAGCGCATGCTCCGCATGTACCGCGAGGCAGGCATCACGATGATTGGGGAAGGTGGAGCCACGCCCGAAGAGATCGCGCTGTACCAGACGCTGAAAGCCGAAGGCCGCCTGCCGGTGCGCGTGGTGGTGACCTGGTGGGTGAACATTGCGCGTCCGGCCGAAGAGCTGATCGGCGAGATCCGTTCACGGAGCTGGCGCACGAACGAGGGCGACGACTGGCTCAAGTTCGGGGCCTTCAAGGTGAACTTCGACGGGGGGATGACGATCGGCACTGCCTATCAGCGGCAGCCCTACGGCGAGTTCGGTCGCCAGCTCTACGGCAAGACGGACCCGGAGGACCGCGGCCAGCTCTTCGCCACGCCGGACAAGTTCCTGGCGGTATTCCGCGCCGCGCGCGAGCGGGGCTGGTCGCTGAGTGCGCACACGCAGGGAGGCGGGGCCATTGACCTGTTCCTGGACACGATGGAGGCGCTCGATCGGGAACGCGCGATCGCGCCGACGCGCTCGCACCTGATTCATGCCAGCTTCCAGAGCCCGGAAGCGATCGCGCGGATGCAACGGCTCGGCGTCACGGCCGACGTGCAGGCGGCCTGGCTGCATTTCGACGCGCCCGCGCTCGAGAAGGTATTCGGTTACGAGGGCCTGCGCTACTTTTTCCCCTTGCGCTCGTACTTGCAGGCCGGGGTGCGCGTGGCCGGGGGCAGCGATCACATGATCGGCTACGACAAGAACCGTGCCGTGAACCCTTACAACCCGTTCCACGGCATGTGGGTCTCGATCACGCGCAGGACGAGTCGCGGCAAGGTGGTTCACCCGCAGGAGCGGGTGAGCCGCGAGGAGGCGCTGAAGACTTACACGATCTACGCCGCCTGGCGCCTGTTCGCCGAGGACAGGCTGGGTTCGATCGAACCCGGAAAGCTTGCCGACATGGTCGTCCTCGATCGCGACTACCTGACCTGCCCCGAAGACGCGATCCCGGCCATCGAACCGGTGATGGTCATTCAGGAAGGCAAGATCGTCTTGGAGAAGTAGCGAGCCCGACGTGCGCAGGCGGTCGCCGGCCTCCCGGCGCAGCGTCGGCACGAAGGCTTGGACCTCGCGCAAAAGCCCCCGTGCAAGCTCCCGGCGATTGCGACCAGCTCGGCGGCGATGCCGGCCGGCAAGCTTGCCGGTCGGCGGGGAGTTCGGTCTGGGCAGGCAAGGCGCTTGGCGACACCTGCAACCGGACGATACGGGTGCGCTTTGCCGGGGGCGCGACTCCGCCGATGGAGTTCGGTTGTTCGCGGATCGCGAAGCGGATCCGGAGGCGATCCCGTACGCGCCCTGTGCCGGCCCCTCGATGGGCTCACCCGAGGACGAGCCGCTCGAGGCCCGCTCGACGGGTCTGGGTGCGGGGATGAAGGAAAAACCTGGCTGCCGGAAGCCGGTGGGAGGCCGGCGCGACGAACACCGGGCCGGATAACCGCTGGAAAGCCGCGCGCTGAATCAACCAAGGCGCCGGCAGCCTGGTAGCCTGCCGGCTCACGGGCCCGAACGGCTCACTGTGCCGCGGGTGGCGGCGTAGCGAGCGTGGCGTCCAGCAGCATCAGGTAAGCGGCCAGCAGACGGTACGTGTCGTAGTAATCCTCGGCGCGGACGGCATCCACGGTATCTCGCGGCGTCCCGAGGAGAGGGAACGTCTCGGCAGTGAGCGAATACATCGAGAGCGTGGGGATCCTGGCCTCGCGGAAGGGGGCGGCGTCGTCCCTGGGGATTTCCTCGTCAATGTTGACGCCGGTGACCGGGATCTTCATCGCCGCAGCGACGCGCGCCAGGTCGTTGATCAGCCTGGTATCGGACTGTTTCATCCACACCCGCGCGGGGGCGGTGCCGAGGGAAGTCAACTGGATCATGGCCCGGATGCGCTGCCGCTCTTCGCGGGTGAGCGCGCGCACGTAGTGCCGCGAGCCGGCGGCCGAGGACTCCTGGTCCGAGAATCCCACGAAGACGAAGGTGTGCCGAGTGGCGGCGTCAGGCAGCGACTGGTAGAGCGTGGGCAGCAGGACCGCGCCGGTCCAGTTGTCCACCATGCCCTGGCCTGCCCTGCCCCACCAATCCAGCCGCGCGCCGACGAGGATGACGTTCTCGCTCTGGCCGGGCCGCGTGCAGATGATGTTCGGGGCCTTGCTGCCCTTGACCGGCTGTTCGCGCAACTGGTGGTCCGCGGCGCAC
>JANXAE010000116.1 GCA_025062235.1 Bryobacteraceae bacterium
GAGACCGCGGTGATCCGGTTGGCGGACGCCGATCCCGATCTGATCCTGGCCGACGTGTTCTTGCCGGTGAAGTCCGGCTACGAGCTGTGCGAGCTCGTAAAGAGCCACCCCCGGCACCGCCACGCTCGCGTGGTCCTGCTGGCCGGCCCCCTCGATCCGGTGGACGAGCAGGAGATGCGACGCGTCGGCGCCGACGGCCTGCTACGCAAGCCGCTGGAGGCCTCGGCCGTGCTCGAAACTGTCAGACCGCTGATCGAGGCGGCGCGCAGCGAACGCGACCAGCGTCCTGCCTGCCAGCAGGAGGCCCTCAACCTCCGACCGCAGACCGCACCCGCGCCCAGGCCGCAGGGACCCGACCCGGAACGTGTCCGCGCCGCCGTGACGCTGGCGCTGGATGCCGCCTTGCCCGCGCTCGTCGAGCAGATCAGCCAGCGGCTGGCCTCTGCCGTTGCGCCCGCCCTCGACGCCGCCCTGCCCGAAATGATCGAGGAGCTCACCGGGAAAGTCCTGGCGGCGTTGAACGAGTGAGTCTGGCGCAGCTTGTCGAAACTGCCCAATCCTGCTTGCCGTCTCCCGCCTGAGCCGGCGGAGGCGGGAATCCCCGCAGGTCGGCCAGTCTTCCGGCGGATGGATGACGCCGGAGGGCGACTCCCATGACCGCGGCGAGGACGCGGCGCAATCACGGCGCGAGCACGCCGGGCCGCGTGTCCCGGTGCCAGAGCACCCGCTTCCTCATCAGGTTGGCGAACGAGCGGTTCGGGTTCAGCGCTCCCCGGGCCACCGCCCGGAGCACCGGATGCCGGGTCCAGCGCTCGATTCGGCGCACGACGTAGCGATCGAGGAAATCCTCGAGGAGCAGGACACCGAAACCGCCCACCGGCGTGATCACCAGATCCACTGCTCCGGCCCCGATCCGGTTCTTGCCCACGTTGCCGATCGAGGCTTCGCTGATGGGGCCGAGTTCGAACTGTGTGCTGGCGGCCGCAGCAAAGGCCATGGCCCGCAGACGGCTCGTCCAATAGGATCGGTTGACGCCGAACTCCAGGCGTTGTGCGCGGGGATCGTTGTGGATCTGGATGTAGCCGTGGACGGCGCCCTGAAAAGGATGCCCGACGTAGTTGACGATGAAAGGATCACCGTCGCCCCATCCCCGAACTCCCGTGACGGCGGAAAAGTAGTCCCTCAGGAATGGTCCCCGCAGCTCCGCACGAGTGCCGGGTTCGGTGGCCAGGCGCCAGGCGTGCATGATCCCGAGGAAGAAACCGGACTGCCTGAGTGCAGGCTCCCAACGGAATCCTTCCGCCTTGGGTTCGGGTTGCGGACGAATCATGGGGCGAATGAAGGCTTCGCCGTCCCCGTCGCCGGCCTCCTTGGATTCCGTGGGAGTCAGCTTCGCCAGGGGGTGTTCTCTGTTCTGCCGCCCCGCCGTCTCGTCGGGGGAAGGCAAAGAGGCCGGCTCGCGGTGAGCGTGCGCCGGTCGGAGCAACAAGAGGGTCCACACCAGCAACGCGAACAGCAACCGTCTCCTCCGCATTCCAATCTGATTCAATCACACGCGACAGTGGGCTTGGCAACGGCCGGCGACGCGAGCCGCAGCCGTCTTCGCTGAATTTTCGCCAGCACGGACTCGGCCGTACCTCAGCGCCACTCGAGGACCAGTTGCACGAGCGTACGCAGGGGAATTCCGGTGGGACCCTTGGCCAAGTAGGGCTTGGAGTCTTCCAGCCACGCCGTGCCGGCGATATCCAGGTGGACCCAGGGGAGGGGATCCGCGAACTCCTTCAGGAACATTGCGGCCGTGATGGCGCCGGCCCAGCGGTTGCCGACGTTCGACATATCGGCTACGACGCTCTTGAGCAGTTCTTTGTATTCATCGTCGAGGGGCATGGGCCAGAGCTTCTCGCCCGCCGTTCGCGCTGCCGCCAGCACGCGATCGAGCAGGGCCTGATCGTTGCCGAATGCGCCGGCGTTGACGTGACCGAGCGCGACGACGATGGCGCCGGTGAGCGTGGCTGCGTCCACCAAATGCGTACAACCCGAACGCTGCGCGTAGGTCATCGCATCGGCCATGATGAGCCGGCCCTCCGCGTCCGTATTCAGCACCTCGACGGTCTTGCCGGAAAGAGTTTTGACCACGTCGCCGGGCCGCTGCGCGCGTCCGCCCGGCATGTTCTCGACCGCCGGCACCAGCGCTGTCACGGCAATGGCGGGCTTCAGTTGCGCGAAGACGCGCATCGCACCGATCACGGCCGCGCCGCCGGCCATGTCGTACTTCATCTTGTCCATGTTTTCCGCGGGCTTCAGGGAAATGCCGCCGGAGTCGAACGTGACCGCCTTGCCGATCAGTCCCAGATGCGGCCTGCCCTCGCCAGCTGCCTGGGGCTGGTAACGCAGCACGATGAGCACAGGGGGTTCGGCGGAGCCCTGGGCGACGCCCAGCAAGGCGCCCATGCCGAGCTGCTGCATGCGGGCCGAGTCGAGCACGTCGCATTCGAGACCGAACTGGGCAGCCATCTCGCGGGCGCGCTCGGCGAGCAGCGTGGGCGTCATGCGATTCGCTGGCTCGGCCACCAAGTCCCGGACCCAGTTCTGCGTTTCAGCCACCACGCGCGCCCTCTCGAGCGCCGCCTGTTGCTCGCCATCCACGGAAGGCACGACGAGAGTGGCCTCGGCCAAGGGCTTGCCATTCTTTTTCTCGGTCTTGTACCGATCCGGTTCGTAATCGCCCAGGATCAGTCCTTCGGCCGCCGCGACGACTTCGGCGGAGCTGCCCTCGAGAGCCAGCGCCACCTGTGCGATCGAGCGCGAACGCAGGGCGCGGGCCAGCGCACCCGCCGCGCGGCGCAACTCCATGCCGCCGAAGCGCTCGCGTTTGCCTCCACCCACGATCACCAACCGCTTGGCTCGCAAGTTCGGCGGCCGGTGCAGCACCAAGGTCTCGTTCGCCTTGCCGGTGAGCTCGCCGCTCCGGTAGAGATCGGTCAGCCAGCCCCCGGTGGCCTCGTCGAGCCGTCGCGTCGTTGGTCGGGCCAGTCCCTGCTCGGGATCGTCGGCTTGGTAGGCGATGACGGCCAAGGCTTCGGTTTCGATGTGTTCGAGCGGCATCGAATTCAGCGCAATCTGCATGGAATTCCCGCCTCCAAAGGTCAGGATCGCGCCCGGCGCTGGGCCTCGCGCAGGGCCTGCCGCGCCTCGGCTTCCCTTTCGCGTTCGCGCTCGAGCGCCCGCTTGTCGTGCATGCGGC
Source organism: Bryobacteraceae bacterium (assembly GCA_025062235.1). Taxonomy (GTDB): domain Bacteria; phylum Acidobacteriota; class Terriglobia; order Bryobacterales; family Bryobacteraceae; genus DTHT01. The sequence goes on from JANXAE010000116.1 coordinate 3,245, forward strand.
GGGCGCGGGCCAGCGCCAGCTCGCATTTGATCAAGCCTTTCTTCAGATAGAGCCGCAGCGGAACGATGGTCAGACCTCCGTCCCGCGTCCGGCCCAACAGCTTGTCAATTTCGCGGCGGTGCAGCAAGAGCTTGCGATCGCGCAGGGGATCGTGATTCTGACGATTCCCGTGCGAGTAGGGACTGATATGGGCGTTGATCAGCCACGCCTCGTTGTCGCGGATCTGTGCGTAAGCGTCCTTGAGCTGGACCATGCCGGCCCGGGCCGCCTTGACTTCGGTGCCTGTCAGGACCAGGCCCGCCTCGTAGCGTTCGAGCACGATGTAGTTGTGGCGCGCCTGACGGTTTTCGGTGAGCACCTTGATGGGTTCGGCCTGGACCACAATCCCCCTGCACGCGGGCGCGAGACCCGGCGTCAGAACTGTATGAAGGACCGGTCTTGGGAATGTCCAGTTTAGCACAACCCCTTGGAAACAAAGCCCATGGCAAACTCCCGTAGCTTCCTTGCGATGGCGGTTTTGGTTCTGGCGGCGTGCCTGCCCCCCCTCGAGGCGCGCACGCGCAAGGGCGACAAGCTGTTGGCCGAGGGTCGCAAAGCCGAGCTGCGCAAGGACTGGCAGAAGGCGCTCGAGTGCTACGAGGGGGCCCTGGCCGAAGACCCCGGCGACGCGGGTTACCAGCTCGCGGTGCGCCGCGCGCGTTTCCAGGCCGCGCAGGCCCTGGTGCACGAGGGACAGAGGCTGCGCAGCGAAGGCAAGCTGGAGGACGCGCTGGCCCGCTTCCAGCGCGCCTTCCTGACGGATCCCTCTTCGGCCATCGCCCAGCAGGAGTTGCAACTGACGCTCGATCTGATCGAGCTGGACAAGCGACGGCCCCAGCCCGCCAAGCCCGAGGAGCGCGGCCTGACGCCCATCGAGCGCGCTCGCCGGGAGGCAGCGGCCAGGCTGGAGCGGATCGAGCCGCCGCCGGAACTGCGCCCCCTCTCGCGCCAGCCCATCAACCTCCGCATGAGCAACCAGCCGGCGCGCGTCCTGTTCGAAACGGTTTGCAAGCTGGCTGGCATCAACGTGATCTTCGATCCGGACTTCCGGCAGGACCCGGCGGCCAGCCGCAACCACAGCGTCGAGCTGGTCAACGCCACCCTCGAAAAGGCCTTGGATTACCTAGCGGTCCTGACCAGGGCCTTCTGGAAGCCGCTGTCGCCCAACACCATCTTCGTGACCAGCGACAACCAGACCAAGCGTCGCGATTACGAGGACTTCGTCGTGAAGGTCTTCTACCTGCAAAACGTCACGCAGCCCCAGGATCTGCAGGAGATGGCCAACAACATCCGCGCGCTGACCGACATCCGCCGGGTCTTCGTTTCCACCGCGCAGAACGCCATCATCGTGCGGGGCAGCGCGGACGCCGTGGCGCTGGCGGAAAAGATCGTATACGACCTGGACCGTCCCAAGGCCGAGGTCGTCATTGACGTCTTCGTCCTGGAGGCCAACAAGGTCCGCTCTCGCGACCTGGCCGCGACCATCGCTTCAGCGGGCGCGGCCGGGCTGAACGCGCCCATCTACTTCACGCCTCGGAACCCGGTGCTGCTCGGTGGCCGTACGAACGCTTCCGGAAGCGGTTCCTCTTCGACTTCCACGGGCGACGACAGCAGCGGGGCCTCCGGCCAGACGACCACCCCGTACGGTCCTTTCTTGCCCTACGGCTACGGAGCTTACGGCTACGGGGGGTACGGCTACGGGGCCTACGGCTATGGCGGTTTCGGGACGTATGGGACGACGGGGACGAGCCTGGGCACCCAACTGATCTCGCTGGCCCGCGTCAATCGCCTCTCGACCAACGATTTCTCGATCACGCTACCCGGCGCGCTGTTGCAGGCGATCATGACGGACCGCAGCACCAAGGTCCTGCAGTCCCCGCAGATCCGCGTGGCCGACGGCATGAAAGCGTCGTTGCGCATCGGCGATCAGGTGCCCATCGCCACCGGCAGCTTCCAGCCCGGCATCGGTGCGGTGGGCATCAGCCCCCTGGTCAACACGCAGTTCCAGTACAAGGACGTCGGGGTCAACCTGGACATCACTCCCCGCGTGCACGGACAGGACGAGGTGACGCTGCACGTGGAACTGGAGATCTCGACGGTCCGGGACCGCATTGACATCGGCGGCATCGCCCAGCCGGTCATCGGCCAGCGCAAGGCCATCCTCGATCTGCGCCTGCGCGAGGGCGAGGTGAGCCTGATCGGCGGCCTGATGCAAGACCAGGACACCAGATCGGTCTCGGGCATCCCCGGCCTGAGCAAGATCCCCGGGCTGGGCCGCCTGTTCTCGAGCGAGAGCATCGAGCGCAGCCAGAGCGAGCTGCTCATCGCACTGGTGCCCCACGTGGTGCGCACACCCGGCATCGGCGACCTGAACCTCAAGCCGGTAGCGGCGGGCACGGATACGACGGTACGCTTGAGTTTCGCCCCACGCGAAGTCCCGTCGGAGGAGGCTAAGTCCGCGCCCGGCCCCGAGACCATCCCGGCGCAGCCGCCAGCTGTGGTTCCAGCCCCGGCCGCGCCGGCTCAACCGGTCCCCGCCGCTCCGCAGCCGGTGCCGGTCGCGCCGGCAGTCCGGATCTCGCTGAAACCGTCCGAAGTGGTCGTCGCGCAGGGGGCCACCTTCGTCGTCCAGGTCGAACTGGAGAATGTCCAGGCGCTGTTTTCCGCCCCGTTCCGCGTGAGATTCGATCCGCAACTGCTCCGGCTGAACGAGGTCCAGCCGGGCGGCCTGCTTTCGGGCGACGGCAAGCAGGTCAATTTCTCGCGCAGCATCATGAACGATACCGGCGACGCTGTGGTGAACCTGAACCGCATGCCCGGATCCGGCGGGATCAGCGGATCGGGCACGCTGGCCGTACTTACTTTCGAGGCGGTGGGCCGCGGCGCGACTACGGTCACGTTCCCCGGCTTGCTGCTGCGCAATTACCAGTTGCAGCCCATCGCGGTGGAGCCGCCGCAGTTGAGCGTTACCATTAGATAGTAGGGAGGCGTCCGAGACGACATGTTCGGTGACCGGCGCGGCTTGACCCTGGTCGAGCTGATCGTCGCTTTCACCATCATGTCGCTGCTGGCGGCCATGGCGGTGCCGCTCGCGCGAGCCAAGGTCCGGCGCGAAAAGGAGCGCGAGCTGCGCTGGGCGCTGCGCGAGATCCGCGCCGCCATAGACAAGTACAAGGACTACTGCGACCAGCAACTGCTCGGGCCACCCAAGCTGGGTACCGAGTGTTACCCCGAGAAGCTCGAGGTCTTGGTCGAGGGCGTGCGCCTGGCCGGCACCGTGGACAAGAAGATCCGTTTCCTGCGCCGGATCCCCAAGGATCCCATGACCAACTCCTACGACTGGGGCCTGCGCAGCGTCCAGGACGACCCCAACTCGACCAGTTGGGGCGGCCAGAACGTCTTCGATGTCTACACCAAGAGCACGGAGAGAGCCGCCGATGGTACGCCGTACTCGGAATGGTGAGGCCGGTTTCACGCTCATCGAGCTGATGATCGTGATGGCGATCATCTCGCTGCTGGTCTCGATCGCCGTGCCGCTCTACCAGAAGTCCATCATCGCCACCAAGGAAAGCGTGCTGCGGCAAAACCTGTTCACCCTGCGGACGGTGATTGACGAGTACACCTACGACAAGGGCAAGGCGCCGCAGACGCTCGAGGACCTGGTCACGGCGGGCTATCTGCGCCAGATCCCCGTGGATCCCATGACCGGCTCGAACCGCACCTGGAAGATCATCATGGAAGACGCCCTGACCAGCGTCAACCAGTCCGAGCCGGGCATTTTCGACGTACGCAGCGGCTCCGACAAGATCGCTCTCGACGGCACCCCCTACGCGGATTGGTGAGCGTTCGCACCCTTGCCGACGGCGAGGGCGAGGCGCGAGGCGGTGGAACCGCCTGGCCAGCCGCGGACGGTGAGCCCGCGCTATCATGAGCTCCGGCCCGCCTGAAGCGAGCCCGGGAGGCGCCGATGTGTTGCGGGCGACCCAATCGCAGGGAGTTTCTCCTCGCTGGTTGCGCGGCCGCGTTGCCGGCGACGCCAGCCGCCGCGTGGCCCGACGATCTTTGGGATCCCGAGCGCCCCTATCGGCCCGGTGGCAAGCCGCTGCGTGTGGAGCCCGTGCTCATGTACCGCGTGCCCCAGCGCCGCGAAGCGGCCTCGTGGAAGTCCTGGGGCGGCGTGCAGAGCGACGAGAGCGCAGCCGCGGAGGCCGCGCGCATCGAACGCGAGTTGAAGGCGCTCGCCGAGCGGGCGCCGTTCCCGCTCGAGATCGCGCCGGTGGCGCGCGTCTCCACAACCGATGCGGCCGCGGCGCTGCGACAAGCCCCCGACGCGGTGCGGCTGATCTATGCCGCAACCGGATCAGGCGAGATGCTGCGCGCCTTGATGACGGGGGAAGGCGAAGCGATCGTCTTCGTCCGCAGGCGCTCGGGTCCCGTCTATTACTGGTACGAAGCGCTGAGCACCCGCTACCTGCGCAAGCGCGGCGAGCCGCGCGGCGCGGGGAGTCCTCCCCTTTCGGTCGAGGACGTGGTGGTGGATGAGCTGGGCGAGCTCGAATGGCGGCTGCGCGCGCTGTTTGCCGTCAAGAATTTTCTCGCGGCCCGCGTGGTCGCGCTGGGCGGAGCGCGCGGCAAATATGCTCCCGAAGCGCCGCAGGTGGCCCGGGAGCGCTTCCGTCTGGACATCGTCGAGGTCGGCTACCGGGAGTTCGCGCCACGCGTGCGCGCCGCCCTCGCGGATTCGCGCAAGCTCGCCCAGGCGGTCCGCTGGACGGAACGGTACCTGCGTCTGCCGGGGACGAAACTGGAAACCGAGCGGCGCTTCGTGATCCATGCTTTCCTGCTCTACGGGCTTCTGCGCGAACTGTTGCGGGAGCACGAGGCCTCGATTCTGACTATCGCCGGCTGCATGGGAACGATCCTGCCGATAGCGCAGACCACCGCCTGCCTCGCTTTGAGCCTGCTCAACGACGAGGGTTTCCTCGCCCTGTGCGAATCGGACTTCGTGATCATCCCGGCGTGCATCCTGCTCTGGCGCATCGCACGCGCGCCCGTGTTCCTGCACAATTCGACCTTCCCGCACGGCGGCCTGGTCACCTGCGCCCATTGCACGGCGCCGCGGCGCATGAACGGCCTGCGCTACGAACCAGCCCGCATCCTGACGCACTACGAGAGCGAGTACGGCGCGGCGCCCAAGGTCGAAATGCCGGTGGGCCAGCGTGTGACCTTCCTGAACCCCGAGTACGCCACCTGCCGCTGGATCGGCATGCGCGGCCTCGTCGAGGGGAATCCTTTCTACGAGATCTGCCGCTCGCAGCAGGACGTGCGTATCGAAGGCGACTGGCGGCGCCTGCTCGACGAAGTGCGCGACTCGCACTGGGCCATGGCTTACGGCGATTGGCTGCGGGAGGCCGGCTATGCGGCTCCGCGCATCGGGGTGCGCTGGGAGGCGATCAGCGCCTGCTGAGGCCTTCGACGGAACTGGAGGGCCTCCGTTCGGGCTCGCGGCGGCTTGGTTCGGCAACCGGCAGTCCGGGCCGGCAAGGGGTGGAACCGGCAGTTTCGGGGAGCGGCTCGGGGCAGGTTTGCCGGACTCCCGGAGCGGGTGGGGGCGCTCTGCGGCGGGTGAGCGTTCGGAAGGCGGGCGCCTGCGGCGACCCGGGAGCGGCGTCTTGGCGCGGACGTGGAATCCGCCTTCCCCACGCGCAGCGGCGAAAGCCAAGGAGTCCGGGCTGCCGAGTTGCGAGTCCGGCCAGCTATGGCTAAGAATGTTCGGCATGGAATCCGCGCTGGGGTTGCACCGTTTCCACTTCGCGTTTACGGTCACGTTCCATTACGTTTTCGCCCAGCTTTCCATGGGCCTGGCGCTATTGATCTTCATCCTGAAGACCCTCGGTTTGCGCACGGGCCGAGAGCATTACGACCACGCGGCACGGTTCTGGATCCGGATTTTCGCGATCACGTTCGCCATGGGGGTCGTGACCGGCATTCCCCTGGAATTCCAGTTCGGCACCAACTGGTCGCGCTTTGCCAGGGCCGCCGGCGGGGTGATCGGCCAGACCCTGGCCATGGAGG
>JANXAE010000117.1 GCA_025062235.1 Bryobacteraceae bacterium
TGCGAGGCTTGATCGGACTGGCGCGGCTGACCACGCCGGACAACGCGCCGGAGCTGCTGCGCGCCTGGGACGGCGTCAGCGTGCGCGCGGAGCAGCGCGCCATCGAGATCCGCGCGCAGATTCCTGCCGACCTGCTCGATCAGTTGATCGCGCGCTTCGAGAGGGGCGAGCTGGCGCCGGCGATTCCTGGGCTGCCCGGTCAGCGGCGCGGCGGCCTCTAGAGGGTGCCTCGGACTGCGCCTGCTATACTCGTGAAGTAAAAAGTGTTTCACCGCCTGGAACAGACTCTCGCTCGCGTTTTTTCCAGTCATTTGCAAAGGCGTTACGGCTGGAGCAGCCCCGTCGTCTTCGAGGAGCCGCGACAGCCGGAGTTCGGCGAACTCGCCCTGCCCGCTGCGTTCCAGCTCGCCAGAACGCTGAAACGGCCCCCCCGAACCATCGCCGAGGAGATCGTGCGCGAGACCGGGCCGATCGAGGGCGTTGCGGCTCTGGAAGTGGGTGGCGCCGGCTACGTCAACATCCACTTCGATCGCCGCAGTTACGCGCGTGCCCTCCTCGGTGGCGTGCCTCCGGATGAGCCCGCCGTCGAGCAGGGGAAGATCATCGTCGAGCACACCAATATCAATCCGAACAAGGCGGCGCACATCGGTCATCTGCGCAACGCCGTGCTGGGCGATACGTTCGTGCGCATCCTCCGCGCCCGTGGGCGCCGGGTCGAGGTGCAGAACTACATTGACAACACCGGGGTGCAGGTGGCCGACGTGGTGGCCGCATTCGAGCGGCTGTTGGGCAAGACGCCCGAGCAGGTCGCAGCGATGGCCGCCGACCCCACGGTGCGCTTCGACTACTTCTGCTGGGACCTTTACGCGCGCATCTCCGCGCATTACCGCGAACATCCGGAAACGCTGGCCTGGCGCCAGCACGCTCTGGAGGCCATCGAACGCGGCGAAGGCGACAGCGCGCGCATCGCAACCATCGTCTCCGACGCGATCCTGCGCGCTCATCTTGCCACGATGTGGCGGCTGGACATCGTTTACGATGTGCTGCCGCGCGAGAGTGAAATCCTGCGACTGAAGTTCTGGGCCAGGGCCTTCGAGTTGCTGCGCGAGCGGGGCGTCATCCATTACCAGACCGAGGGCAAGAACGCAGGCTGCTGGGTGATGCCTGCTGCGGCCTTCGCCGGGGAGGCGGCGGGCGAGGAAGACAGCAAGGTGATCGTGCGCTCGAACGGCACGGTCACTTACGTGGGCAAGGACATCGCTTACCAGCTTTGGAAGTTCGGCTTGCTGGGCCGGGACTTTCACTACCGCCCGCTGATGACGTATCCGAACGGCCACCGGGTCTGGGTCAGCAGCGAAACGCCCGGCGAGGAGCCCGCCCCGGAGTTCGGCCGCGGCACGCGCGTCTACAACGTGATCGACTCGCGGCAGTCGTACTTGCAGGACATTGTCGCCGCCGGGCTGCGTGCCCTCGGTTTCCAGCGGGAGGCCGAGAACTCCATTCACTTCGCCTACGAAATGGTGGCGCTCTCGCCACGCTGTGCTGCGGAGCTGGGCTTCGAGCTCGACGCCGAGGAGCGCCGCCGCGCCTACGTCGAGGTTTCGGGCCGCAAAGGCCTGGGAGTAAAGGCGGACGAGCTGATTGACAAGCTCGTCGAGAAAGCGCTCGAGGAAGTGGCCTCGCGGCACCCCCACGAACCGCCGGAACAGCAGAGGCAAATCGCGACCCAGATCGCCGTGGGCGCGCTGCGCTACTTCATGCTCAAGTACACGCGCAACGTCGTCATTGCTTTCGATTTCGAGGAGGCGCTGAGCTTCGAGGGCGAAACCGGGCCCTACGTGCAGTACGCCGTGGTGCGAGCCCGCAGCATCTTCCGCAAGCTGGCCGAGCGCGGCGAGCCCGTGCCGGACTACGCCGCGGAGCTCGACGGGGCGGCCCTCGAGCGCCAGCTGCGCAACGAAGAGTTCTGGCAGTTGCTACTGGCGGCCTCGAAGGCGGACGCAACGCTCGAGCGCGCCATCGCCGCGGGCGAGCCCGCGCACGTCGCCAAGTACGCCTTCCAACTCGCGCAGGCCTTCAACAATTTCTACCACCAGCACCCGATCCTGGCCGAACCGGACCGCGAACGAAAGCTTTTCCTGTTGTGGCTCACCGATTACGTGCGCGGACAGCTCGAGCGCACGCTGGGCGTGCTGGGCATCCCGTGTCCCGAGTACATGTGACGGGGGGCTAGAGTGGTGGATATGGGGAGCTACGCGCGGCGGCGCACCACCGTGGTGGATGTGGGCGGGGTGAAGATCGGAGCGCCCCATCCCATCGTGGTGCAATCCATGACGAACACGGACACGGCGGACGTCGAGGCGACTGTCCGCCAGGCGGCAGAGCTGGCGCGGGCCGGCTCGGAGCTGGTCCGCATTACCGTGAACAACGAGGAAGCGGCAGCGGCCGTACCCCGGATCGCCGAGGGACTCGAAAAGCTGGGCGTGCGCGTCCCGCTGGTGGGCGATTTCCACTACAACGGACACATCCTGCTGAGGCGCTTCCCGGAGTGCGCGCGGGCGCTGGCCAAGTACCGCATCAATCCGGGCAACGTCAACATCGGCCGGCGCTACGACGAGAACTTTCGCACGGTCATCGAAGCGGCGCTCGAGCACGCCAAGCCCGTGCGAATCGGGGTGAACTGGGGCTCGCTCGACCAGACCCTGCTGGCCCGTCTGATGGACGAGAACGCGCGGCGACCCGAGCCGCGCAGTGCGCGCGAGGTGATGCGCGAGGCGATGGTGGCCAGCGCGCTGGAATCGGCCGAGGCTGCCGAGCGCTACGGTCTTCCGCATGACCGGATCATCCTCAGCGCCAAGGTGAGCGCGCCGCAGGACCTGATCGCAATCTACCGCGAGCTCGCAGCGCGCTGCGATTATCCGCTGCACCTCGGATTGACGGAAGCCGGCTTGGGTACGAGAGCGATCGTGGCCAGCACCGCCGCGATGGCAGTTCTGCTGGCCGAGGGCATCGGGGACACGATCCGCGTCTCGCTGACGCCTGCGCCGGGCGGAGATCGGACCGAGGAGGTGCGCATCTGCCAGCAGATTCTCCAGGCGCTCGAGCTGCGCAGTTTCGTGCCCCAGGTGACCGCATGCCCGGGTTGCGGGCGCACCAGCAGCACGCGCTTTCAGGAGATGGCGGCCGAGGTCGAACGGTATCTGGCCGAGCGCATGCCGGAGTGGCGCGCCAACTACCCCGGCGTCGAGAACCTCAAAGTCGCGGTGATGGGTTGCATCGTGAACGGCCCGGGCGAATCGCGCCACGCCGACATCGGCATTTCGCTGCCAGGCAACATGGAGGAGCCGCGTGCGCCCGTATTCGTGGACGGGCGTCGTCTCGTGACGCTGGAAGGCGAGAACATGACCCGCGAGTTCCTGCGGATCCTCGAGGATTACGTAGCGGCGCGATTCGGCGGCCGCTGAGGGCGCGGCGCTGCTGAGGTTGCGGGCGGCGGCGCGGCGGGTCGGTCACCGCCGCCCGCGGGCAGCTGCCACTGGATCCGCGTAGCCAACCGCACGTAGCGCGGGATCGAGGTGTCCATGTTCGCGTTGCGGTGTTGCACGGCGGTGATCACGCCGGCCGCCGCCAGATTGCTGATGTCGAGGCCCTGGGTCTCGTAGTTGGGGTGATTCAGACCGTTGCTGGCGATGATCTCGGTGCGAAGGCGGAAACGTTCGCCGAGGCCGGTGATCCCGGCCAGGTTGGCATGCATGACCCTGACGCCGGGGCCGATGATCACGCTTTTGGCCGGCGTGCCGAAAGCGCCCGGCTGCGGCGGCGCGAAGGCCCCCATATCGAACCATCGGTTCAGGGTGGGATGAGGCAGGTTGGGTTTGCGGGAGGAGATCGGGGCGCAGTGTGACGCTCGGCGGCGGACGGCTGGAGGTGAAGCGCCTCCCGTTGGGATCGGGTCCCGTCCATCGTGGCGTCAGGAACATCCCGCTCCGAAGGATGTAGGCCGCGCTGACCTGCCAGCCCGACACCAGCGCGTTCAAGACGCGCCCCGCCTCGGCCAGCAGGGGATGGCCTTCGCCCATGGGCAATTCCCGGACGAAATTGGCGGCGAGGCGGTGGGTGGGAATGTCCATCCGGACGGCGCGTTCGCGCTTGCGGTCGTTGGAGTCTTCGGGCGATTCGCCGTCCTCGAGGCGCCCGATGTCGCGCGTCAGCATGGAATACGCCTGGAAACGGATGCCGTCCTTGATGGGCCGCTCGATCTCGATGGTTCCGGCATGGCACTGGTGACCGGCGCCGTTCGTCACGTAGCCGGTCGCCGGGACATCGCGGGTACAGGCGCGGCTTGTCTACGGAAAGCCACGTGTCGGCGACGGGGTGGCCGATGCTGTAGGAGACGACGCCCTTGCGCGTGTTGGTTCCGATGGAGGAGAGGCGCACGGCCATAGCGCATTGCTGTCGTTCGTTGATGAAGCTGCACTGCATGCTGTAGGGGATCAGCAGGCCGGGGTTCATCGCGCTTGGGAAGGAGACCGTCGCAGGACCGGCGACGCCCGTTGCCGGGAAAGCCACCGGCGGCAACAGGGGCCGGTCCACTGGGTTGGTGCTGCCGGGCTCGGCAATGTTGAACGGAACGGTGGAAAGCGCCGCGTTCTTGGCTGCAATGTCGCAGAACAGCCCGAAGCTTTCGGGGAAGACGGTTCGGTTGCCCCATGGCCGCTAGGCAAGGGCGAACCTCGGGGCGAATTTGTTCCTGTCGGCGCGGATCAAACGTTTGGGCAAGAAGCCGGCGCGCCCCGCCTCGAGCACCTGGGCATAGTCGAGCGGCATCAGCGGGCTGACGCGAGTGCCCCATGGCGCACCCCGATCGCTCCGGTCCCGATATCGGAGACCGGTTGCAGGCCGTTCTCGGTTGTGAAGCCGAGGCAGAGGCCGTAGTCCGGACGGATATTCGCGGCCAGATCGGGCCGTGCGCGGAAATCCGCCCGAGCGAAGAAGCCGAACTTCCAGGCCGCGGTATGCTGCTCGATCGTGGGGAAATTGCGGCTGATGGTGGCGCGACGCCCAGCAGGAAGCCGGCGGGTGAACTCCGTGAAGCGGTCGGAAAACGACAGATTGCCGAGCAGCCCCGCGCCCTGCCGCAGGTCGGCGTAAGGGGTCCGCGTGATCTGGGCACCGAACTTCGCAGTGTGCTTGTTCGGAAGCGAGGTCAGGCTGTGATGGAAAACGTGACTGGCGTACTCCCGGCGTACTCGATGCAGGCGTTGCACTTCACCGTGTCGGGGACGCCGGTCCTGCCCAAACCCGTGAAGGGATGGTGCGCATGCCACCGACGTCGGGCAGGTTCGATGCCAAGCCCTGCAAACCCAGGTCCTCCGGCCATTGCAAGCCGAGCGAGCGCGGGAGGCTGCGAAAAGCGTCAGTGGCGGGGCCATACCGGAATTCGCCCAGCAGGTCGGGCCTGAGCGTGTGCGTAGGCAAAGCTGACTTCGTGATCCTTGCCCTCGCGGTCCACCATGGGAATCGTTGGCACGTCACCGAGGTGATTCTCCGACGTCCATCGCAGCAGGGTCAGGCCGCCCCAGACAAAGACGCGGTCGCCGAGGCGATGATCCAAGCGGGCCACGGCCGTGGACGAGGTCAGCTTGGGCTCCTCGAGCGTGTGCCGGTTGTTCTGGGCGACCGAAGTCGTTGGAATCGCCGAAGCGGGGCCGCGGCTGGAGGCGCTCCTGGACGGTGCGCGTCAATGGGTCGATGCGGGCCGCCGGGATCGGGTTGCCGGGCAAGAGGGTGCCGCCCGCAACAGGGTCGCGAATCGTGGTGCCCGGCAACAGCCCCGGGAAATCGCTCAGGCGCCAGCTCCCGAGGGGTACGGTCGTGTCGGACGTTCTGAGGCCGGGCGGGCCGAAGCGTTCGAATTCGAGGCTCGTGAAGAAGCAGGTGCGGTGGCGACCTTCATGGCATCTGGGGTTGAACACAGGGCCGCCGAGGAGCCCCCGATGCTGTCCGTGCGGGCAACCGCGAGGGGATCGCGCACCAGCGGGCTGGGGCTCGTCTGGTAGTTGCAGACTTCGCCGTGCAATTCGTTCGTGCCCGAGCGGGTGACTCCGGCAACTGCCCTGCGCCTAGGTTTTCGGCAGGATTGCCCGCTACCCCGATCCGCAGCTCGCCGAAACTTTCCGGTCGGTTATCCACCACGCCGGTGACCTTGGTGCCGAAGGCGTTGCCGATGGGCACCCCGTGGAATGTCGCTCCGCCCTGCCGCGCCCGGCTGCCCACCGAGCGGCATGTACCATGCCCTCCCGGCCTTGTGGGGACGTTGGCAGACGGCTGGATGAAATCCCAAGTGCGGCGCAAGGTGAGCGGCATGTCCACGATGACCTGTCGGCCCGGCGAGTCGGCCACCCGGGCGGTGTCCGTTTCGACCATGGCTGCCGCCGCGCTGACTTCAAAGGTGCTGACGAATTGGCTGAGCGAGAGGCAGGCGTCCACGCGCCGAATGTCGTGCGGCGCCAGCCGGACCGCGTCCACCACCTATATTCTGGGACCCGATGGGGATTGCTCGATCCGGTAGGAGGTCCTCGAGCAGATTCGCGAGGCCGTACGGCCTCTGCTCGTTGGTTTTCGAACTTGTAGCTCGAACTGGTGGTGACGCCGGTCGCCGTCGGGCGGGCGCTGACGACCCGCAGGCCGGCAGCGTCGTCACCCGGTGCGTTATCGCGGCGAATGTTCTCTGGTCGCTCCTGACGGGACGAGAGCAAGTGCAAGGATGGGTCCCGTCAGAAGGACCGTGTGAAACGATGCGCCGCGCTTTTTCGTGGGTTGCGGGCCTCCGATGGTTCGGTTGGGACCGGCATGCCCCTGTCCGGCGGAGCCGCCCGAGGTCCGGCGAGCTGCCGACGCGCCTGACCCGGACTGTGGTGCGAGCCCCAAGGGGGTCAAGGCGGTCGAGCATAAGCATGGCGCGTTCGCGGAGGCGCAAACTCGGCTCCCTTGTCAGCGGGTCCGCGATTTTGTGCCAGGCATAGTGCTACTCGCCATGTCACGCCTGGATGAGCCCACATGCCCAGAACGGCCCAAAGTGACACGGGCCGGGCTAGTGGCGAGACCGAGCTGGCGCGGATCGAACGCTAGGGCATCATCGAGCCCGAACCCTATCCGCCCCGGATTGTCCTTTACTTGGCAGATCGGCTTTGGGCGGCGATGACAGGCCGGCCAAAGAACACATGCTGAGCGTCGGGCCTTGGGACGACCTGCCGATTTCGACTCCAAACGACGGACTCGATCGTGCGGGTGGAGGTCCGCATGCTCCGCCGAACGCTCGCGGGATACGGAAACTCGCTTGGCCGCGTAAGCCGCTATCGGGTGGGGGTATTCAAAGGAACCTACCCCCTCGAAGTCCTTCCAGGCGATGACTCGGCGTCACGCTCGCGGGCGGGCTGAGTGGCCCGCTGGCCGATGGCGCTGGGCTTGGCGGCGGTTGTGGCCGGCGCAGTCGGTCTGGTCGCGCTCCGGCAAGGGCGGCGCGCCGCCGACCACCGATGGGAACATGACGCGCGTCTTTTTCAGCACCATCGCCTCGGCGAGTTTCCTTTTCGAATCCGCGTGCGGAAAGGACCCCCACGAGCTGCGGCTGTACTTCGCCGAGCGGGAGCACGGACACCCGGCGTGCGGGCCGGTGGCGGCGAAGCCTCGCGCAAGATGAGCATCTACATCAACGGAAAGCCGGCCTACGAGCCGCTGGATGTCATTGCCGAGGCGGCGGGCCGTGCCATCGCGATGCGCAAGGTCTTCCTCAACCTAACGTCCGCCGATGAGGGGCTGGTGCATATTTCGTTCGAAGCCCTCTGCCGGCACGAGCCGTTCGTGAACGCCATCGAGCTGGCGCCTGGCCTGAAAGACCCAATATTTGCCGTGCGCATGGTCGCCTCCGTCCGGGCGGTCGAGAACGCGGCCGAGGAGCTCTGACAGCCCGAGCCGCTCGGGCAGGGTACCGCGTTTTCGACGTCTACGTCAATGGTGTCGCGGTGCTGTGGAACTTCGATCTGGTGCGCGGGGCGCGCGGTCCTGGGCGGCCGCTGCGCAAGACGTTTTCGGGATTGCAGACCGATGCGAACGATGCCGTCAGGCTGCAATTCGCTCCGGTGCGCAACTGCCCGCGGGTGAACGCCTTCGGGCTTGCGGCCGAGGGGCTGGCTTGAGTGCAAGCCCACTCCCAGCGCAAGCTGAGGCGAAGTCCGCACCCCAGCGCTCACCTGCTACAATCAAAAATTACTGGGCATCGCGTCATGCAGAACACGGAGAGTCAGGGAGGGCCGGGCATTTCTTTGCGGGAAGCAACCGAGAGCGCAGCGCCGGTGCGCATTTTCCACCGCGTACTGGACTGGATGACGAGCGAGCGTTTCCAGCTACTCAACATCACCGATCGCATCCAAGGAGTGGTGCGCCGGAGCGGCATTCGCGAAGGCTTGGTTCACATCCAGTCCCTGCACACCACGACTGCGCTCCTGATCAACGAATGGCAAGCGGCGCTGCTCGAGGACATCAAGCGGGTGCTCGAGGAGCTGGTCGTCCGCGACCGTCCGTGGCGCCACAACGACCCGGCGTTCTCCGATTGCGATCGAGGCAACGCGGACGCGCACCTTCGCGGCATGTTGCTCGGCCAATCCCTTTGCTTGCAAGTGCGCAACGCCGCGGTTCTGCTGGGCGCCTGGCAGAGCATCATCCTGGCCGAATTGGATGGCCCGCGCACCCGACAAGTTGCGGTGCAGGTCCTGGGGCTTTGAGCGGGCATGGATGGTGACCATGTCCCGCCGTTTCCGTCTGGAAGAAGCCGAACGCCTGTTGCCGGAGTTGGCGGCGGCCTTGCGGGAGGCCATCGAGTTGAAAGCGCGGTTCCAGCAGGCGGAAAACGAACTCCGACAGGCGACGGCACACATCGCCTTGGTCGGCGGGGCCAGCGTGAACCCCAAGCAGCTGCTGGCCCGGCGTGGGCGGCGCGATGCCTTGGCCGCGCGTTTGAAAGAGCTCATCGCCGGCATCGAGAGCCACGGCTGTCTGGTCAAGGACTTGGACATCGGGCTGATCGACTTTCCCACTTGGTTCAACGGGCGCGAAGTGTTCATGTGCTGGCGGTTGGGTGAGCCTGCCATCCAGTTCTGGCACGAAAAAGACGAGGGATACCGGGGCCGCAAGCCCATTGATGACGAGTTCCGCCTGGCTCACCGCGGGGAACGGCCAAGCTGAGCTGCACGCCGGGCTGCCGATCGGTTAGACTTGTCGGCGGACGCAGAGACTGTCCAAGG
>JANXAE010000118.1 GCA_025062235.1 Bryobacteraceae bacterium
TCCGCCCGCCGGCCTGCGCCCATTGCGGAACCAGCGCCGAAGTCGCAGTGCTGGAGGCTGTGTAAGGATACTGGTCAATGGTGACGTCCACGCCGCGCGCCCTGGCCTCCTCCACCAGCCGCAGCGTTTCGCGACTCAACCCCCAATTCTTGGCTCCGATGATCTTGTGGTGGGTGAGTTGGGTCGGCAAACCGCCCTCTTCCCCGATGCGGATGGTTTCGCGCACGCTGTCGAGGATCCCCGCGGCCTCATCGCGCATGTGCGAAATGTGGATGCCCCCGAAGCGGCCGGCCTCGCGCGCCAGCTCGATGATCTCCTCGGTGGGGGTGTAGTTGCCGGGTACGTAGAACAGGCCCGTCGAAAGACCAAAGGCCCCATCGAACATGGCCTCGCGGACCATCTGCTTCATGCGCTCGATTTCCTCTGGGGTTGCCCTGCGGTTCTCCCTCCCCAGGACCTGGATGCGAATCGAGCCCTGCCCTACGAGCATGCCGAAGTTGACGGCGGGTGGCAGCGCGGCGACGCGGCGCAGGAACTCTCCCAGCGGCAGGGGCGAATTGCCGTCCTGTCCTTCGATCAACGTGGTGACGCCCTGGCGGATATAGTTCTCGGCGGCCGGCGATTCGAAGATGCCGCGGCGGGCATGCGTGTGGATATCAATGAAACCTGGTGCGACGAGGAGGCCGCGGGCATCCAGTCGCAGCTTGGCCCGCGCTCCCTCCAAAACGCCGATCGTGTGGATGCGATCCCCGACGATGCCAACGTCGGCCCGCAGCCAGGGTGTGCCTGCACCGTCCAAGACGCGGCCGCCAGCTATCAGCACGTCGAATTCTGGAAAGGGCTGCGCGCAAATTCTACCCACCAGGAGCAGAACCGCCAAGGACCTTCTCATGCCCGCCATTCTAGCCGGCGGACGGGACTCGCTGGTGTGTCCTTGCGAAACAGGCCTGTTGCGGAAGGGAACGGGCGTTCGGCGGAACGTTCAGTCGCGCAGGCGCGGCGAAGAGGAGAGCATCGAAAAGAAAAGGCTGAGGATGAAGAGCATGGCGATCGCGAGGCCGACCCACATGGCAACCACCTCCGGCGGCTCCGCCAAACGGCGTGCAAACTGGCTTCCACCTGCTTGGATGCGGTCCCGCCCGAAGGGTTGCAAGTCGCGGCCTACCTACGGTGGCGCCACGGTCAGCCCTAGAATGGGGATAAAGTGGCCGAGATTCCCCTGGCGGCACGATTGTTTGCGAAGTTCATGGCCGCGCTGTTGTGCCTTTTCGGCGGAGCGGTCGTAGCCGTGGACATGCTCGCCTCGCGCGTGGCGGTAGACAGCTACGTGGACACGCTCGCCGAGCGGCTGGAGAGCGAGGCCCACAGCCTGGCGCGCACCGAAGCCCTGGCAGGAGGCCGTCTGGCGCAACAGCAGCTGGTCCATCTGGCCGGAGCCCTGGGCGCACGCATTACTTTGGTGGCGCCGGACGGGCGCGTGCTGGCCGATTCCGAGGCCGATCCTGCCCAGATGGAGAACCACCGCACGCGGCCCGAGGTCGCGAGCGCGCTGAACGGCCGACCCGGGCGCTCGGTACGCAAGAGCCCGACCGTGGGCAGCTCCTTCTTGTATGTGGCCGTGCCCAGCCCCCACGGGGCGGTGCGCCTTGCTGCGCCGCTGGAGAGGATCGAAGCGCGCTCGCAGGCGGTTCGGGGCCGCGTACTGGCGGCCATCGCGCTGGCCTTCCTGCCCTTCGTGGCGCTGTCGGCGTGGCTTGCGCGGCGAATTGCCACGCGAATGGCTGCGGTGATGGAGATGGGGGCGGAGCTGGCGCGAGGCAATTTCACGGTCCGTCTGCCGGAGGCCGGCGGCGGGGAACTGAGGGCCTTCATCCGCCACCTCAACCAGACGGGGGAAAAACTTCAGAAGCTGGTCGAAGACCTGGAACGCGAGCACGCGGAGCTGGAACGCCTGGAACGGGTGCGAAGAGACTTCGTGGTGAACGTCTCCCACGAGTTGCGGACGCCCGTCGCTTCGATCCAAGGCTACGCGGAGACGTTGCTCGATGGGGCCCTCGAAGATCCCCGGCACAACCGGCGGTTCCTCCAGGTCATCCGGCAGAACGCCGAGCGGCTGGGCCGGCTCACTCAGGACCTGCTGGCTCTCACTCAACTGGAATGGAAAACTCGCCGTTTCGAATTCGCCAGCTATCGGCTGGCGGCTCTGCTCGACGAGGCCGTCGAAACCATCCGCCCCATCGCCGCCAAGAAGAACGTTTCGGTCGAGCGCGCCGAGATTCCGGAGCACTGGGAGGTCTTCTGCGACGCCGCCGCGGTGCACCAGATCATGGCGAACCTGCTCGACAACGCGGTGAAGTTCAGTCCCGAAGGCGGAATGGTAGAGGTCAGCGCGCGGCTCGAACGTGACGCCGGCCACGTGGTGGTCTGCGTCCGGGATCAGGGTCCAGGCATCCCGGCAGCCGACCTGCCGCGCATCTTCGAGCGTTTCTACCGCGTGGACAAGGCGCGCTCGCGCGAATTGGGCGGCACGGGCTTGGGTCTGGCGATCGTCAAGCACCTGGTCCAGGCGCATGGGGGCAGGATCTGGGTGGAGAGCGAACCCGGCAGAGGCGCGGCTTTTTTCTTCACCCTGCCGCTCGAGGATCCCGGGCTGGCTGCCGAGGGCGACCTTCACCGGGAATTCACGGTGATGTAGGCCTCTCGTAACCGGAGCGTGACTAAATTAGAGGATGAGCGAGCCTGATTCATGGTATGAAGAAAGTCGCACTGATCGAAGACGACGCGGATCTCTACAGCCTTCTCGAGTACAACCTTCAAAAGGAAGGCTATGCGGTCGTGGGCACTCAGACGGGAAAGAACGCTCTCGAATTGCTGCGGCGCGAGCAGCCTGACTTGATCATCCTGGACATCATGCTCCCCGAGGTGGACGGGCTACAGATCTGCCGCAGCGTGCGCACGGATCCCAAGCTGGCCCACGTCCCGATCATTTTCCTGACCGCGCGGGGCTCGGAGGTGGACCGCATCCTGGGACTGGAACTGGGAGGCAACGACTACGTCGTCAAGCCCTTTTTCGTCCGCGAGCTCATCGCTCGCATCAAAGTGCACTTCCGGGGCCAGGCGCAGGCGCCAGCGCTGCTGAAGGCGGGCGACGTCGAGGTGGACCGCCTGCGCCGCGAGGTGCGCGTGGCCGGCCGGCCGGTGAACCTGACAGCGACGGAATTCCGGCTGCTCGAGTTCCTGATGAGCCGCCCCGGGGTCGTATTCAGCCGGGAGCAGCTCCTGGACGCGGTCTGGGGCCACGACCGCGCGGTGACCGACCGGACCGTGGACGTGCACATCCTCCGCCTGCGGCAAAAGATCGAACCCGATCCGGCCAACCCTACCATCATCCGCTCGCTCCGCGGTTTCGGTTACTGTTTCGCGCAGAGCCCCGAAGCCTGACAAACTCGGGGTTTTCGAACGGAGCGGGCTTACAATGAGGGCATGCGGACGATTTTCCCTGTGCTCCGTTGGCCGGCCGCGCTAGCCGTTGTCTGCGCCCTGCACGCACAACAGGCCCGCAACGAGGATGCCGAACGGCTCGAGCGCGCAGCAGTGGTCTTCCAGGAAATCATGGATTCCCCCGACAAGGGGATTCCCCAGGAGTTGCTCAACAAGGCGCACTGTGCCGTGATCGTGCCTGGCCTCAAGAAGGGCGCGTTCATCATCGGGGCCAAGTACGGGCGCGGCTTCGTTTCCTGCCGGAGCAGGAAGGGGGTGGGCTGGACCGCGCCTGCGGCGGTCCGCATTGAGGGCGGCAGTTTCGGGTTGCAGATCGGCGGCTCCGAGATTGACGTCATCATGCTGGTGATGAACGAGCGCGGCGCGCAACGCTTGCTGTCGAGCAAGTTCACGCTGGGAGGGGACGCGTCGGTCGCCGCCGGCCCCGTCGGCCGCACCGCCGCAGCCCAGACCGACGCCTATATGACGGCCGAGATCCTTTCCTGGTCGCGATCGCGCGGTCTATTCGCAGGCGTGTCCCTCCACGGCGCCACCCTGCGACAGGATCTGGACGTGAACCGCCGGCTCTACGGCAAGACCCTCGAGAACCGCGAGATCATCGAGAGCGAGCCGCCTCCTCCAGCCGCGGCCAAGCGGCTGATGGAGACCCTGAACAAGCACTCCAGCCGCAAGAGCTGAGCGCGCGTGGAATCCCATGCCAGGGCGGCCTGCCCGTGCAGGGTGCCGCGGAGGTCCGGCACCGGTCACCGTGTGTGACACGGGCCAATCCCCTCGTGCACGATTCCCCGGCCGCGGTCTTGCGTGCAACAGCATCGGTATGTGACGGTTAGCTTCGCGTTAGCCGTACGCCCAAAACGGACCGTACCCTTGGAACCCGCCCGCAACGAGACCCGTCCGGACCGTCCCCGGAGGGAATTGCGCCTTGGCCGGGTTCACCGTACGCTGACAGAGGGGGAGAAGACGCGAATCGCGTCCAGGCGAGTCCTCCACCCGGCTTGGCGAACCACGCGATGCGCGGCTCCTCGTCCCGATTACCGAAACCCACTCAGGCGGGCACGGCGCGCCGGGCCGCGCCCGCTTTCCCCACTGGTCAGGCCAGCCGCTGTGCGATAATTGTCGGCCTATGAAATACCGCCACCGCGTCCTGGCGATGCTGTTCTTGCTTTCCATCATCACCTACATAGACCGGGTCTGCATCTCGGTGGCGGGACCGGCAATGCAGAAGGACCTGAACATATCGCCGGAGCGGTGGGGCTGGGTCGTTGGCGTGTTCGCCATCTCCTACGCGGCCTTCGAAATTCCCAGCGGCGCGCTGGGCGATCGCATTGGGGCGCGAAAGGTTCTCACCCGCATCGTCATTTGGTGGTCGGCTTTCACGAGCTTGACCGGCACGGTATCGAACTACTACCTGCTGTTGCTGGTCCGCTTTCTGTTCGGCGCCGGCGAGGCGGGCGCGTACCCCAATAGCTCCTCCGCCATCTCCCGCTGGTTCCCCACCACGGAACGGGCGCGAGCCCAAGGTTTCGTGTGGATGGCCAGCCGGATCGGGGGAGCCCTCACACCGGTGCTCGTGGTGCCCATCCAACTGCTGTGGGGATGGCGCACGGCCTTCCACGTCTTCGCGCTGCTGGGCGTGCTCTGGGCGGCGGCTTGGTATTGGTGGTATCGCGACACGCCGCGTGAGAAGCCGGGCGTGCCCCTGCAAGAGATCGAGGAGATCGAGCGAGGACAGGCTGCCAGCCGAACGCATCACGGCTTGCCGTGGAAGCGCGTGGTCCGCAACAGCCAGTTCTGGACCATCCTCCTCATGTATCACACCTATTGCTGGGGATCGTACTTCTTCCTGTCCTGGCTGCACACCTTCCTGGCCAAGGGGCGCGGCTACACGCCGCGGGAGCTGGCTTGGCTGTCGCCCCTACCGTTCATCTGCGGCGCATTGGCCAACCTCTCCGGTGGACTGGTGAGCGATCACCTGGTCAAGAAGCTGGGTCTCAGGTGGGGGCGTCGTGCGGTGGGCATGATCGGACTGGGTGCGTCGTCCCTGTTCATGATCCTGACCGGCTTGATCCGCTACAAGTACGCTGCGGTGGTGCTGCTGGCCTTGGCGTACGCGGGCTCGGATTTCATGCTGCCGGTCGCCTGGGCGGTCTGCCTCGACGTGGGCCGCAAGTACGCCGGCGCTGTCACCGGCGCCATGAATACCGCCGGGCAGATCGGCTCGTTCCTTTCCTCGGTGGCGTTCGGCTACCTGGTGCGCTGGTTCGCCAGCTACGATGCCATGCTCTGGCCGATGGCCGGCATGCTCGCCATCAGTTGCCTGCTTTGGTTGAAGATAGATCCCAGCAAGGAACTGGCCCCGGAGGAGCGGGTGTCGGAGCCGGTGGGAGCTGGCCGTGTTTGAGGTGATCGAGCATACGGCGGATATCGGGTTCCGCGTGACGGCGCCTGGGCCCGGCGAGCTGTTCGCACGTGCCGCCGAGGCCCTGGTCGCGCTAGGCTTCGAAACCGAGCCCATCGAGGAGCGCGAGGTGTGCGAACTGGCCGCCACCGGTTGGGACTGGGAATCCCTTCTGGTGAACTGGCTGAGCGAGGTTCTTTACGTGCTCGACGCGCGCCGCCTTCTGCTGAAGAGAGTCGAAGTCACGCAGATCAGCCCGGAGGCGGTTTCCGGCAGGGGTTACGGCGAGCCCTGGAACGCGGAGCGCCACCGCGCTAAGCTGATAATCAAGGGCGTCACCTACCACCAGCTCGTAGTCGAACAGCGACCGGAGGGGTGGTATGCCCAGGTCATTCTCGACACCTGAGGATCCCGCGCCATGCAGATCATAGCCCTAGACGAACACCGTTTCCGGATCCCACGCGACGAGCGGCGGGGCATGCGGACGGACGTGATCATTTACGCCAGCAAGGCTCTGATTGACCAGATCCGCAAGGACCAGTCGCTCGAACAGGCGATGAACGTGGCGACGCTGCCGGGCATCGTCGGCTCCAGCCTGGCCATGCCCGACATCCACCAGGGCTACGGATTCCCCATCGGGGGCGTGGCGGCCATGGATGTCGAGACGGGGGTGGTTTCGCCCGGCGGCGTGGGGTTCGACATCAACTGCGGCGTGCGCTTGATGCGCACCAATCTCACTGCCGACGAGGTCGGGCCTCGGCTGCGCGAGGTGGTCAACCAACTCTTCCGCGACATCCCCAGCGGCACGGGCAGCGAAGGACCGATCCGACTTTCCAACGCGCAGCTCGACGAGGTCCTGGTGCAGGGCGCGCGGTGGGCCGTCAAGCACGGCTACGGTCTGGAGCACGACGCGGAGTTCGCTGAGGAGCGTGGCGCCATGCCGGGCGCCGACCCCGACAAGGTTTCCTCCAAGGCCAAAGAACGCGGGCGCCCGCAACTCGGCACCCTGGGCGCGGGCAACCATTTCCTGGAAGTGCAGCGGGTCGAGCAGATCCACGACGAGGAAGCCGCGCGGGCCATGGGTCTCCGGCTCAACCAGATCACGGTGCTCATCCACTGCGGTTCGCGCGGTCTGGGCCACCAGGTCTGCACGGACTATTTGGCCGAAATGACCGCGGCCATGAAGCGCTACAACATCACGCTGCCGGACCGTCAGCTCGCCTGTGTGCCGATCCAGTCCCCCGAGGGACAGGCCTACATCGCCGCGATGGCCGCTTCCGCCAACTTCGCCTGGGCGAACCGTCAGGTGCTCATGCATTTCGTGCGCGGTTCGCTCGAAAAGCTCTTCGGGCGCGACGTGCGCGTGGACCTGGTCTACGACGTGGCGCACAACATTGCCAAGGAAGAGACGCACACGGTGGACGGCCAGAAGCGCCGCGTGCTGGTGCACCGCAAGGGCGCCACGCGCGCCTTCCCGCCCGGCCATCGCGACATCCCTGCCGCGTACCGGGCCATCGGCCAGCCGGTGCTCATCCCCGGAAGCATGGGCACGGCTTCGTGGGTGCTGGTGGGGACCGAGCGCGCCATGCAGGAGACCTTCGGCAGCGTCTGCCACGGCGCGGGCCGCCTGCTCTCCCGCACCGCCGCGCGCAAGGGCCGCAACGCACGGGAAATCCAGGAGCGGCTCGAGCAACAGGGCATTCTCGTGCGCGCCGAGACCCGCGACGGCATCCTCGAGGAAGTCCCCGAAGCTTACAAGGACGTGGACGAGGTCATCGAAGTCGTCCACGCCGCGGGCCTGGCTCGGAAGGTCGCTCGCATGCGGCCCATGGCGGTGGTCAAGGGCTGAAGCAAGCCTCCGCGCGCTCCTCTTCCCGTCTTGACGGGGCGGCAGTTCTCCGGGATGGTGAGGTCGGCCCTCCCCGTCCCTCTTCCCGTCTTGACGGGGGCGGCAGCTCAGTTCACAATTCTGCGGGGAGAAGCGCATGCAACTTAACGTCTACTCCCGCGCAACGATGCAAGCCGAGCTCACCAAAGAGCAGATCCGCGCGCGATGGGGATCGGGAGACTTCTGCCTCTTCCGAATCAATCTCATCAACGAGGCTTTCCGTCTCTATTACGTCTACCGCAAGCGCATCGAGCAGGTTTCCGCCCAGGACTACGCGACGTACTGGGCCATGCTCGATCAGCTGGAGGATGCGGCAACTTCAGGCTGGGGAATCTCCGGCGTTGACGATCTCGACGACGCGTTCGAGCATCTCATCGCCAATCACGGCTGCTGGACGGACGAGAAAACGCTTCACTACTGGGGTTCGAAGCTGCCTTCGGTCTACAACTGGACGGTATTCAATGCGCCGGCAGCGGGGGCCAATTTCCTCGCGGCGCTCAACGACAAACTCCGCGAGCTGGCCCAATTGACGGTTCAGTTTCAGCTCGAAGCCCGGTCCGCTCGGGCGCCAGAAGCCAAGATGCGCAAGCTCGGTGAGCTAGGTCGGAAGATCGTGGCCCTGGCCTGGCTACTGCCGGTACCCCCGGCGCAAGCCAGGCAAGAACCAGCCTCCTTGTACGAAGAACTCGTCGGGGCGTGTGACGCCTTCAACAGGGCCATTCAGCACATGGATGCTGCCGGGATCGAGTTGCGCACATGGATCAAGGAGCTGGCCAGAGTGACCGACTGGCTGACCCGGGCTGATCAGGCCGCCCAGGCCATGGTGGCTGCGCGGCGCGCGGGGTTGCCGCAGCACCTCGCTTACGCCTGGGGGGCCCTGACCGCCGCGGTGAGCGCAGTGCCTGTCCTGGGCGATTTCTACGGCCAGGTCGTCGCGGGCGCCCCCGGCTTGATGGAGTGGATGCAAAGGACCGTGGAGCAACACCACCGCCGGCTCGAGCTGGCCGCAGCGGGAAGACTCTAAGATCGCTTCACCCGACGCCTGAATTCCGCGCGGCGAATCTCGGACTCGCTCAGACCGAAATAGTGCGCCAGCTCGTGCCAGACCGTCTGGCGCACCAGACGCGCCAGCTCCGCCCGGCTCCGGGCCATGCGCTCGTGCGGCCCCTGGTAAATCGTGATCTTGTCGGGCAGGGTGAAACTGTCGCTCACGCTGCGCTTGGTGAGCGGCCTTCCTTCGTACAATCCGAGCAGGCCGGGACGCGGCGGCTCTTTCTCCACGACGAAGGCCACGTTGTGCAGCTTTCGCCGGAACCGCGCCGGAATGGTCCTCAGCGCTTCCTCCACCAAGCGATCGAACTCCCTCGGCGACATCTCTTGCTTTCATTGTAGGTGCCGAGGCCCCTCTTGCCCCAGCAGGACCGG
>JANXAE010000119.1:0-5427 GCA_025062235.1 Bryobacteraceae bacterium
TGCCTCCGGCGGCAAGCCGGTCTTCGATGTGGACCGGAACGACATCGCGCCGCGCCTTTCGGCCGCATGGAATCCGGAGGCCCGCAGTGGTTGGCTGGGCAAGCTGCTGGGCAACCGCAAGACCGTTTTCCGCGGCGGCTGGAGCATGATCTACGATCGGCAGAACACGGTGCAGAGCGTGATCATCCCCTCGCTCGGCGTGGCCTTCGCGCAGACCATCAACGTGAGCGCGCCTCCCTGCAACGCGACGGGTCAAGGCGGCCGTGGCTGCGATCCGAGCAATCCCAACCAGGCGGCGAGCGTCTTCCGCGTGGGCCAGGACGGAACCATCCCGCTGCCCAAGGCGCCCGAACAATCCGTCCCCGTCGCGCCCGCCTGGTGCAAGACCGGTTCGGCGAACTGCCTGTTCCCGGAGATCCTCTCCTTCCAGGTGGACCCCACGATGAAGGTGGGCGAGAACTACGCCGTGGGCTTCACCATCCAGCGCGAGCTGCCCGCCGACATGTTGCTCGAGGTCGGCTTCGCCCGGCGCTATGCCCGCAAGCTGCCGCAGAGCATGAACCTCGGACAGGTGCCGTACATGCACGAGGATCCGGCTTCCGGACAGACCTTTGCCCAAGCCTTCGACGCCGTGGCCACGGCCTTGCGCGCGGGGCTCGCGCCCGACCCGCAGCCGTGGTTCGAGAATCAGGTGCCCGGCGGGACCGCCGCATTGGTGGCCGCGGCCCGTTCAAACTTCATCAACGGCGATCTGAACGCCCTGTTCCTGACGCTCGACCTACGCCGCATGGCCCAGGGATTGCCGCCCTTCAACAACTACATGTCGCGCACGCTGTTCCTGCGTTCCGGTCTGGGACGCTCCAACTACAACGCCTTGCTGGTCACCCTGCGCAAGCGGGTGTCTCGCGGCCTGACCTACGATCTCAACTACACTTTCTCGCGCTCGCTCGACCCGGTGGGCTACTGGCAGAACTCAGCCAACGTCACGCCCAACAATTTCGATCTCAATGCCGAATACGGCCCTTCCGTGTTCGATTTCACGCACATGCTGGCCGGGCACTGGCTTAACGAGCTGCCCTTGCGTTCCTCGCACCGCGTCGTGGACCGGCTCGTGGGCGGATGGCCGCTTTCGGGCATCATCTCCGCGCGCAGCGGCGACCCGCTGACGGTCACCCAGGGCAGTCCGGCCTGGGGCGGAAGCCTCTTCTTGGGATTCACCTCGGACGCTATCCCCACGTGCCATCCCAAGGAGTTCGGCAACACGGTTCGTCGCAACGTGCCGGGTTCGGGCGGCGTAGGCACCACCGGCGATCCGGTGACCGGGGGCAGCGGTCTGAACCTGTTCGCCGACCCGGAAGGCGTGTTCAAGAGCTTCCGGCGCGTCCTCGTCAGCCAGGACCGCCGTTCCAGCCGCGCCAACCCGCTGCGCGGGCTGCCACGCTGGAATCCGGACGATTCCTTAGGCAAGCGCATCCGGCTCGTCGAGTGCGCCGAAGCGCGGATCAGCTTCGACTTCTTCAACGTCTTCAACAAGGTGGATTTCGTCAATCCGACCCTCGATCTGAACAACCCGCGCGCTTTCGGCTTCGGCGTGCTCAGCACGCAGTTCACTCCGCCCAACCGCTCCGCAGGGAGCCGCTCGATCCAGGCTGGCTTCCGGGTGGAGTTCTGAGACTGCGCTCAGCCGGTCTCCGCGATGGCCTCGATTTCAATGCGCGCGCCGCGGGGCAGGCGCGAGACCTCGACCGTGGCGCGCGCCGGCGGCTCCGAGGGGAAGTAGCGCGCGTAAACCTCGTTCATCGCGGCGAAATCGTTCAGGTCGGCCAGATAGACCGTGGTCTTGAGGACGCGCTCCAGCGAAGAGCCGCTGGCTTCGAGGATCGCTCGGAGGTTTTCGAGCACGCGTCCGGTCTGCGCCGCGACGTCGCCTTCGATGAGCTCGCCCGTCGCAGGATCCAGCGGGATCTGGCCGCTGACGAACACCAGTCCGCCGCAGATCACGGCCTGCGAGTACGGTCCAATGGCGCGCGGCGCGCCTTCGGTGACGACGATCTGCTTCATGCTCCTGCTCCCATCTGCAACGTACCGATGATGTCCCGCACGGTGACGCCCTGCCCGGCCAGGAAGCGGTCGAGCTCACGAGCGATGCGCAGCGGGGCGCGAGGATCCCAGAAGCTTGCCGTGCCCACCTGCACCGCCGTGGCGCCGGCGATGAGAAACTCGGCTGCATCCTCCCCCTTCGCGATCCCGCCCATGCCTACCACCGGAATGCGGACGGCCTGGGCAGCCTCCCACACCATCCGCAGCGCGATCGGCTTGATCGCCGGCCCCGACAAGCCTCCCAGGCCGGCGCCCAGCCGCGGCCGGCGGGTGCGCGCATCAATCGCCAACGCGAGGAAGGTGTTGACCAGAGAGACGGCGTCGGCCCCCGCTTCCTCGGCTGCCCGCGCCAGGGGCTCGATGCGGGCGACGTTGGGCGACAGCTTCACCAGCAGCGGCCTGCGCGCTACTCGGCGCACCGCCGAGACCAGTTCCGCCAGCAGGCCCGCCTCGCTCGAAAAGTACATCCCCCCTTTCTGGGTGTTGGGGCACGAGACGTTCAGTTCGTAACCCGCCAGCCCTTCGGCATCCTCGAGCACGCGCACGACCTCCGTGTAGTCCTCGACCGTGTATCCGAACACGTTGGCGAAGACCGCCGTGCGGAAGCGGCGGAGCGCAGGCAGCTTCTCCCGCACGAAGGCGCGCACGCCGATGTTTTGCAGGCCGACGGAATTGATCATGCCCGCCGCGGTTTCCCACAGCCTCGGCGGCGGATTGCCCGCCATGGGCTCGCGCGAAAGGCCCTTGACCACGAGTCCCCCCAGCGCGTCCAGCTCGACCAGCTCCGCGAATTCGACGCCGTAGCCGAAGGTTCCCGAAGCGGCGAGCACGGGATTGCGCAGCGGAATCCCGCACAAGGTGACCGCCAGCCGCTCAGAGCTCATCCGCCGTCCTTCGGATCAACTCCCAGGCCTCCTGCACGTCTTCGCGCCTGGTGTGGTAGTTGCCGATCGCGATGCGCAGCACATAGCGCCCGTCGAGCTCGGTGTGCGACAGCAAGAAACGCCCGCTCTCGTTGACGCGATTGAGCAGGCGCCGGTTGGCGTCGTTGTCGCCGCGCAGGCGGAAACACACGGTGGAGAAGGGCACGGGAGCCACGCGCTCGAACCGCCGGTCGGCGTCAATCCAGGCGGCCAGCTCCTGCGCCCAGGCGATGTGCGAGCGCAACAGTTCCGTGATTCCCCTCCTGCCCAGGCGCCGCAGCACGAACCAGAACTTCAGCGCCCGGAAGCGCCGGCCGAGGGGCAGGCCATAATCCATCAGATGGACCGCCCGCGGGTCCTCGGCCGTGCGCAGGTATTCGGGGACCAGCGAGAAGGTGCGCCGCATCACGTCGGGCCGGCGCGTGTACAAGACGCTCAGGTCGAGCGGGGTGAACAGCCACTTGTGCGCGTTCAACACGATGGAGTGGGCGCGTTCCCAACCCTCGAACAGCGGCCGTTTCTCGGGCAGGATGGCGGCAGCGCCGGCGTAGGCCGCGTCCACGTGAAGCCAGAGCCCGTGGCCCTCCGCGATGCGGGCGGTCGCCTCGAGCGGATCCACGCTGCTGGTCGAAGTGGTGCCGGCGGTGGCGACGATGCAGAACGGGCGCAGGCCCGCGGCACGGTCCTGCTCGATGGCCCGCTCGAGCAGATCCGCACGCATGCGGAACTCCCCGTCCACCGGGATCTTGCGGATGTGTTGCCTGCCGATGCCCAGCACGAGCGCTCCCTTCTCGATCGAGGAGTGGGCGTGCTCGGAACAGTACAGCGTCAGCCCCGGCCGCGCGCCCCGCTCGCGCACCTCCGGGTCGGCCGCCTCGCGCGCCGCCGCCATGGCATGCAGACTGCTGACCGATGCCGTGTCGAGGATCTCTCCGAAGAATTCCCGGGGCAGGCCCAGCCACTGCCGCAGCCAGCCCAGCGTGACCTGCTCGAGCTCGACCACCGCGGGCGAGCTCAGCCAGTGAATGCCGTTCGTGTTCAGCGTGGCGGCCAGCATCTCGCCCAGCACCGCCGGCGGCGACGA
The DNA here is from genome assembly GCA_025062235.1 of Bryobacteraceae bacterium. Classification (GTDB taxonomy): domain Bacteria; phylum Acidobacteriota; class Terriglobia; order Bryobacterales; family Bryobacteraceae; genus DTHT01. The sequence continues at coordinate 4,108 of JANXAE010000119.1, forward strand.
GGAGCTGGGGAACCAGGCGAAGAATCGCGGGTGGTTCCAGTGCGTGGCCGCCGGAACGATGAGACGCTCGAAATCCTCAAGCAGGGCTTCGTAACTTTCGCCTTCCTCGGGCGCTTCGCCGGGAAGCGCATCTGCCAGTGCGCCGGGTTTCATGGGCACCCTGACCAGGTAACGACGCGGATCCTGGTAGTATCCCACGATCCACTCCAGCGCGCGATGCGCGGCCCGACGGAACTGTTCGATCTCCGGTGTCATCGTAGTACTCTCACAGCCCCCGTAGCGAGCATCTTCGCGGCCTGCTCCGGCGGAACCTTCCAGTTCCTGTCGAAGCGGCCCTCGGCGATGACCCGATCGAGCGACCCCTTGAACAGGATGAAGTCCTGGAAGCTCTGCATCAGCCGTGGCACGACCGGGATGGAGCGGTCACCGCCGCGCTCGACGCGCTCGGCGCCCGTCCAGAACGGCAGGCCGGAATTGATCACGACCAGGCGCCCACCGGCTGGAGCGACGAACACCAGACCGTAGTCGGCGGCGCCGGGATTCAGCTCGAGGGGGAGCTGGTCCGCAAGGCGCGCGATGAACAGATTCGTCTGGCGGTTGCCGAACAGAATCAGGTGGCTGCCGTACAGATCGGCTTCGCTCACTTCCCTGTCGGCCAGGACGCGGAAGGAAACCAGGAGGCGTCCTCGCGGCGTGGACCAGTCTGCGGCCTGCGCCGCTACGCGCCTCCTGCTTTCGATCTCCTCCTCGGAGGCGGGCGCCATCGTGCCGTACACGTAGATGTGCCGTGCTGCGATGGCCTCTCCGATGGGCCCCTCCAGGCCCGGGCGCTTGGCGCCGGGCGGGGGTTCGTACCGGCCACGCTCCCAGCCTCCGGCACCCTTGCGAAAGGACAGCTCCTGCCCAGGCGCCGCCACCAGCGCCTGTCCGTCCACCGTCAGCTTCAGTGCCAGCGAAGGATCGTAACTGGGATGGCCTCCCAGCTTCAGCGTGAAGCCGTCGAGGCCGGCACTTCGGATCTCGAGCCGGTTCGGCCCGGCGAACCGCGCCTCGACGGTAGCCGGTTCTCCGGGTGTCAGGCCGTCAATCTCCACCCAGTAGGCGCTGCGGTACTTGTAGGAGTCGGTAGTGAAGCGCACGCGCGACGGGAAACGGTCCCGTCGGTGCTGCGCGAACCAGCGGAAGATGGCGGCGTCCTGGTAGGCGCGGTCCCAGGCGTTGTGACGCACGCCGGGATACTCGATGTAGTCGGCACGGGCGCCATGATCGAGCAGCAGGCGGTGCCACCTGCGCGAGACCGCGACCGGCACGAGCGGGTCG
>JANXAE010000119.1:5437-9169 GCA_025062235.1 Bryobacteraceae bacterium
GTACGGCCAAGTTCAGCGCGTTGGGCGCCACGCGTTCCAGGCCGGCTGGAATCGCCGGACAGACCGCGGCGACGGCGGCCCAGACGTCCGGACGCGTCAGCGCCAGGCGCAGCGCTCCGCCGCCTCCCATTGAAAGCCCGGTCAAGTAGATCCGGTCTTCATCCACCGAAAGCCGCTTGCGCACGTCGGCCAGCACGTCGTAGACATCCTTTTCCGCCAGGCCCTGATAGCCCATCGTGCCACGCGCCAGCGGCGTGGCAACGATGAAGTCCACGTCGGGCAGGGGCGGGAAGCGCCGCGTGGCTTCCGCGTCGGTTTCGCCCGGGAGGTTGCCGCGGCCGAAAACGCGCCGGAGGTTGAGCCGGTGGTTGGAGCCCTCGCCGTGCAGGCTGAGGACCAGCGGGTACCTGCGCGCCGGATCGTAGTTCTTGGGCACGTACAGGCCGTACGGCTGGTCGGAATCGTCCGCGTCGGACAGGAACGTGACCACCTGCGGCCCCGGCGTCCATGGCTGGATCGCCGCCGCCACGCCAGTCGCGGCGAGCAGCAGGAAAGCCACCCTACGCATGGGAGCACTCTTCGAGGACCTGAGGCAACCACTCGGCGAACCACGTGCGGAACTGGGCCAGTCGCCGCTGCTGTTCGGGAGAAAGCGGGACGGCGTGCGGGCCGGTGCGGAAGCCCCGCACGCTCAGGGCCTCCCGGATCGCCACCGGCGTCGGGAAGCTGTCCGCCCAGGCGATGAACTCGTGAAGACGAGCATCCAGACGGTCCCGCCCGCCGGCATCGCCGCTTACGATGACTCTGTCCAGTGCGACCAGCAGTTCCGGTATGGCACACGCGCATCCTGAGATCACACCATCGGCCCCGGCCGCGCGCGCCGGCGCGAACAGCACGTCGTTGCCCACCAGCAGCCGGAACCCGCAGCGTTGTCGGGCGGCGCGCAACTTCACGAAGTTTTCCCAGCGGCCGCTGGAATCCTTGATGCCGGCGAACAGGCCGGTCGAGAGCAGCTCGATGGCCGTCTCGGCGGCCAGTTCGTTGGTGAAGAACGGGATGTTGTAGAGGTAGATCGGTGCCGCACCTTTCAGCTCGGCGGCGAAACGCAACAGGAATTCCTTCACTTCGGGCTGGCGGTAACGGAAGAAGTACGGCGGCATGATCAGCAACGCGGCCGCTCCTGCGCCGGCCGCCGCTCGCGCCAGCGACAAGGCGCCGTCCAGCGTGGCGTGCGCTACGCAAACCGCAACCGGCAGGCGGCTGGACCGCACCGCCTGTTCAACGAAGCGGCGGCGCTCCTCGCAATCGAAATGGGCGAACTCCCCGGTGGTGCCCATCACCACGATGCCCTGCACGCCGCTGCCAGCAAGGAATTCGAGCAACGGAACCATCGCTCCCGGGTCCACCCTGGTTTCGCCCCGTTGGCGCGGAGTCAAGGCGGCCACGTTGACGCCGCCGAGGGCGGCCGCTGCATGCGTGCTCATCGCGGTCGTTAGCGGCTGCGGAACCTTGCGCCGGCCGCAAGCTCACATTGTAACCGCAGCATAATCTCGGCGCGATGGCAGCTGCCGCTCCCGGGCCTGACGGCCATGGTGCGAGGCTGGCATAATGGGGGGCGAGCCCGCTGGATGGCAGCCTATCCGCTGGTCAGCGTCGTCACTGCGGTTTACAACCTCGCCGATTTCATCGAGGAAACCGTCCTCAGCGTGCTCGGCCAGGATTACCCGCGCATTGAATACATCGTAATGGACGGGGGTTCGACCGATGGCACGCTGGAAATTCTGGCGAAATACCGCGACCGGGTGCGCATTATCTCCGGGCGGGATCGCGGCACGGCCGACGCTATCAATCGCGCATTCCGCCTTTCGACCGGCGAAATTTTTGCTTTCTTGAACGGGGACGACACATATTTGCCGGGCGCCGTCCGCACAGCGGTCGAGTGCTTGTTGGCGCACCCGGAGGCGGGCGGCGTGTATGGGGAAGCCAATTGGATTACCGAGGATGGCTGCGTCATCGAACGCTATCCCACGCATCCCTATGATCCGGCTCTGTTGGCCCACGAATGTTACATCTGCCAACCGGCTTGTTTCCTGCGCCGCGAGGTTTTCCTGAAAGCAGGACTCCTCGACCCCGATTTGGAGTGCGTTTTCGATTACGACCTCTGGATCCGCGTTTCCCGGATCGCACCGCTCGTCAAGACCGATGCCGTCCTGGCCAATTCCCGGATGCGCCGCTCGGGCAAGACCCTGGGCCAGCGCCGACGCGTCTTCGCGGAAGCCTTGCGGGTGCTCAAACGGCACTACGGCTACGTTCCCTTCGAGTGGATCTACTCCTACACGGCCTTCCGGATTGACCGCCGGGACCAGTTCTTTGAACCCTTGCGTCCGTCGGTCACCAAGCTGCTGGCTAGCCTGGCCTTGGGTGTGAAGTGGAACGGCTGGAGGGCCCCGCAGTTTCTGCTCGAATGGATCCGTTGGCTTACCCCCGGCGCCGCGGCACGGCATTGGCGACGCTTGCGGCAGCGGTTCTGAACGGTAAAGGCGGAGGGGTACAGCTATATGTTGGGCTTCCTCGGCCTAGACCCCTACGGATCGGAGGCCTTGCGCTTTACTTCGGACCCGTTTCCGGTTAACATGGAACCATCCCCGGTACGGGCCGACCGCGGGCAGGGCCGCCAGTCCCGCGCCGCCTGCTGTCGCCCGCCGAGCGAGGTGGCACGACATTGTTGAGACTCAAGCGGCTCGAACTCCAGGGTTTCAAGTCGTTCGCCGACCGCACCGAGCTGCGTTTCGAGGGAGCCGGCATCGTCGCCATCGTGGGCCCGAACGGCTGCGGCAAGTCCAACCTGGCCGACGCAATCCAATGGGTGCTCGGGGAGCAATCGGCCAGAACGCTGCGCGGGGCGCGCATGGAGGACGTCATCTTCGCGGGCACCCGCGACCGCAAGCCAGTCTCGCTTGCCCAAGTGACCATGACACTGGCCGAGCCGCTCGCCGACGCCGGCCCCTGTCCTGCCGACGGCAAGGCCAATGGCAAGCCTGTGGACGGAACAGCCCGCTCCCAGCCGCGCCAAGTGACGATCACGCGGCGCCTGTTCCGCTCCGGCGAGAGCGAATATCTCCTCGACGGCCGTCCCGCGCGGCTGCGCGACATCCAAGACATTTTCCTCGGCACCGGTCTAGGTCCCGATTCTTACGCCATCATCGAGCAGGGCCGCATCGGCCAGATCTTGAGCTCGAAGCCGCAGGATCGGCGTCTCGTCGTCGAAGAGGCGGCCGGGATCAGCCGGTTCAAGACCAAGCGTAGGCTGGCAGAAGCTAGGTTGGAAGGCGCCAAGCACAATCTCGAGCGGGTCTTCGACATCCTCGAGGAAGTCGGCCGGCAGATGAACTCGCTCAAGCGGCAGGCGGCCAAGGCGCGCCGCTACGAAGAGCTCAAGGCCGAGTGGATGGGACAACTGCGGCGTCTGCTCGCCACGCGCTACAGCCTGTTGGAACGGGAGGCCGCAAGGATTGCCCTCGATCTGAACCTGGCGAACGCGCAGCTGCAGCGTGTATCGGGTCAACTGGCCGAGCAAGAAGCCCAGTACGCTCAGCTTCAAAGCAGGGGGTACCAGGCGGAAGACGCTTCGACGGCGTCCCGCCAGCGGCTGGCGGACTGGGAGCTGGAAGCGGAACGCACGCGGGGCCGCAGGGAGAGTCAGGCGCAGCAGGCCGCCTCCCTCGAAGAGCG
>JANXAE010000011.1 GCA_025062235.1 Bryobacteraceae bacterium
CCGCTCGCATTGAGTCCCCAGAGCTTGCCCGTCTTGGCTTCCCGATAGATTACGAAGAGATCGCCGCCCATGCCGCAGCTCATGGGTTCGACCACGGCAAGTACGGCATTCGCAGCGATCGCGGCATCCGCTGCGGATCCGCCCCGGGCCAGCACCTGCGCGCCCGCCTGCGAGGCCAAGGTTTGACTGGTGGCGACGATCCCGGCGCGCGAGATGACCATGGAGCGCGCCTGGCTGCGGTTCTGTGCTCGGAGCGTTGCGGCTGCCAGCGCGAGCAGAGAGAAGGCAACGAGCCGACGGCCCCCTACCATGCTGCCCATTCTATCTCCCGACCCGCCGTGCTATCGTTGGACGAGAGGGGCTATGCAACGACGCGCTTTCCTGCAACTGGGACTGAACGCAGCCGGCGCCGCGTTGCTCAAAGCGGCGCCCGAAGTCAAGCAAGCATCGGACCGCATCCTGCTGGGGCCGATGAAAGTTCCCGTGACCCGTTTGGCCATGGGCACGGGTACCCACGGCGTGGGCGGCAGTTCGAACCAGACGCGCAAGCTGGGCCTGGGCGGGCTGGCCGACTTGTTGGAAGCGGCGTGCGATCGGGGCGTCCGCTTCTGGGATTCGGCCGACCAATACGGGACGCACCCGCACCTGCGCCACGCCCTGCGCCGCGTTCCCCGCGAGAAGGTGGCCATCCTGACCAAGACGCGGGCCTCCACGGCGGCCGAGATGCGCGCCGACCTGGACCGCTTCCGTCGCGAGCTCGGCACCGACTACATTGACATTCTCCTGCTGCACTGTATGATCGCCGCCGACTGGCCCGAGCGCATGAAGCCGGTAATGGAGGTCATCGCCGAGGCGCGCGAGCGCGGCATCGTGCGAACGCACGGGGTCTCCTGCCACAGCCTCGAGGCGCTCTCGGCGGCGGCTGCCGATCCTTGGACGCAGGTCATTCTCGCGCGCATCAACCCGGCAGGCGTGGTCATGGACGGCCCTCCCGAGAAGATCGTGCCGGTGTTGCGCACGGCCAAGGCCGCGGGCAAGGGGATCATCGGCATGAAGATTTTCGGCGTCGGCCGTTTGCGCTCGCGCGCCGACGAGTGCCTGCGTTATGCGCTGACGCTGGATTGCGTGGATTGCTTCACGATCGGCGTCGAGAGCCGCCAGGAGCTGGAGGACCTGGTGGCGCGCATCGGGCGGGCGGGCGCTGCGGGCTGACGGCTGCGGTCGCGCCGGGGCATACTGGGAGTTCATGAGACGGAGACAGTGGCTGATCCAATTCCCGGTGTGCCTTGCCGCGGCCGCCGCGTGCCGCCGGCGCAAGGCCCGCGTGATCGGGGTGATCGCACAGGGGCGCTCCCATCTGTTCTGGCAATCCATCCATGCCGGCGCCATCGCGGCGGCACGCGAAGCAGGGGTCGAAGTGCTCTGGAACGCACCGACCTCGGAAACCGACTACGCGGGCCAGCTTCAGATCATGACTGCCATGATCAACCGACGGGTGGACGCCATCGCCGTGGCGCCCATTGACAAGAAGGCCATGGTCGGAGTGGTCGAGCGCGCCATGCGCGAGGGCATCCCGGTCATCATCTACGACACCGGCGTGGACACCGAGCTGTTCGTTGCGCGCATCGCCACGGACAATTACGCCGGCGGGCGCCTGGCCGGCGAGCGTGTGGGGCAGATCCTGGGTGGCAAGGGAAAGGTCCTGATGGTGGCTTGCCAGCCCGGGGCGGCTTCCACGTTGGCCCGCGAGCAGGGCTTCGAAGACGTGCTGCGCGAGAAGTTCCCCGCGATCCGCATCGCCGACAAGCGCTTCGGGATGTCCGATTTCGCCAAGTCACTCGCCGTCGCAGAAAACATGCTCACCGCCCATCCGGACGCCGACGGCATGTTCGCTTCCAACGAGACCGGCTCGGTGGGCGCGGCGCAGGCGCTCAAGGCGCGCCAGAGCAAGACCAAACTGGTGGGCTTCGACTGGAGCCCATCGCTGCTGGAGGACCTGAAATCGGGCGTCATTGATTCGCTCGTCGTGCAGGATCCCTTCCGCATGGGCTACGAGGCGGTCAAGGCCGCAGTGCTCAAGCTCAACGGCGGAACGCCGGAGAGGATCCGCAACTTGCCCGCCCGCCTGGTCACCCGCGAGAATCTGAACGACCCCGACGTGCAGCGGCAACTCAACCCGGACCTCAAGAAGTACCTGGACTGAAGACCGCGTCCGCTTCCATAATGGAAGCGACCGCGGAAAGGAGATCATCCGATGCAGCCTGCTGAAGCGCGTCTGTTGCTGAGCGTTCTTGTGCCTCAACTGAAGGAAGAGATCGCCACCACGCACAAGGTGCTCGCGGCGGTGCCGCCCGGGAAAGAAGACTATAGGCCTCATCCCAGCTCGAAGAGCGCTCTCGAGCTGGCATGGCACCTGGCCTCGTCCGACTGGTGGTTTCTCGACTGCATCGTCAGGGGCGAGTTCCAGGCCGGCGAGAGTGGCATTCCCAATGAAATCCGCAGCGCAGCGGATGTGCTTGCCTGGTACGACCGGAACGTGCCGCCGATGCTCGAGCGGCTGGAAAACCTGACCGATGAGGAGCTCACCCGGCCAGTGCCTTTCTTCGGACTCATGACCTGGCCGGCGGTCCGCTACCTTCTGATCATGATGCTGCACGCGGTCCATCACCGCGGCCAGCTCTCCAGCTACCTGCGGCCCATGGGCGGCAAGGTTCCTGCCATCTATGGCGGGAGCGCCGACGAGCCGATGCAACCGCCAGCCTGAGCCGGCGGCCTCAGGCTGCCTCGCGCCTGGCTTCCAACAGATCGAGAAAGGCCTGCGTCGCGGGGCTGAATTTCTTCCTGCGCAGGTGGATGATGCCCAGTGGCCGGACAGGTGCGGGCTCCAACCGTATCGCCACCAGCCGTCCCTGTCGCACTTCCTCCTGAAGCATCGGCCAGGGCAGGATGCTGACGCCGGCGCCAGCTGCCACCGCCTCTTTCACAGCGGGGATGTTGTCGAAGTGCAGCACCACCCGGACCTCCACGGCGTGTTCGCGGAGGAACTGGTCAATGTGTCGGCGAATGGGCAGATCCTCGTCAAACGTCACGAAACTTGCCCCCTGCAAGTCGGCAGGCCGGAGGGCGGGCCTGGCGGCCAGAGCGTGCCAAGGCACCGCAGCCACGACCATCCGCTCCTGCCGCCATGGCCGCGCCACGATCTGGCGTGTGCTTTCGGCGTAGCTCACTAATCCCAGATCGGCGCGTCCGCTCTCGACGGCCTCGTAGACCTTCTCCGGCCTGAGGTATTCGACTTCGAGCGAGGCCCCGGGGAACCGGCGGGCAAAATCCTCGCGCAGGCTGGCCATCTCCGATAGAGCCACAGAATAGATCGCCGCCACCCGCACGACGCCCTCGACGGTCCCCTTCAACTGCTGAAGCGCTGCGGCGAACTCTTCCTGGCGCCTGACGACGTCCCGGCAGAACTCGTAATAAAGGCGGCCGGCCGGGGTCAAGACGATAGGCCGGTGGGAGCGGTCGAGCAAGGCCACGCCCAAACGCCTCTCCAACTCCTGGACGTGTTGCGTGGCGGCGGATTGGCTGACGCCATTCAAAGCAGCGGCGCGACTGAGGCTCCGGGTGTGGGCAATGTCGAGGAACAGTCGGAGGTGGGCGAGGTCCACGGTGACGATCGTAACATCAGTTTTGCTTATCTTGCAAGCGCTAAAATTCTGATTGACTAATTTTAGGGCGGGTGGTATCCTCGTAGTTAAACCCGGCCAGGTGAAGCCAATGGAAGAGGACCACGTCTTTGGCCGTTTCCCCGCCCGGCAGGGGCTCTACGATCCCTCCTTCGAGCGGGACTCCTGTGGAATCGGCTTCGTCGTGGACGTCAAGGGTCGCCCCTCGCACCGCATCATCGAGCAGGGCATCGAGATCCTCGTCAACCTCACGCACCGCGGCGCTGCGGGTTGCGATCCGGAAACCGGCGACGGCGCGGGGGTACTGATCCAGATCCCGCATGCCTTTTTCGTGCGCGAGTGCGACCGGTTGGGTTTCTCGCTGCCGCCTGCCGGGCGCTATGGGGTCGGAATGGTCTTCCTCCCGGTCGAGCGTCACGAGCGGCTGTTAGTCGAGGGCATTTTCGAGCGCGTCGCGCGCGAAGAGGGTTTACAGGTGCTCGGCTGGCGCGATACCCCGGTGGACGACACCGCGATCGGTCGTATCGCCCGCGCCTCGCGGCCTTACATCGAGCAGGTCTTCGTGGCGCCGCTGAACGGCATGGACCAGGCCGCCCTGGACCGCAAATTGTACGTTGTGCGGAAGCGGGCCGAGAGGGAAATCGCGGCCAGCGAACTGCGCGAGAAAGGCCACTTCTACGTCTGCTCGCTTTCGACGCGCACGATCGTTTACAAGGGCCTGCTGCTGGCTCCGCAGATCACGCGCTTCTACAAGGACCTGTCGGATCCCGAGGTGGTCAGCGCGCTCTGCATGGTGCACCAGCGGTTCTCGACGAACACCTTTCCCACTTGGCAGCTCGCCCATCCTTTCCGGTACATCTGCCACAACGGCGAGATCAACACGCTGCGCGGGAACGTGGCCTGGATGCAGGCGCGCCAGTCGGTGCTGGCCTGCCCGCTGTTCGGCGACGACATCAAGAAGCTGTTCCCGGTCTGTACGCCCGGAGCGAGCGACTCGGCCATTCTCGACAACGTGGTCGAGTTGCTCTATCTGGCGGGGCGCAGCCTGCCTCACGTGATGGCGATGCTGATTCCGGAGGCCTGGGCAGGCGATCCCACCATGAGCGCCGAAAAGCGTGCCTTCTACGAGTACCATGCCTCGCTCATGGAGCCGTGGGACGGTCCGGCGGCCATCGCCTTCACCGACGGCCGCGTGATCGGGGGCACACTGGACCGCAACGGCCTGCGCCCGGCCCGCTACCTGGTGACGCACGACGACCTGGTGATCCTGGCCTCGGAGACCGGCGTGTTGCCGGTGGCGCCAGAGAATGTCCGTGCCAAGGGCCGCTTGCAGCCGGGTCGCATGTTCCTGGTGGACACGGTGGAAGGCCGGATCGTGCCCGATGAGGAGATCAAGCACCGGCTCGCCTCCCGCCAGCCTTACGCGGAGTGGCTGCGCCGCCACCAGATCACCCTGGCAGGGCTCCCCGAGCCCCCGCGCTGGCATCCCACCGACTTCTCCACCATCCGCATGCGCCAGCGCTGCTTCGGCTACACCGACGAGGACCTGCGCATGATCCTGGCCCCCATGGGCACCACGGGTGAAGAACCCGTCGGCTCGATGGGTGTGGATACGCCGCTCGCCTGTCTCTCGGAGCGTCCCCAACTGCTTTTCAACTACTTCAAGCAGATGTTCGCGCAGGTGACCAATCCTCCCATAGATCCCATCCGGGAGGAGATGGTCATGTCGCTGGCGAGCTTCATCGGGAGCGAGCGCAACATACTCGACGAGACGCCCGAACACTGCCACACGCTCAAGCTGGAACATCCCATCCTCACGAACCGGGACCTCGAGAAGCTCCGGCGGCTGTCTTGGGGGGACTTCCTGGCGACGACGTTGCCTGCGCTCTATCGCGTGGAAGGCGGCGAGCAGGAGCTCCGCCGCGCGCTGGACGGCCTGTGCCGCCGTGCTGCGCTGGCCGTGCGCAACGGTTACACCCTGTTGATTCTCTCCGACCGTGGGTTCGACGAGCACTACGCTCCCATCCCCAGCCTGCTGGCGCTGACCGCCGTGCACCATCACCTGGTGCGCGAGCAGATGCGCACGCAGGTGGCTCTCATCGTCGAATCGGGCGAGCCGCGTGAGGTGATGCACTTCGCCCTGCTCGTCGGCTACGGAGCCAGTGCGGTCAACCCGTACCTGGCGATCGAAACTCTCGAGGACATGCATCGGCGGGGATGGTTCCCGCCCGGTCTGAGCTTCGGCGACGTCCTGCGCAACTACATCAAGGCCATCAACAAGGGACTGCTGAAGGTCCTGTCCAAGATGGGGATCTCGACGCTGCAGAGCTATTGCGGCGCACAGATCTTTGAGGCCGTGGGACTGAACAAGGACCTCATCGAACGGTATTTCACGGGGACTCCCTGCCGCGTCGGGGGAATCGGGCTGGACGTGCTGGCCCGCGAGGCCGCCATGCGGCATGCTCATGCCTTCTCGCCAGTGGGTGACGACGAGCCCGAGTTGGAAGTGGGTGGGGAGCTGCGCTACCGTGCCAGCGGCGAATACCACATGCTGAATCCCTTCACCATCAGCAAGCTTCAGCATGCCGTCCGGCAGGACAGCTACCGGACTTTTCGCGAATTCGCGCAGGCCATCGACGACCAGAACCGGCGCCTATGCACCTTGCGCGGCCTGCTGGACTTCAAGCGGGCGCCGCGCCCCCTGCCGCTCGAGGAAGTCGAGCCGGCTTGCGAGATCGTCAAACGCTTCGTGACCGGGGCGATGTCGTTCGGCTCCATCTCGCGCGAGGCGCACGAGACGCTGGCCATCGCCATGAACCGCATCGGTGCCAAGTCGAACACGGGCGAGGGTGGCGAGGAGGAGGAACGCTTCTTCGACGAGCGGCGCAGCGCCATCAAGCAGGTCGCCTCGGGCCGATTCGGCGTGACCACCAGCTATCTCGTCCATGCCGACGAACTCCAGATCAAGATCGCGCAGGGGGCCAAGCCGGGCGAGGGTGGCCAGCTTCCCGGCCACAAGGTGGACGAGATCATCGCGCGCGTGCGCCATTCCATCCCGGGCGTGCAGCTGATTTCGCCACCGCCGCACCACGACATCTATTCGATCGAGGATCTGGCGCAGCTCATCCACGATCTCAAGTGCGTCAATCCGCGGGCGCGGATCTCGGTCAAATTGGTCTCCGAGTCGGGCGTGGGCATCGTGGCGGCCGGGGTGGCCAAAGCCCATGCCGACGTGATCCTGATCAGCGGCCATGACGGTGGCACGGGCGCCTCGCCACTCACCGCCATCCGTCATTCCGGAACGCCCTGGGAGCTGGGACTGGCCGAGACGCAGCAGGTGCTGGTGCTCAACGACCTGCGAAGCCGCGTGCGCCTGCAGGTGGATGGAAAGATGCAAACCGGCCGGGACGTGGTCATCGCCGCCCTGCTCGGCGCCGAGGAGTTCGGCTTCTCGACTGCTCCGCTCATTGCCATGGGCTGCGTCATGATGCGAAAGTGCCATCTGAACACCTGCCCGGTCGGAATCGCCACGCAGGATCCCGTGCTGCGTCGCCGCTTCCAGGGCCAGCCCGAACACGTCATCCGCTATTTCTTCTTCGTGGCCGAGCAGGTGCGCGAGCTGATGGCCGAGCTGGGTTTCCGGACCATGGACGAGATGATCGGGCGCGTGGACCGGCTCGAAATCCGACGGGCGGAAGATCACTGGAAGGCGCGCGAGCTGGATCTTTCCGCCATCCTTTACAACCCGCCGGTACCCTCGCGCGTAGGTCGGCGCAAGCTGCGCGAGCAGGACCACGGTCTCGAGCAGGCCCTGGACCACGAGATCATCGAAGGCGCGCGTGCGGCGCTCGACCGCGGGGAGCCGGTCGAGCTGGAGATGGAGATCCGCAATGTCCATCGCGCGGTAGGGGCCATGTTGAGCGGCGAGATCGCGCGGCGCTACGGTTCGCGCGGCTTGCCCGAGGACACCATCCGTGTGCGGTTCGCCGGTTCGGCCGGGCAGAGCTTCGGCGCCTTCCTTGCGCCGGGCGTGACCTTCACGCTGGCCGGCGACGCCAACGACTACGCAGGCAAGGGTCTTTCCGGCGGCCGGCTGGTCGTGATGCCTCCGCCCGGATCCCGGTTCCGCCCGGAGGAAAACATCATCGTCGGCAACGTCGCGCTGTATGGCGCCACCGGCGGCGAAGCCTTCTTCTCGGGCGTGGCCGGCGAGCGGTTCGCGGTGCGCAACTCGGGCGCGACCGCGGTGGTCGAAGGCGTCGGAGACCATGGCTGCGAGTACATGACGCGGGGCTTGGTCGTGGTGTTGGGCCGCACGGGCCGCAACTTCGCGGCAGGAATGACAGGCGGCCTCGCCTTCGTGCTGGATGAAACCGGCGAGTTCGTCCGGAGCCGCTGCAACCGCACGCACGTGGATCTGGAACCGCTGGCCGATCCCGCCGACATCGAGACCGTTCGCTCGCTGATCGAACGCCACTTCCGGCTGACCGGCAGCCCGCGCGCCGCTTGGATCCTCGAGAACTGGGCTTCCCTGCTGCCCCTTTTCGTGAAGGTCTTCCCGCACGACTATCGCCGTGTGCTCGGGCTGCCGCGGCCGGTCCTGCAACCGCCGGTCTTCGCGCCGGCGCCGGAGGTGAGGGAGGTGCTCCGTGGGTAAGCCGACGGGCTTCCTGGAATATGCGCGCGAGTCGCCGGAGCGGCGGCCGGTAGCCGAGCGCGTGCGCGACTGGTTCGAAATCGAGCTTCCCTTCCCGGAGGAGCGCCTGCGTCCGCAGGCCGCGCGCTGCATGGATTGCGGCGTGCCCTTCTGCCACAGCGGCTGTCCGCTCGAGAACCTCATCCCGGACTGGAACGACATGGCCTGGCACGGACGGTGGCGCGAGGCCGTGCGCCTCCTGCACGCGACCAACAACTTCCCGGAGATCACCGGACGCGTCTGCCCCGCGCCGTGCGAGGCTTCCTGCGTGCTCGCCATCGACCAGCCCGCGGTTACCATCAAGCAAATCGAAAAATTCATCGCCGAAAGGGCCTGGCGCGAAGGCTGGGTGCAGCCCTTGCCGCCCCCCGTGCGGACGGGCAAGCGAGTGGCTGTCGTGGGGTCGGGGCCGGCCGGCCTTGCGGCCGCACAGCAACTCAACCGCGCCGGGCACACGGTCGAGGTCTTCGAGAAAGCGGACCGAATCGGCGGCTTGTTGCGTTACGGCATCCCGGATTTCAAGCTCGAAAAGCACATCTTGGACCGCAGGCTCGAGCAACTGATGGCCGAGGGCGTCATCTTCCACACACGCGCCTGCGTGGGCGGCAACGTTCCCGTCGAGGACCTGCGACGCCAATTCGACGCCATCCTGCTGGCGGGCGGCGCCGAGCAGCCCCGTGACCTGCGCGTTCCCGGCCGGAACTTGCGCGGCGTGCACTTCGCCATGGATTTTCTCACCCAACAGAACCGGCGCAACGCCGGGGATTGGATTGATCCGGCCGAGGAGATCCTAGCCACGGGCAAGCGCGTGGCGATCGTCGGAGGCGGCGACACCGGGGCCGACTGCCTGGGCACCTGCCACCGCCAGCAGGCTCACTCGGTCGTGCAGCTCGAGATCCTACCCGAGCCCCCGCGCGAGCGGGCGCCAGAGACCCCCTGGCCCATGTGGCCGCGCCAGTTGCGCGTCGAGAGCTCGCACGAAGAGGGGGGCGAGAGACTCTGGTCGGTGGCCACGCTCGAGCTGCTCGGCGACGAGCTTGGACGCGTGCGTGCACTGCGTGCCGTGCGCGTGGGGCCGCCGCCTTCCTTCGCCCCGGTCCCGGGCAGCGAGTTCGTGCTCGAATGCGAGCTGGTCCTGCTGGCCATGGGATTCACCGGGCCGCGGCGCGAGGGCTTGATCGAGCAGCTCGGCCTCGAGCTGGACGAGCGCGGCAACGTGCGCACGGATGGTCGCTATATGACCTCCGTCGAGGGTGTCTTCGCGGCCGGCGACATGCGGCGCGGCCAGTCGCTGGTGGTCTGGGCCATCCGCGAGGGTCGCGATGCCGCTCGCGCCATAAACGCCTGGCTCGGCCAGTGCGAGGGCCGGCCTACCGGATGATGCCCTTGCGAACGGCGTAGAGCACGATCTCGGCCGTGTTGTGCAGGTTCAGCTTCTGCATGATGTGCGTGCGGTGGGTCTCGACCGTGTAAGGACTGAGGTTGAGCAGCGTGGCGACTTCCTTGTTGCTCTTGCCTTCGGCGAGCAGTTGCAGGATCTCCTTTTCGCGGTCGGTGAGCAGGTCGTAGGAATCCTTGAGGCCGCGCTGCTGCAAGTACCGCATGTAGTCCTCCAGGAGCTTCTCCGAGATCACGGGGCTGAAGAACGGCTTTCCCTGCGCGGCGACCTGCACGGCGCGCACGAGGTCCTCCTCGGCGGAGTCCTTGAGCAAGTAACCCTTGGCGCCCGCAGTGAGGGCGCGCAGCAGGTAGGACTCGTCCGAGTGCACGCTGAGCATGACGACGTGGATTTGCGGGTTCTGCTTGACGATCTGGGCGGCGGCCTCGATGCCGTTCAACTGCGGCATTCCGATATCCATGACCACGACGTGAGGCTTGAGCTCGGCCGCCAGACGCACGGCTTCGCGGCCGTCGGAGGCCTCGCCCACGACTTCCATGCCCGGTTGGCGCTCCAGCAGGAAGCGGAGCCCCTTGCGAACTACGGCATGATCGTCAGCCAGCAGGATACGAATCTTGCTCATGGGTCACCTCACCGGTGCGCAGGGGGACTTCGGCCGTCAACAGCGTGCCCCGGCCCGGCTGCGAGAGGATGTGAACGCGCCCGCCCAGCTCGCGCACGCGCTCCTGGATTCCCAGCAGCCCAAGCCCGCGGCCGGCGGCTTGCGCAGGATCGAAACCGACGCCGTCGTCTTGGACGGTGACGATGATGGAGTCCTCCCGCCCGTGGATGGTGACGCGGATGTCACGGGCCTGCGCGTGCCGGGCGCAGTTGGTCAGGGCCTCCTGGACGATTCGGTAGACGCAGGTCCGCTGACGGTCGGGCAGGTTGTCCAGCGCCCCGTCGAGTTCGACGCTCACCGGCACGCCGAAACGGCGCGAGAATTCCCTGGCCTGCCATTCGACGGCGGGCCCCAGTCCGAGATCGTCCAACATGGAGGGCCGCAGGCCCATGGCCAGATCGCGCACCGTGCGCAGCGCGTTCTCTGAAAGGCGCCTGGCCTCTTCGGCTCGCTCGCGGAACTGCTCGGCAGGCGCGTCGCGCAGTTGCTCCAGGTTGCGAACCTCCATGCGCAGTGCGGTGAGCATCTGCCCTACTTCGTCGTGCAGCTCGCGCGATATCGCCCGGCGTTCCTCCTCCTGGGCGCGAACCAGTTCCTGCGAAAGCCGACGCAACTCCTGCTCGGCCTGTTCGGCACGGCGCCACTCGCGCTCGGTGCGCTGTTCGAGGGCGTGGATGCGGCGGATGCTTACGGCGGACACGATCAGCCCCAGCAGCAGCGTGGCCGCCAGCATGCGGCCCAACTGTTTCGGCAGCTCGGCCTGTTTGCGGTCGATCTCCTCGCGCTGCTCTTTCAGGTTGGCCAGGTTGAGCTGTCGCAGCTCGCGGGCCAGCGCCAGCACGGCGTTGCGGCGCGGCAAAACCTGCTGGCGGAGGAAGACCGCGCTGAAGGCCAGCTTCTCGCGCGGAGTCCATTCGAACAGCGGGTCGAGCGAATCCCAATAGCGATCCAGCTCCTCGCGCAGCCGCTCGAGCGTGGGGGCGTCCTCCGGTCCCAGCATGCCGCGCAGGGCGTCCAACTCCTTGCCCATCGAGGTTCGCAGTTCGAGCAACTGCTGGCGGTACATTCCTGCGGTCAGATGCGAGGGATCGAGAAGGTAGTCCCGCACCAGCACGCCGGAAAGGTGGACTTCGGTCCTCAGCTCGTTCAGCGTGGTCGAGCTGCGCTCGTAGCTGTCGTACAGCGAGCCGATCTGCGAATAGATCTGACGGGTGGTGCGCAGCATGGCCAGTCCGGAAAGGGTGATCAACACCAGCAGGGTGCCGAAGCCGATGGCGAGGACGGGACCGGTGCGGCTTCTCATGCGCTGGCTCCTTGGCTACTCCCATTTTCCCCCTGGCCTCCCGGCGCGCAGGGATGGCGTCGGCGGCCTGCCGGCCCTAGGCTGAAGCTGTGCTCGTGGTCTTTTCCGATCTCGACGGGACGCTGCTCGACGCTGAGGGTTACGATTTCGGCCCTGCCGCTCCCGCGCTGGAAGCACTGGCGCGCCGGGGGATTCCCATCGTGTTGGTGAGCAGCAAGACGCGCCGCGAGATCGAGTACTGGCGCCGCCGACTCTCCAACGGACACCCCTTCGTGGTCGAGAACGGTGGCGCGATCTATGTGCCGGAGGGTTACTTCCCGTTCGCGCTGGAGCGGGCGGTCCGGCGCGACGGCTACGAAGTGCTCGAGCTGGGCCGCCCCCATGCGGAACTGGTGCGGGCGCTCGACGAGGCTGCGCGCGAGACGCGGACACCCGTCCTCGCCTTTCATCGCATGACGATCGGCGAGATCCGTCGCCGGACCCGCCTGCCGCCCGCCCTGGCGCGGCTGGCCAGGCAGCGCGAATACGACGAGCCGTTCCAGCTCCCCGCTCGCGCGCCGGCGGATCCGCTGCTCAGGGCCCTCGAGCGCCGCGGCCTGCGGTGGACGCGGGGCGGCGGTTTCTATCATGTGACAGGCCACGGGGGCAAAGCTCCTGCCGTCGAGATCCTGGTGAGCGCCTATCGCCGGGCCTGCGGGAGGATCCGCACCATCGGTCTGGGCGATGCATGGAACGATCTCGAATACCTGCGGCTGATGGACATTCCCATCGTGGTAGCCGGTCCTGCGGCGCACTCCATGCGGAGCGCGCTTCCTCGCGCCCGTCTCACGGAGCCGCCGGGCCCCGCTGGATGGAGCCGGGGCGTGCTGGAAGCGCTCGCTTCGCACGGCCCTTCAGAGGTGGTTCCATAGCGACTTCTCCTCCTCGGCGCGCGTGCGCGCGGGCTCGCTGAAATGTCGTCGTAGCGCCCCGTGCGCGCTCAGGCCGAGCGCGATGCTGCCGGCGAGCACCAGACCGCCCACCACGAGCAGGAAAGCGGCCAGGAAAACGGTGCGCGCGAAATCCAGATGGTCGGCAGCCACCACCACGGAGACGAAGACTACGAAGACCCGCACGGCCGCCGCCAGTCGTCGCGGGTGGGGCAGGCCCTCGTTGACGGCCCAAATCAGCGCGCTCCGCCCCAGATACTGACCGAGCCACGCGCCTGCAAGCAGGATCAAAGCGGCTGCGAACAGTTTCGGCAGCAGGAACACCACCGCTTCCACGATCTTGTTGGTCAACGCCGTATGGAACGCGTTCAGGCCGGTGAGCAAGCCCACCAGCAGAATGAGCCAGTAGATCACGGCGGCCACCAGCGGCGCTGTCTGTGGCGGGCGCGTGCGCCCGAACAGGGAGGAGAGGCCGCTTTCGACGACGAAACGGTCGAGCCACGCGGTCTTGGTCAGGCGCAGGAAGACCGCACGCACCGCGGTCGCCAGGAACCAGGCCGCGAGCACGATGACCGTGGCGGCCAGCAGGGGCGGCACGTAGGTGGTGGCCGTGCCTGCCAGCCGCTGCCAGGATTGCTCGAGAATCTCACGCAGGGTGCCGATCATGTCTTCACCTCCACCGGTGCCGGACGGGCGCTCGCCACCGGCGCCTGGGCGGCAGAGTCCCAGCGCGCGACCAGATAGGGCTTGGCAGCTTCGAAGGCCAGGCAGAGCTGTTCGATGCGCTCCTCAACTTCCGCCGAGATCATGCTCTCGGTTTCCATGACGAACGAAGCCACGCGGCCCAGGTAGAGCGGTGTCAGGGAGCGCAGCAGGTGGCCGCGTTCCACCGGCATGCGGCGATGGGCGCAGGCGAACTCCAGCAGGATGCGCACCCAGAGATCGTCCGCGAGTCGCCAGTTGCGCGGCTGGTTCTCTGCTTGCCGGCAGACCGCGGCCAGCTCCTCGAGCGTCTTCGGGTCCAGCGCGAGCGACCAGATCTCGCGCAGCTCGCGGCAGCCACTCAGGAAGGCGTGGCGCATCCGCTCCAGGTTCACCGGGATGGGATCCAGGCCCACGTCGAAACGGAATCCGAAAAGGTCCACAGGCCGGCTGCCCACCACCCTGCGCCAGACGTGCTCGTACTCGCGCATCAGCGTGAAGACGCTGCCCACGACCTGCTGGAGCATGGCGGTGAGGTCGGCCGCGGGATCCTTGGCGTCGTGCAGCTTGGCGCCGAGGAAGCTCTGGCAGACCTGATAACCCTCGGCGATGGCGATCGTCGTCATCCAGACGTCTATGCCGTAGCGGGCGACGTCGGACTCCCAGTCCTTGCGTTCCAGATAGCGGACCAGCAGGCGGCCCGAAACGCCGAAGTCGCCGCCGATCGGCTGGCGCACGCGCAGACCATAGAGGGCCCGGGTCAGCGGATAGACGATGCTGTTGGTGATGGTGCCGTCGTACTTGTGCCGGTGGTAATACGGAGCCACGAAATCGTAGCCGACATGCAGAACCGGCCTGAGCAGCAGGTCCATCCACTCGGGCGTAATCGAGCGCAGGTCGGCATCCACGACCGCACATGCCCGCGCGCCCAGCTCCCGGGCCATGGCGAAGATCATGCGGAAGGCGCTCCCCTTGCCGGGAATGCCGTGGTAGGGCAACGACAGCCGGTGCACGGGCAGCAGGGGCGTGGCCAGCAACAGCAGGCGGGGATCTTCGATCGAGGCCTTCAACACTTCCTCGCGCGTCCCGTCTTTCGAGCCGCCGTCGGAGTTGATGATCACGGCGGAAAGCTGCGGGAAGTACTTGGACAACCCGGCCTGCGCGGCGCGCACGACGTGGCCGATGGTGCGGGCGTTGTTGTAGCTGGGGACGCCGACCACTATGTCGGCCTTCTTGACCTGGGCGATCGCCTGCCGCGCCTCTTCGCTCAGCATGGCGTCGTTTCAAGCCTGGACCGCGGCGGCCGCCTGCTCGAGCAGCGCTCCCCCATCGGCCTCCACTGCCGCAAGCAGGTGGCCGAAGAAGTCGGGAATGGCCGAAATGACGCGGTTCCAGTTGGGTATCGGCGGCAAGCCGAGCGGATCCTCGAGGTACTCCTCGGCGGCCTGTCGCAGGCTGCGCGCGAAGGTCGCCACGGCCAGTTCCTCGGCATGGCGATCGAAGTGCAGCCCGTTCAGCAAGGCGTCCGCGTAGTAACGGTTGATGGTGTCTTCGGCCAGCCTCACGTAGCGGACTTGCAGGCTGCGGAAATGATCCCGCGTGAGGACCAGCCCTTCGCCGGCCATGGTGCGGAACAGCGACTTGGCCACGTCCACCGCCATCTTGCGCAATCCCGAGTGGGGGTCGTCGGGCGACAGCGCCTGGTGTTTGTGCTCGTAGTTGTCAGCCAGGTCCACCTGGCAGACCCGCGAAAGCGCGCAGTTGCGGAAGACTTCGGCGAGCACGCCCACTTCCAGGCCCCAGTCGCCGGGGATGCGGTTGACGCGCGCCAGGTTGGCCTTCATGGCGAACTCGCCCGCCAGCGGGTACCGGAAGCTGTCCAGGAATTTCAAGAAGGGTGCGCCCGGCGCCATGCCTTCCAGGGCCCGAACCAACGGGGTGACGAAGAGGCGCGTGACCCGGCCGTGCATGCGATCGGTGACCCGCGCGTAGTATCCCTTGCAGAATTCGAAGCCCAGATTGGGATTGGCGACGGGATAGCAGAGGCGCGCCAGCATGCGGCGGTCGTAGTTGACGATGTCGCAATCGTGCAGGGCGATCACGTCGCAATCGCCCATGGCGAGGATGAAGCCGAAGGCCAGCCAGCAGGAACGACCCTTGCCGTCGGGACCCGCGCACAGCCCGTACTCCTCGAGCAGACGGAAGAGCCGCCCGATGCGGGGGCTGTCGAGCCACAGAACCGTCACCGGCGCGGGCAGGTCGCGGAAGAACGAGCACGCCCGCAGGTACTGGTCGCGGTTGGCCCGACCCAGCGCCACGGCCACCCGGCGCAAGTAGCGTACGCGCCGGAGCTCATCCACGATGCGGCGCATGGCCGGGGTTTCGAATTCCGAGTACAGAGCGGGCAGCACCAGGCCGATGGGCCTCTCCCCGGAGAAACCCTCGAGCTCGCTCTCGAGCCTTTCGAGACCGTCGGGGTTCAGCCGGTGGAGGGTGGCGACGACCCCGGTCTGGTAAAAATCCGCCATATGCCTCCCCTCCCGTCCCAGCCTAAGGGGAGTCACCGCTACCGGGGGATACGGCAAAAGGATGAGATCGGCGGACGAAATCCCGGTAGAAGCGGGGAACGAACGGCGGGGACTACGCGCCTTCCAAGCTCTGGCCGATCAGCGAGAGGAACTCCTCGCGCGTGGCCCTGCGTGTCCTGAACGCGCCCAGCATGGCGCTGGTGACTGCCCCCGAGTGCTGCTTCTCCACGCCACGCATCATCATGCAGAAATGCCGCGCCTGGCAGACCACGCCCACGCCGAGCGGGTTCAGCACTTGCTGAAGGGTTTGGGCCACTTGCTGCGTCAGGCGCTCCTGGAGTTGGAGACGGCGCGCGAACATGTCCACGATGCGGGGAATCTTGCTCAGCCCGATCACCTTTTCGCGCGGAATGTAGGCCACGTGCATCTTGCCAAAGAACGGCAGCAGGTGGTGCTCGCAGAGGCTGAAGAACTCGATGTCGCGCACGATCACCATTTCGTCGTACTTGACGGTGAACAGAGCCCCGTTGATGACCTCTTCGAGCTTCATCCGGTAGCCGCTGGTCAGGTAGGCAAGCGCCTTCTCGATGCGTTCCGGGGTGCGGCGGAGACCTTCGCGTTCGGGATCCTCGCCCAACTGGCGCAACACCTGCTCCATCAGGGCGGCTACCGACCCCGGCTCGCGCCGCTGGGGCAACTCGTGCACGATGCCCTTGCTGTGTGGCTTCAACGTTCGTCTTCCTCCATCATCTCAAAACTGTTGCGCCGCGTTTCTTCGAGCCGCAGGCGGACGAGGCGCGGGCCGGCAGGGAAGGCCTCCCTGACGGCGCGTTCCAGCCTGCGCCATGCCGAGCCCAGCAGGTTCTCCGAGCTGGGAGGGCAGTCCGCCAGCTCGGAATCCTCGGCGTTGAGGTTGCGGTGGCTCCAGCCGGCCAGCACCGCGCCATGCACCAGCTCGTCCAGCCGCTCGGGATCCACCACGCGACCAGTGCACTCGTTTACCGGGCCGGCCAGCGTGACCTCGAGCACGTAGTTGTGACCGTGGCCGAAGGGGTTGTTGCACTTCCCGTAAGCGGCGCGATTGGCCTCTTCGTCCAGCGCCGGCGAATGGAGCCGATGCGCTGCTGAGAAACGGTAGCGGCGTGTGACCATCATGGGCATGGCCCGTGGTATTCCGCGAAATAGTCCTCGGTCTCGTAGACCCGCACGGCGTGCAGCCGGCGCTGGGGCCCGCTGAGGTGCGGTTCCAGGCGGCGCCAGATTTCGCGCGCCAGATTCTCGACCGTGGGCGGGATGCGGTCGAAGGGCGGGACCTCATAGTTCAAGAAGCGGTGATCCATGGGCTCGATCACCTCGCGTTGCAGGATTTGCTTCAGCACCTTGAGATCGAGAACCATGCCGGTCACCGGGTCGGGTTCGCCTTCGAGCGTCACCTCGACTAGCCAGTTATGGCCGTGGCCATGCGGGTTGGCCGCCTCGCCGAAGACGGCCCGGTTCTGCTCTTCCGACCACTCCGGGCGCCGGCAGCAGTGCGAGGCGGAAAATTCCACCCTGCGCGTGACGCGCACTCGCGGCACATCCACCCCCATGGGATTCAGATGCGCGACCCGCGGACGGGGATCCGGCTACCGGAGACCCCGCTCCTCCGGGTCCGTCCATCCTGTAGACTACTGCCGAAAAGGGAGGTTGGTGCGATGAAACTGACGCGCAGGAAACTCCTGGCCGGTCTGGGATGGGCGGGCTGCCCGCTGCTGGTGCGTTCCGGCTTCGGAACGACCTGGAGCGCGCAAGCCAAGAGCCCTGCACGTGCCGCCTTCGATCTGGATCGGCGACGCGCGGTCATGGATCGGCGCCTGCTGGGCGCTTTCCTGGAACACCTGGGTCGCGCGGTCTACGGCGGGGTGTACGATCCCGGCTCCAGGCTGTCCGACGAGAACGGGTTCCGCAAGGACGTCATGGCCGAGATCCGCGAGCTGGGCGTGCCCATCATGCGCTATCCCGGTGGCAATTTCGTCTCCGGCTACAACTGGCTGGACGGGGTGGGACCAAAGGAAAAGCGGCCCACGGTGCTCGAGCTGGCATGGAACTCGATCGAGACCAACCAGTTCGGCACCAACGAATTCATCACCTGGTGTCGGATGGTGGGGACCGAGCCCTTGCTGGCGGTGAACCTGGGCTGGGGGACCCCGGAGCAGGCTGCCGCGCTCGTCGAGTACTGCAACGTCGAGAAGGGAACCCGCTGGAGCGAGTTGCGCCGCCAGCACGGTTACGCCCAGCCTCACAATGTGCGCTATTGGTGCCTGGGCAACGAAATGGACGGTCGCTGGCAGATCGGCCACATGCCCGCGCGCGAGTACGGGCGCAAGGCGGCCGACGCCGCCCGCCAGATGCGCGCCGTAGATCGCAACCTGCAACTGATCGCCTGCGGCTCGAGCGGCCCCACCATGGCCACCTACCTCGTCTGGGACCGCGAAGTGCTGGAGGAATGCTACGACGTGGTGGACGCCATCTCGCTGCACCGCTACTTCAACAACACGGGCGAGACCGGCGGCGACACGCGCCGCTTCGTGGCGCTGAACCTGGACATGGAACAGCAGATCCTGGACGTGATCGCCGTCTGCGATTACGTGCGGGGGCTGCGCAAGGCGCGCAAGCGCCTCTGGCTCTCCTTCGACGAGTGGAACGTCTGGTACCGGGCCCGCGGGGGCGACGGAAAGCGCCAGTTCGCGCCGCGCCTGCTCGAGGAAGTCTACAACCTGGAAGATGCGCTGCTGGTGGGCGGCTGCCTGAACACCCTGCTGCGGCAGGCAGCGAGGGTGCGCGTCGGCTGCATCGCGCAGATCGTCAACGTGATCGCGCCGCTGGTGACCAACGAGACCGGCCTGCTGCGTCAGACGATCTACTATCCGTACGCGTGGGCGCTCAAGCACGCGCGCGGCGTCGTGCTCGACCCGCTGCTGGAGTGCGAAACTTACGAGACGCCCAACGTGGGCGCCACGCCCTATCTCGATGTGGCGGCGACATGGGACGAAAAGACGCGTGAAGCGGCGGTGTTCGTTCTCAATCGTGATCTGGACGCCAGCCGGGAACTGCGATTGGAGTGGCGCCCGGCGCCGACGCGTGTGCTCGCCTGCGAGACCCTGACCGGCAAGGACTTGAAGGCCGTGAACACCTTCGAGGACCCCAAACGCGTGGTCCCGCAGCCCTGGGAGGCGCCGGCAGCGGCGGGCACGATGCGGTTGCAGCTTCCGCCGCGCTCCTACACGGTCCTACGCTTGGGTTTCGCCTGAGCCCTTTGCTAGCCTGAAAGAAGAACGGGCGCCCGGGGGGCCCCGCGGGAGGTACCACCTGCCTTGAAGGTCGAGACTGCGCTCAAAGTGGGAATCGCCTGTTGCCTGGTGCTACTGGCGTACGGCGTGGTCTCGGCGCTGCGGACGCCCGTGGTCAATGTCAACGACAGAGCGCCGGATTTCACGATCACCACCGACAGCGGGCGCACCATCTCGCGCACCAATTTTGGCGGGCGCCTGCTGGTGCTGAACTTCTGGGCCACCTGGTGCCCTCCCTGCGTCGAGGAGATGCCCTCCCTCGACCGGCTCCAGCGCCGCTTCGCCTCCTCCGGACTGGTCGTGCTCGGCGTGAGCGTGGATCGCGATGCGAATGCCTATCGGCGGTTCCTCGAGCGTGCCCGGGTTTCCTTCCTGACGGCGCGCGATCCCGAGGCGCGGATCAGCTCGCGCTACGGCACCTTCAAGTTCCCGGAGACCTATCTCATTGACCGGCGCGGTCGAGTGCGCGAAAAAATCATCGGTCCGGCCGACTGGACCGAAGCCGAGATGATGGAGCGCGTGCGGCGCCTGTTGGAGGAGTCATGATTCCACGCGAGGCACGACAAGAGCTGGTGCGGCTTTTCGGTCCGGGCGGCTACCTCGATGAGCCCGAGGACTTGGCACTTTACGAGTACGACGGCAGTCCGGACAGGGGGCGGCCGGAGATGGTCGTCTTCCCGCGTTCCACCGGCCAAGTCTCTGCGCTGATGCGCATCGCGGCCAGCTACGGCATCCCGGTCACCGCGCGCGGCGCCGGGACTGGCCTGAGCGGCGGTTCGGTGCCTGCTGCGGGCGGCATCGTCGTCGCCTTCACGCGCATGAACCGGATCCTCGAGCTCGATCTGGCGAACGAGCGCGCGGTAGTCGAGCCGGGCGTGGCCAATCTCGACGTTACGCTGGCGGTGCAGGGACAGGGTTACTTCTTCGCGCCCGATCCCTCCAGCCAGCGCTCCTCGACCATCGGCGGCAACGTGGCCGAGAACGCCAGCGGCCCGCACACGCTGGCCTACGGTGTGACCGTGAACCACGTTTGCGGCGTCGAAGTCGTGCTGGCCGACGGCACGGTGGTGGAGCTCGGAGGCAAGGAACCCGATCGGCCGGGCTACGACCTCACCTCGCTGATCGTCGGTTCGGAAGGGACGCTCGCCCTGGTTACCAAGGCCGTCCTGCGGCTAATGCGGCTACCGGAGCACGTCAAAACGCTTCTTGCCATTTATGATTCGACCGAGGACGCCGGGCGTACGGTCAGCGAGATCACAGCCCGCGCCATCACACCCGTCGCCTTGGAGATGATGGACGGCGTGATGTTGCGGATGGTGGAGGAGGCTACGGGCGCCGGCTACCCCAGGGATGCGGCCGCGGTCCTGCTCATCGAGCTCGAGGGATTGCGGGAAGCGGTCGAGGAGCAGGCCGCAGAGGTCGAGCAGGTCTGCCGCGCCTGCCGCAGCCGCGAGGTGCGCGTGGCCCGTTCGGCGAGCGAGCGCGAACTGCTCTGGAAGGGCCGCAAGAACGCATTCGGCGCGATCGGCCGCGTCAGCCCGTTCTACCTCGTGCAGGATGGGGTGGTGCCTCGCACCCGGCTGCCTGCGGCGCTGCGCTTCATTCACGAGGTCTCCGAACGTTACGGCCTGGTCATCAGCAACATCTTCCACGCGGGGGACGGCAACCTGCACCCCATCATTCTCTACGACGCGCGCCGCAAAGGCGAGTTCGAACGGGCGCGGGCCGCGGCGGCCGAGATCATCCGCCATGCAGTCGAGCTGGGAGGCACGATCACCGGCGAGCATGGCGTGGGGATGGAAAAAACCGATCTCATGCCGTTGATGTACGGGCGGGATACGCTGGAGGCCTTCGCCCGCATGCAGCGTTTGTTCGATCCCCAGGGCCTGCTCAATCCGGGCAAGATCCTGCCGCCAGCCTTCGCTCCCGCCCGGATTCACCTGGGAGGACACACGTGATGCTCTCGCGACGCCTGTTCCTGATGTCGGCTGCGGTGGCGGCTCCTGCGCGCCTGAGCGGGCGCGAGCGCGTGGATCGCGCGTTGGCAGGCGCCGATCTGGACCGCCCGCCCTTCAGCTTCTGGTATCACTTCGGTTTGGAGAAGGAGCCCGGCGAGCGGCACGCGCGCGCCACCCTGGAGTTTCACCGCAAGTTCCGAACCGACCTGGTAAAGGTCATGTCCGACTATCCCTTTCCCAAGCCGAGGGGCGAGTGGTGGAAGGTTCCTATCCAGGCGAACCCCTTTCCCCAGCAGGTGCGTGCGCTCCAGATCATCCGCGACGGTCTCGGGGGCCGCAATTACTTCGTCGAAACGATTTTCAATTCCTGGAATCAGGCCGAGAAGCTTTCCTCCCCGGCCGAGGTCCGGCGCCTCATGCACGAGAAGCCGCAGGCCCTGCTCGACGCGCTCGAGGCGATCAACCGCTCGCAGATCAACCACGCACGGCTGGCGCTAAAGGCAGGGGCGGCGGGGATCTTCCTGGCCATCGCGAACGCGGACGCGACGGTGCTCACGCGGGAGGAGTACCGACGGTTCAGCGAACCGTTCGACAAGGAGTTGCTCGAAGCGGTTCGCCGGGCGCCGCTGAACATTCTCCACTTGCACGGCGAAAAGGTGTATCTTGACCTTTTCTGCAAAGGCTGGCTCGCTCGCGTCATTCATTATTCGGTTCACGCCACCGGCGTGGGGTTCGATCAGCTGCGTCGCCAGTACTCCGGCGTCCTGATGGGCGGGCTCGACGAGCGGAACTTCCGGCGCCTCAGCGAAGACGAACTGCGACGGCAGTGGCAGCTGGCGGCGCAGGTCGCTGGCCCAAAGTTCATCCTCGCGCCCGGGTGCTCGGTGCCGAACGACACGCGGGACGAGGAACTGATGCGCTTGGTGCGCGTGCTGGGTGCCTGAGGGCCGGACGCCCTTCAGGGGAGGTCCAACCCGGCAGGCAGCCGCAAGTGCGCCAGACGCCGCCGCACCGCATCAGGCTCCAAGATTCCCTCCTCGGTAATCACGCCCGCGAACAGATCGAGTGGCGTCGGTTCGAAGTAGCGGTTGACGACCTCGACGCCGGTGGGAGCTGCGGGCAGAATCTCCTCGGGGTCGCGCATGGGCTCGGGAGGCAATTCGTAATCCGGAGGCACTAGCTTTTCGCCCGTGGCCAGCGCGTAAGCCGGAACTGCCCGTTCGCGCGCGGCCAGCGCGAGCGGCCAGGTGCCCACCTTGTTGACGACAGCCTCCTGGGTGACGGCGTCGGCGCCGACCAGCACGGTGCGAGCCTCCGAAGCGATCCAGCCCACGGCGGCGTCGGTGAAAAGTCGCACCGGGATGCCAGCCGCGGCCAGTTCGCGCGCCAGTGTCACGCCTTCGGCGAGCGGACGCGATTCGGTCAGCAGGACCCAGAAACGTTTGCCCTGTGCGGCCGCACGGCGCAGGGCAGCCAGCACCGTCGAGCTGCGCGAGTGCGTGGCAACGACGTCGTCATGGCGGATCAGGTCGGCCGCCGAGGCCGCCGCAGCCTCTGCCCCGCGGGTCAGTCGCTCGAGGAACCGTTCGCAGGCGCGAGCCACCTGCTGCGGTTCCGCGACTGCGGCGCTCGCCAGGTGGAGCATCGGCGCCATGCGAGGCTGCGCACGGACGAGCTGTCGGGCAGCCAGGCGGATTTCTTCGGGGGAGCGCCCCGCCGCCCAGCGCGCCAGCTGTTCGGCGGCCACGCGCGCGAGTTCCGCGGCCCCGCTCCGATTGTCCTGCCGAATCGCTTCGATCCAGCCGACGACCACTACGCGCGCATCACTGCCGGGTAGACCTTGCGGATCGCCCGGACGATGTCCTCGCAATCCTGCTCGGTGAACTTGGGGTCCATGGAGACGCCCGCGAAGCGGCCCAGGATGTCGAGCGTGCGCGGGCAGCACTGAGGACCGTATTCGATGGTAGCGCCGCGTCCCACCGTGAACGACGGCCATTTGGGATGCACCGTGACCTTTTTGATGACGTGCTCTAGGGTTGGCAGGATCACGGAGCCGCTGGGCCGGCTGGCCGGCACGCCCTCGGCCTTCATGGCGCGCAGGAACCTCTCGCAGCGTTCGCGCGTGCCCAGATCGAGGAACACGGCCGCGCCCAGCTCGCCGGCCGGATCCGGCTGTTTGCGGAAGCGGATCCCGGGCAAGTCGCGCACTCCTTCGTAGACGCGGCGCGCGTTGGCGCGTACGGCGGCTACGATGGTGTCGAGCTTGCGCAACTGGGCCAGCAATACGCCCGCCGTGAACTCGTTGATGCGGTAATTGGTGCCGAAGAACCAGCCCATCTTGGGCTGCGCGATCATTCGCTCGTGAAAAGGCCGCAGCCCGCCCAGGTCGTGGAACCGTACGGCACGCTCGAACAGCTCGATGTCGTTGGTCACGACGGCGCCGCCTTCGCCGGCGGTGATGGTTTTGTTCAGTTGGAGGCTGTAGATCCCGATGTCGCCGTGCGAACCGACCGGCTTGCCCTTGTAATCGGCGCCCACCGCCTGCGCGCAGTCCTCGAGCACGCGGATCTTGTGCTTGCGGGCGATGCGCAGGATGGGATCCAGATCCGCCGGGGTGCCCTGGAGGTGGACGGCCATGATCACCTTGGTCGCCGGCGTGATCTTGCGCTCGATGTCGTCGGGGTCAATGTTGAAGGACTCGTCAATTTCGGCGAAGACCGGGAGCGCGCCGGCGTGGACGATGGTGTTGAAGCAAGAGTGCCAGGTCCAGGCCGGCAGGATGACCTCGTCGCCCGGGCCCACCTGGAGCGCGGCCAGCGCGCATTGCAGCGCGGCCGTGCCGGAAGTGACGGCCAGCGCGTATCGCGTCTGCATGCGCGCGGCGAATTCCTTCTCGAACGTGGCTGCCTTCATGGGGGGCTGCGTGCCGCGGCCCCACCAGCGGAAAGGCCGCCCGGTTTCGAGAACTTCCAGAAGCTCGGCCCGTTCCTTGTCGTCGTAGTATTGTGGTCCCCAATAATCCGCCTGCAACGGTTTTTCCCGGACAGGCTTGCCGCCCTCGACCGCGAGCTGCGCATCGGCGTCGGTTGCCAGCGCCAGGGCGGCCGCGCCGGCCAGGAAGCTTCGGCGATCCATCATGGCCTTCGTCCTCCTGACCCAGCATAGTCGCAGGAGCCTCGGAAGGCAACCGGGAGAGCACGCGATCCCGGCGTTCGTGGGAAGCCCGTTGTGCGCTCCGGCATGGGCGGCTCCCTCGAGGCTGGACGCCCGTTGCACCGCCGGTCTGCCGGCCGGGGCAGACGTGCACGGGCATCCTGGACACGGCGGCGCGGTTGCCTGGAGGGGCAGGATGCCCTCCCCGGAGGCGGCCTCAGCGGCGGCGCGCGTAGTACAATGCCCCAGATGAGACCGCTGGTTGGATTCCTGCTCGCTCTGCCGCTGTCCCTGCCCGTCGCTGCGGCGGGTGAAATCCGCCTCGGCATCGTGGGCACGGATACTTCGCACGTCATCGCCTTCACGCGGATCCTCAACGATCCTTCTTCTCCCGACTACGTACCCGGCGCGCGCGTCGTCGCGGCCTACAAAGGCGGCAGTCCCGACCTGCCGGCCAGTTGGCAGCGGGTGGACAAATTCGCCGAGGAGCTGCGCGGCAAGTTCAACGTCGAGATCGTGCCGGACATTCCCTCGCTCTGCGCCAGAGTGGACGGAGTGCTGCTCGAGAGCGTGGACGGGCGGGTGCATCTGGCCCAGGCGCGCCAGATCATCGCCGCGCGCAAGCCGATGTTCATAGACAAACCGCTGGCCGCAACGCTCGAGGACGCCCGCGAGATCGCGCGGCTAGCGCGCGAGGCCGGCGTGCCTTGGTGGAGTTCGTCCAGTCTGCGCTACAGCGAGATCGTCACTGCGCTGAAGACGCCGGATGCCACCGGCGTCATCACCTGGGGCCCCGGGCCGTTTGAAGAGCATCACTATTTGGAGCTGGCCTGGTACGCCATCCATCCCATCGAGATGCTCTATGCGCTGATGGGCACGGGATGCGAGGAGGTGACCCGCATTCCGGGGGCGAGCGCCGACGTGATCGTGGGCCGCTGGAAAGATGGGCGCATCGGCACGGTGAAGGCGATCCGACCCTATTCCGACTACGGCGCTCTCGTCTTCACGCCAAAGAAGACGCTGCGCAGCACGCCCGAGATGAAGACCGGCTACCGCCCCCTCGTCGCCGAGATCGTGAAGTTCTTCCAGACCCGCGTGCCGCCGGTGTCCAACGAGGAGACGCTGGAGCTTTTCGCTTTCCTGGACGCCGCCCAGCGCAGCAAGGAGGCGGGCGGCCGGCCTATGAAGCTGCGTTGACCGCGCCCGGCCGTGCCCGGGTACAATCGGCACGGAGGATCTGCTCATGCGAAAGGCCATCGTTCTTGTCGTGCTGCCGCTCGCATCCCTGCTTGTGGCCCAGGAGCTGAAGCCGATCGAGCTGCCGCCGCCTCAAACCGAAGGCGGCAAACCGTTGATGCAGGCGCTCAAGGAACGCAAGTCCTCGCGGGAATTCAGCACGCGTCCGCTTCCGCCCCAAGTCCTTTCCAACCTGCTCTGGGCCGCCTTCGGCGTGAACCGGCCGGATGGTCGGCGCACCGCGCCCTCGGCGCGCAACATGCAGGAGATTGAAATCTACGTGGCCCTGCCCGAGGGCCTTTACCTGTTCGACGCCAAGGCCCACAAGCTCAATCCCGTGGTCGCCGAAGACCTCCGTGCGGCCACCGGGACGCAGCCCTTTGTCGGGCAGGCCCCGGTCAATCTCATCTACGTGGCCGACTATGCGCGGATGGGGCAGCAGGACGAGCAGACCAAGGCTTTCTATTCCGCCGCGGACACCGGTTTCATCGCGCAGAACGTCTACCTGTTCTGCGCATCCGAGGGGCTGGCCACGGTGGTGCGGGCGCTGGTGGATCGCGACAAACTCGCTGCCCGCATGAAGCTGCGCCCGGAGCAACGGATCGTACTGGCTCAAACCGTCGGCTATCCGCCGAAATGAGGGAGCCTGCGTGGAGCTGACCGCCGAGCAGCGAGCCATTCTGGAGGGCGGCCGCGGGCCTTATCTGGCGCAGTGCATGCGCTGGCTCGTCGAGTGGGGCGAGGCGCTGGGCGCCCGCCGGCTGGTGCGCTGCGACAACACGCACGTGCTGCTGTGCGTGCCGAACCTGGTGGCGCGCGGCGCGTCGCCCCGCACGTTGGAGGCTTTCGCAGAAGGACTGCGCGAAGCCTGCCGCCACGCAGTGGCTCCCGGTTGCGTGGCGACGGTTCACACGCTCTTCCTCACGCTCGACCCGCTCGACGTTCCCGAAAACGATCCCGAACAGGTGCGCGTGCAGCGAGAGATCGCCGCCATGGCCGTGCGCGCAGGCTACTTGACGACGTTCACCTGCGCGCCCTACCTGGTGGGCAACGTGCCCATCAAAGGGGAGATATGCGCCTGGACGGAATCCTCGGCGGTCGTGTACGCCAACTCGATCCTCGGCGCGCGCACGGTGCGGCACGGCAACGAAAGCGCGATCGCGGCCTCGTTGCTCGGCTTGGTGCCGGAGTTCGGCGTGCTCCTCGATGAAAATCGGCGGGGCACCTTGCGCGTCGAGGTGCGCGCGGAACTCCGACACCCGACCGACTGGGGCGCGCTCGGATACTTTACCGGCAAGATCGCGGGCCTGGGCGTCCCGGTGTTCGAGGGTTTGCGGCGGCCGTCGCAGGACGAAGCCAAGCAACTGTGCGCCGCGCTGGCCACCTCCGGCGGCGTGAGCATGTTTCATATCGCGGGGGTGACGCCGGAGGCGCCTTCGCTCGAAGCTGCTTTCGGCGGCCGCGTGCCCGAGCAGAAGATCGTCTTCACGGAGGCGGATCTGCGCGCGACCTACGATTCGTTGCGCAATGCCACGGGCGACGAAATCGAGGCGGTGATCCTGGGTTGTCCGCACGCCTCGCTGCGCGAGATCTGGCGCGTGGCGCATTGGCTGGAGGGCAAGCGGGTGGCGCCCGGCGTGCGGTTGTGGATCAACGCGGCGCGCGTCTCGCGTTCCGCGGCCCAGGACATGGGGCTGCTCGGCATCATCGAGTCGGCCGGTGGCCTTATCCTATGCGACACCTGTCCGACCAACATGCGCATCGCCTGCCGTCGGCTGGTCACGGACGGCTTCAAGCAAGCCCATTACGCGCGGAGCATGATCGGAGCCGAGGTGATCGTTGCCAGCACCGAGGCTTGCCTGCGCGCGGCGGTCGCCGGGAGGTGGATGGGCGATGATTGAGACGGTGCGCCTGCGCGGGCGGGCCGTGGTCCGTGGGCGCGCTGAGGGCTACGCGCTGGTGGCCGATGCCACGCTGTCGTTCTGGGGCGAGGTGGATCCCGTCAGTGGTCGCGTGATCGGCAAGGGCCATCCCCTCGAAGGCCAATCGCTGGCGGGTCGCGTGCTCGTGATCCGCTCGACGCGCGGCTCCTCGGCTACGCCCATGGTGCTCCATCTGGCCAGCCTCGAGGGTGTGGCACCCGCCGCCTTCATCAACGTGGAAGTGGACAGTCTGGCCGCGCTCGCCGCGGTCGTCAACCGCATCCCGATGGTCACCGATCTCGAGTGCAATCCCTTCGAGGTGATCCGCACGGGGGACTATCTCATCGTGGACGCGGACGCGGGGGTTGTCGAAATCCACCGCGTGGCTCAAGCCTCTGGCGGAGGATAGGGCACCCCGAGCTGCTCCAGGTAGGTCTTGAAGCGTGTCGGGTCGTAGCGCCATTTTCTGAGTTCGGGACGGAACCGTTCCATTCTTTCACGGTTGAGATGGATGGGCGGCAGGGTGCCTTCGGGAATGAGGGATTTCCACTGGATTTCGCGCGTCTGCTCGGCGAAGTATTCACGCGCGCGGCGCAGCAGGTCGGCATCGAGCAGCAGATCGAGCGCGGTCAAGGCCTGGGCCTTGGCCCCTGCGGTGGCGCCCTTGTGCGCGATGGGGGTGGCCATGGCGATGGCGCTCGACCAGTGGTGCCCGATCATGCCCGGGATGTTTCCCGGAAAGCGCAGCACAACCGTGGGCACGTTCCAGGAGACCTCGGCGATGTCGTCGGAGCCGCCGGTGCGTTCTCCCGACGGGGCGCGCAGTTCGGGAATGTCTTTGCGCAGCCCTTGCACTTTTGCCCCGATCGCGGCCTGGGCCGCGCGCGCCAGCTTCTCGTCCGCTTCGGACCACTGCGGCATGCCCACGCGCCGGATGTTGGCGTAAAGGGCTTCGGCCATCGGCCGGTTGAAGTGGCCGGGCCAGGTGGCAGCCAGCACGCGCTCGCTCATCGTGGTGCCGGTCATTTGCGCGGCTGCGGCGGCGATCGTGCTGCCGATCCGGTGCAATTCGCGGATCCGTTCGTACTCCCACTCGCGGAAGAAGTACCAGACGCGGGCCCGCGGAGGCACCACGTTGGGCTGGTCGCCTCCTTCGACGATGACGTAGTGCGAACGGTGCTCGGGCCGCAGGTGTTCGCGCCGGAAGTTCCAGCCGATGTTCATCAGCTCGACGGCGTCCAGGGCGCTGCGACCCGCCCAAGGCGCAGCCGCCGAGTGCGCGCTTTGCCCGAAGAACGTATATTCGGTCGAGACAAGGCCCGATCCGGCAGGCCCCCAGGCAGTCGAGAACTCGCTCGCGATGTGGCAAC
Organism: Bryobacteraceae bacterium; assembly: GCA_025062235.1. Taxonomy (GTDB): domain Bacteria; phylum Acidobacteriota; class Terriglobia; order Bryobacterales; family Bryobacteraceae; genus DTHT01. The sequence goes on from JANXAE010000011.1 coordinate 28,867, forward strand.
TGAGCATCGCGTCCACATCGCGGAACAAGCCCGCGAGCACCATGTAGGTCCGGCTGGCGAGCAGCTCCTCGGCCACGCCGGGATAAACCCTGAGCGTCCCGGGAATCTTGTAGCGTTCCATCAGCTCCTTGACCACGATGGCGGCCGTGACGTTGACCGCCATGTGCGCGTTGTGGCCTTCGCCGTGTCCGGGACCGTTGGCCACCAGCGGCTCGTGGCGCGGCACGCCCGGCTTCTGCGAGGTTTCCGGCAGCCCGTCAATATCGGCCATGAAGCCGATGACCGGCTTGCCCGAGCCCCAACTGGCCACGAAGGCTGTGGGCATCCCGGCCACTCCGCGCGTGACCTGGAAGCCGTATTTCTCGAGCAGCGCGGTCAGATAGGCCGAAGTCTCGAACTCCTGGAAACCCAGCTCGGCGAAGCTGTAAATGGAATCCACGATCTGTTGCGTCAGCTCGCGCCGGGCCTCCACGCGTTCGAGGGCCTCCTTCTTCAATTGCTCGAGCGGAGGAAGCTGAGCGCAGCAGAAAGTCGCAGCGGCGGCGAGCCAGAGCATGCGGTGATGCATGCAAGAATTCTACCCTGAGCGCGCCTTCCCCTCCCCGGCGCGTCACGAGAACGGGCCGGCGGCGCGGGCAGCCTACGCTATCATAGGCGGCGACGCATGCTCACCCGGATTCTCATCCGCAATTTCAAGCGGTTCGCCGAGGTCGAGATTCCACTGGGAAACCCTGTGGTCTTCGTTGGCCCCAACAATTCGGGCAAGAGCACGGCGCTTCAGGCCTTGACATTGTGGCACGTCGGCGTTCAGCGCTGGCTGGAGAAGCGGGGCGAGGAAGTGCCCGAAAAACGTCCGGGCGTCACCATCAACCGGCGCGACCTGGTCGCGGTTCCCGTGCCCAGCGCGAATCTGTTGTGGCGCGACCTGCACGTGCGCGAGATGCAGCGCGCCGCAGGCAAACTCAAAACCCAGAACATACGGATCGAGATCGAGGTCGAAGGAGTCACGGGGCTCTCTCCGTGGAAGTGCGGCTTGGAGTTCGATTACGCGAACGAAGAGTCTATTTACTGCCGTCCTCTACGCTCGGCCGAAGGCCGGATGCCTGTGCCCCGTGAGGCGGGAGAGGTCAAGGTAGCTTACTTGCCGCCGATGTCCGGACTGGCAAGCCAGGAAGTGAGGCTCGATGTGGGCGCCGTCAACGTCCGCATCGGCGAAGGGCGCACCGCCGAGGTCCTGCGTAACCTTTGTTACCGACTCGTCTCCGAACCGGCCTTCGCAGGCCGATGGGAGCAGTTGGCGCGGCACATCGGCACGCTTTTTCTGGTCGAATTGCGCGAACCGAAATACATCCCCGAGCGCGGCGAGATTACGATGGCGTATCGCGAGCAAGGACGGCGGTACGACTTGGACATCTCCGCGGCGGGGCGGGGACTGCACCAAGTGCTGCTGGTGCTCGCCTACCTTTACGCCAATCCCGGCGCTGTCCTCCTGCTGGACGAACCCGACGCTCACCTCGAGATCCTGCGCCAGCGACAAATCTACCGGGTGTTGGTGGAGGTGGCCGCGCAACAGAACAGCCAGGTCATCGCAGCGAGCCACTCCGAGGTGTTGCTCAACGAAGCGGCCGACCGGCACCTGGTCGTCGCCTTCGTCGGCAGGCCGCACCCGCTAGCGAACCGGGGCAGTCAGGTTTACAAGGCCCTGCGCAGTTACGGTTTCGAGCACTACTACCAGGCCGAGACGCAGGGGTGGGTCCTCTATCTGGAAGGTTCGACGGATCTGGCCGTTCTCAGGGCTTTTGCGCGCTTGCTGCACCATCCGGCGGAACAGCACTTGGAGAGGCCGTTTGTCCATTACGTCCAGAACCAACCGCAGCGGGCTCGCGATCACTTCTTCGCGCTACGGGAGGCGAAACCGGATCTGGTGGCCGTGGCTCTCTTCGACAGGCTGGAGACGCGCCCGCGCTCCGAGGACGATCTGACGATGCTGGTGTGGGAGCGCCGCGAGATCGAGAACTATCTGGTTAGTCCGGAAGCGCTGCTCGCATGGGCCGGGGAAAGCCAGCCTGCGCTGTTCGCAGAGGCCGCGCGGAAGGTCATGCAGGAATGTCTCGACGACCTGATCCCCCGCGTCGCCTTGTCCGATCGCAGCCATCGCTGGTGGTCGGAGCAGCGGGCCTCGGAGTTTCTCGACGAGCTTTTCCGGGAGTATTTCAAACGCCAGGGCTTGCCCAATCTCATGGACAAGAACGACTATCACGAACTCGTACGGTACCTGGATCCTGCGGCGGTGTCCGAAGAGGTCATCGAGAAGCTGGACGCAATCCAGCAGGTCGCGCAGCGAGCACTACCCGCTGAGTGGGAGCCGGCCTGAGCGAGGGCCTCGGGTCCCGAACGAGCGGTTGTTGGCGGCCCGGTCTTCGACTGACGCTCAGCCCGAGTGACGGGGACCTTCAGATCAACTCCGCACGCTTCTCGATGGTGATCCTTTCGTTGCCCGCGACGTACTCGGCCTGCATGCGGATGCGGGGCATGGCGTCGGTGATGAACTTCTCGGCCACGAGCAGACGCGCCGGATCGCGTTGGGCCTGGTCGAGCAGCAGGTGCACGGCGAGGCAATCGCAGGCCATGTCCACCAGGCGGCGCGACATGTAATCCGTGTAGTCGCGATCGTTGAGGGCCTTCAAGTGGGTGACCGACGAGGCCAGTTTCTCGCGGGCCTCGCGGGCGAGCAGCGCCAGGCGTGCCAGCTCGGGTCGGTAGTCACGCTCGCCCTTGAGCGACAGGTACTGGCTCAACGCCCCGCTGAGGATGCCGCCCAGCGCGCCGATGACCTGCAACTGCGTAGTGCCTTCATAGATGGTGGTGATGCGCGCGTCGCGCCAGAGCCGCTCGACGGGGAACTCGCGCATGTAGCCTGCGCCGCCGTGGATCTGAATGGCGTCGTAGGCCGCGCGCACGGCCATTTCGGAGGCGTAGGCCTTGGCCATGGGAGTCAACACGGAGGTCCAGGAGCTGACTTCCTTGGCGCGTGTGCGGAGCGCAGGATCGCGCGAGCTCTCCTGGCGGCGTTCGAGGATTCGCCGGAGGTCCATCAGCCGGCTGGCTTCATAGGTAATGGCGCGCGCGGCCTGGATCTCGGATTTCATACGCGCCAGCATGTCGTAGACCTGGGGGAACTCGATGATGGGCTTGCGAAACTGCACGCGTTTCTCGGCATACTTGCGGGCTTCCTCGTAGGCGGCCTGGGCGATGCCCACCGCCTGGGCCGCCACAGCCACGCGCGCGCCGTTCATCAGCGACATGACGTAGCGGATCAGACCGAGGCGCCGCTGGCCGACGAGCACGGCGGGCACGCCGTTGAACTGCAATTCGCAAGTGGGTGAGCCGTGGATGCCGAGCTTGTTCTCGATCCGGCGCACGACCAGCTCCGGACATCGTTCCACCAGGAACATGCTCAGCCCGCGTCCGTCCACGCTGCCTTCTTCGGAGCGGGCGAGCACCAGGCTGACCTCCGCGCAGCCGTTGGTGATGAAGCGCTTGACACCATACAGCCGCCAGGTGCCGTCGGGCTGCTCGACGGCTTTCAGCCGGACAGATTGCAGGTCGGAGCCAGCCTCGGGTTCGGTGAGGATCATGGCGCCGGTGACCTCGCCGCGCGCGAACAGCGGCAGGTACTTTTCTTTGAGCGGCTCGTCGGCGAACTCGTAGATCGTCTCGGCGATGTCCTGCAGGCCGAACAGGTTCATGAGGCTGGCGTCGGCCTGCGAGATCATCTCGGTGGCCATGGTGTAGAGCACGCCGGGGAAGTTCAGTCCGCCATAGCGGCGCGGCAGCGTGAAAGCCATCAGACCGGCTTGCCTGAGGACCTTCAGCGCGCGCTCGGTGCCGGCCGCGTAGCGCACCTTGCCGTCCTCGAAGTGAGCGCCTTCGCGGTCCACCTCGGCCGCCAGCGGTGCGATCTCCTGCGCGGCAATCGCGCCGAGCATCTCGAGCACGGCCCGGTATCCTTCCCGTGCGTCCTCGTAGGAGGCAGGCGCGTCGTCGTAGTGGCCGGCCTGCGTGTAGCCTTCTTCCAGCGCCTCGACGATCTCCTCCAGATCCAGGTGCTCGAAGTGCCACTGGATGTCGGGATTGTCGGTGAAGTAGTTCTCCACGATCCAGCCTCCTAGAGCTTGCCCCGCAGCGCCTTGATCAGGCGCGGAATGACCTCGCGCACGTCGCCCACGATGCCGTAATGTGCCACGCTGAAGATGGGCGCCTCGGGGTCAATGTTGATGGCCAGGATCTTGGCGGATTCCTCCATTCCGGCGCGGTGCTGTACGGCCCCGGAGATGCCGCATGCGATATACAGCTTGGGACGGACGGTCGTGCCGGTCTGTCCGATCTGATGATCGGCATGGATGAAACCCGCATCCACGGCGGCGCGCGAGGCGCCCACCGCCGCCCCGAGCACGCCCGCGAGCTCGTGGATCAAACCGAAATTTTCCTTGGAGCCCATGCCGTAGCCGCCGGCCACGATGATGGCAGCCGAACGCAGGTCCACGCGCCGCGGGTGCGTGCGGCGCTCCAGGATGCGGACCTTGAAGTCGGCCGGGTCGGGGTTCACCGGGACCTCGACGTAGGTTCCGTTCCGGCCTTCCACCGGTTCGGGCACGCGCATGACTCCTTCCCGCACGGTCGCCATCTCGGGGAGGTGATCCGGGCTGACGATGGTGGCGATGATATTGCCTCCCCAAGCCGGCCGGATTTGCAGCAACTTGTTCTCGTAGACGCGGCCGCCGGACTCGTAGGAACCGATCTGCAAGTCCGTGCAGTCGGCGGTGAGTCCGGTCTTCAAGGCAGAGGCCACCCGCGGCGCCAAGTCGCGACCGAGTGGGGTTGCGCCGTAAAGGACGATTTCGGGCCTGCGCTCTCGGATCAGGTTGGTGAGCACTCGGGCGTACGGCAGCGTCGTGTACTCGGCCAGGCACTCGTGGTCGGCGCCGTAGACGATATCGGCGCCGTGGGCGAACAGCCGGTCGGCAAGACTGCGAATGCGGTGCCCGATCAGTACCGAGGACAGCGGCACTCCCAGGGCTCGCGCCAGCTCGCGGCCCTTGCCCAGCAGCTCGAGGGAGACACCGGCGATCTGCCCGTCCTCGATCTCAGCGAAGGTCCAGACTTCACCGTGCTGCGCCATGGATTGCAGTCACCTCCCGGCCGGGGGTTACCCGAATGTCCTTTCCTCGATCAACTCGCCGACCAGCTCCTTGATGCCCTTGTCGTCGGGCGGGAAGAAGCGCAGGCTCCGGCCCTTGAGCACCACGCTGTCCACCTTCTTGACCTTGGTGGGCGAGCCGCCCAGGCCGATGCGCGACAAGTCCGCCTGGATCTCCTCAGCACCCCAGGTCTCGATGTAAAGGCCGCGCGCTTTCAGATCGGCCAGCACCTGGTGCACTTCGGCGCGGCGGCGGCGGGCTTCGGCCTCCAGCTCGAAGCCGCAACGCGCGTGGCGGTATTTGAGCAGGCGCCGGGCGTTAGGCCAGCGCGGGCGGTTCGCCGTGCGCGGCACCGTGATCAACAGGGGCAACTCGGCCTCCACGATTTCCTCGCGGCGGCCCAGATCGCGCCGCAGCCGCATCCTGCCATTGCTCATTTCGATGGCCTCGACGACGTAGGTAACCTGCGGGATGCCCAGTTTCTCGGCGACCTGGGGCGGCACCTGCGCGGTGTCGCCGTCAATGGCCTGCCGGCCGCAGGCGATCAGGTCGAAGGGCATCAGATGGGTGGTGATGGCCTGTGCGATGGTGTACGAGGTGGCTAGCGTGTCGGCGCCGGCGAAGCGCCGGTCGCTCAGCAAGATCACGCGATCGGCTCCGCGGCAGAGCGCATCGCGCAGGATGTCGGCGGCTCGCGGCGGTCCCATCGTGATCACGATCACTTCCCCGCCATAGCGATCCTTCAGATCGAGCGCCATTTCGAGCGCGTTCAGATCCTCGGGATTGAAAACCGCGGCCAGGGCCGCGCGGTTCAGCGTGCCGTCGGGCTTCATGACCTCGCCCGTCACATTCTTGGTATCCGGCACCTGCTTGGCAAGGACGACAATCCTCACGGCCGCTCCGTTGGCTCCTTGTTTGAACCGGCGCGGCGCATGCCCGCCGGTGAGTTCTCAGGCAAGAAACCCAAGCTAGCAGATGGCGCGCGCACGCCGCAAGGACGGAGCCTCCGTACCGCGGCGGCGCGCAACTGGCCGGCAAACCGCGCAGAAGCCGCCCCTTGCCGCTGGCCGCCCAGCTTGCCTTCCGCGGACGCGCGAACCGGCGCGAGTTCCTCGCTCTTCCCCGGCGGCGGTCGGGACCTGGGAGCCAAGCCCCCTTGGCCTCTCCCTTGAGCGACGTTCCTGCCTGCTGGTGCAGGCCGGTTGCACAGGCGGCGAGCGCCTTGGGAACCTGGACCGGGCGAATCGAAAAGCGCTTCGTCGGGGCGGTTGCCGCCGCGCGCGGTTCGGTCGAAATAGGGGTTTACTAGCGGTCGGTCCGGGCGCATAATCGGAGAAGCCGGGAGCAGCCATGAGCTTTCGAGTGGGGGATCGAGTAGGCGACTACGAAGTCATCGGAGTCCTGGGGACGGGGGGCATGGGCCTGGTTTACAAGGTGCGCAACCTGATCTCGGAGCGCGTGGAAGCCATGAAGGTGCTGCTGCCGAACCTCGAGCAAGATCCGGCGCTCGCCGATCGCTTCCTGCGCGAGATCAAGGTTCTGGCCGCACTGGACCACCCGAACATCGCGTCATTGCGTACCGCCTTCCGCAGCGGAAGCCAGCTCGTGATGGTGATGGAATTCATCGAGGGCGTCAGCTTGGACCAGCGACTGCGAGAGGGCCCCATTCCCATTGGAGAAGCGATCCGTTACTTCTGCCAAGCCCTGGACGCCCTGGACTACGCGCACTCGCGCGGCGTCATTCACCGCGACATCAAGCCCGCCAACATTATGGTGACGCGCGCGGGCGTGGTCAAGCTCATGGACTTCGGGATTGCCAAGGCGGCCGGCGATCGCCAGTTGACTCGCACCGGAACCACGATGGGGTCGCTGTATTACATGTCGCCCGAACAGGTTACTGGCGCGCCGCTGGACGTGCGCTCTGACGTTTACTCGATGGGCGTGACGCTCTACGAAGTGCTGACGGGCACGCGACCCTTCCAAGGCGACAGCGAATTCAGCGTCATGGCAGCGCATCTGGAAGGCCGGGCGCTGCCGCCTATCGAGGTCAACCCGTTGCTGGGTCCGCTGCTGAACGACATCGTCATGACTGCGATCGCAAAGGATCCGGCCAGACGCTTCCAATCGGCCCGGGCCTTCCGGACGGCGCTCGAGCAGGCCGCTCAATCGCCGGGCTTCGCAGCGCCGTTGCTGTCGGCTAGCGGCCAGGTGGCCGCGGCTGCGCCACGATTGAGCGAGGCGGGGCTAGCGGCTCCGCCCGGGGCGGGGCTGTCAGCCCCACCGCCGGCGGTTTCGCCTGGAGCGCCTGAGATCCCGGTTGCGGCTCCGCCGGGCGTGGCCGCGGCGGCCCGAACGACGCGTTCGCGGCGTGGGCTGTACCTGGTGCTCGGCGTCGTGATCGGCCTTACGGTTTTGGCCCTGGCAGCGATGCAGTTGCCACGCTGGTTGCCGACACGTGCGGAGAACTCCTCGGTCGAGGAGTCCGCTGCGCGGATGAACGAGGGCAGCGAGACGGCGAGCCAGCCTGTTCCGGACAAGCAGCTTCGAGATGCGCAGACCGAGCAGCCCACCTCTGGCACGCCGCGCGCCTTGCCGGCTGAAGCCGCCGGGCCCGCGCAGATCCCGAGCGGAGCGGCGCCGCGGCCTCCCGCATCCCGATCGGTTCCTCCGGCCGCTGAGGTAGGCCCGACCGGCTCGCGTGAGCCCGTGGCGGCGCCCAGTCCCTCGGTGCGGCAAGAGGCGGTGTCGGCTCCGGCCGTCGAAAGTCGCGAGGTTGCCGCGCCCCAGGCGCTCCAGAGGCTGCAGGATCGCATGGTCGTGCTCGCCTCGCGAGCGGGTGCGGTGCGCGCCACGCTGGAGAACTTGCAGCGCCAGCAAGCCGCGATGGGCCTGGGCTTGCGGGGGGATATGACCGCAGCCTGGAAGCGGATGGAGCACTACATGGATCAAGCCGAGGCGGCGCTGAGCAAGGGTGACGTGGCCGCAGCCGAGCGGCACATGGACGCAGCCGAGAAGGAGATCGAGCGGCTCGAGGCTTTCCTGGGCCGGTGAAGGCTGCCCCGGGGCCTCTTCTTGAGGCCGCCTGGCGGCCTCAGTTTTCCAGCAAGCGGGGGAGCTTGCGTCCCGGGCGCCAGACCGTCTGCTCGCGCTCCGGGCCCGTCGAGATGCAGCCGATCTCGACACCGATGCGTTCTTCGAGGAAATTCAGGTAGTCGCGGGCGCGCTGCGGAAGATCTTCGTAGCGCGTGAGCCCGGTGGTGGGGCTGCGCCAGCCGGGCAACACCTCGTAGACCGGTTCGATCGCGCTCAAGCCGCGGTGTGTCGCCGGCATCTCGTCAATCTCACGCCCGGCCAGCCGGTAGGCGACGCACACCGGAATTTCGTCGAATGGATCGAGCACGTCGAGCTTGGTCATGACCAGGCTGTCGAAGCCGTTGATCATGGATGTGTAGCGCAACAGCGGGATGTCGAACCAGCCGCAGCGGCGCGGGCGACCGGTGACTGCGCCGAACTCGGCGCCCAGGCGCCGCAGGGCTTCGCCGCGCTCATCGAGCGCTTCGCTAGGGAAGGGACCGGCGCCCACGCGCGTCAGATAGGCCTTCGCGACGCCGACCACGGCGTGGACGGCCGTGGGCGGCACGCCCGCGCCGATCGGAGCGCCGCCGGCTGCCGCGCTCGACGAGGTCACGAAGGGATAGGTGCCGTGGTCCACGTCGAGCATGGTTCCCTGGGCGCCCTCGAACAGGATCCGGCGGCCCGCTCGGATGGCTTCGTTCAGCAGCTTGGCGGTGTCACAGACCATCGGACGGAGCTGCTCCGCGTAGTCTTCGTAGCGCGCGCGAATGGCGGCGAAGTCAATCGGATCGCCGATCTGGAAGGCCCTGCGCACGATCTCCTTGTCCTCGGCCAGCGCGTCGTAGAGCTGGCGGAAGTTTTCGCGGTCGAGCAGATCCGCCATGCGGATGCCGCGGCGGGCAACTTTGTCTTCGTAGCACGGACCGATGCCGCGCGAGGTCGTGCCGATGGCCGGCCGTCCCGGACGCGCTTCCGTGATGCGTTCCAACATGCGATGGAAAGGGAAGATCACGTGTGCGCGGTTGCTGATGCGCAGGCGCCCGCGCACCTCCACGCCCGCCGCTTCCAGCGCTTCGATCTCTTCGAGCAGCGCCGCGGGGTCCACCACCAGGCCATTGCCGATGACCGCCAGCTTCCCGCAGAGGATTCCGCTCGGAACCAGCTTCAGGATGAACTGGCGGTCCTGGATGCGCACCGTGTGCCCGGCGTTGTGGCCGCCCTGGTAGCGGACCACGATGTCGAAATGCGGGGCCAGCAGGTCAACGACCTTGCCTTTGCCCTCGTCGCCCCATTGCGCACCCAGCACCACGATGTTCTTCGCCATTGAGATCCTTCCCAGCCTCTGCTCGGGCGTGGCTTGCCCCGGCCAGCTTCGTTCGGCGGGTCCGAAGCCATCATTGTACCAGCCCCCGCTCGCCGGCCGCCGCGCGATACTGGCTCATAGGATGCGTAGGATGCGCGTTGGCTGGCTGCTTGCGCTGGCGCCGCTGTTCGTCCTCGCGCAGGAGCGCCGCGCCACACCCTCCGGACCCGCCCGCGAAGGTCAGGCCTCGGGCGATTGGCCGATCCGGGCTCTCCAGGTTACCGGGAACCAAAACTACGCGGCCGAGCAGATCCTGGCCGTGGCGGGCCTGCGCGTGGGCCAGATCGCCGGCCCCAAGGACTTCGAGGTGGCCCGCGACCGTCTCGCCGCCACAGGGGTGTTCGAAAGCATCGAATTCCGCTTCGGCCCAGCGTCGGGGGGCGGCGGTTACGCGGTGACTTTCCATGTGGTCGAAGCCGGCCCGTTCTTCCCCGTCCGCTTCGAGGACCTGGCCGCCTCCGACGAGGAGATCAGGTCGCACTTGCGGGCTCTCGATCCGTTGTTTTCGGACCGCATCCCCGCCACGGAGGACATCCTGGCCCGCTACGCGCGCGCCATCGAACAGTTGCTCGAGCAGAAAGGCAAGCGGGAGCCCGTGAGCGGCAAACTGACCAGCGAAGCGGGCGAACCGCTGGCCGTGGTCTTCCGCCCGGCCAGGCCCCGGCCCGTCATCGCGGAGGTGCGATTCGTCGGGAATCAGGTCGTCCCCGCGACGGCGCTGCAACGCGCGATCCACGCGGTGGCCATCGGCGTTCCCTATTCGGAGAAGACCTTCCGGCAACTGCTCGAGACCGACGTACGGCCGCTTTACGAGGCGCGCGGGCGGGTGCGGGTCCAGTTTCCGCGCATCGAGGCGCAGCCTGCCGAAGGCATCAGGGGAGTCGTCGTCACGGTCCAGGTGGACGAGGGCGAAAGCTACAAACTGGGCGCCGTTCGGGTCTTGGGAGGTCCGCTGGAGGAGGGCGAGCTGTTGCGGGCGGCGGGCCTCCAGCCGGGGGATCTTTACGACGGGGCGCGCGTGCGCGCCGCCGTCGAGCGGCTCCAGCAGCGCCTGCGCCGCGAGGGTTACATGAGGGCCCGGGTCGAGGCCGTACCGCAGGTCGAGGAGCAGGGGCGTTCCGTGGAGGTCGCTTTCCGCGTCGAGGAAGGCCCTCGCTTCGTGTTTGGCAAGCTGGTCGTCCGCGGACTCGACCTGATTGCGGAGGCCGCGATCCGGCGCATGTGGACCCTGAAACCCGGCCAGCCTTTCAACGCCGACTACCCCGAGCGCTTCCTGGCCCGCATCCGCGAGGAGGGAACCCTGGAAAACCTGCGCAAGGCTTCCGCCGAACTGGAGACCGACGACGAGCAGCGGACAGTCAACGTGACGCTGGTTTTCCGCTGAACCTAGCCTCCTGCG
>JANXAE010000120.1 GCA_025062235.1 Bryobacteraceae bacterium
CGGGCCACTTCCACAAATCCCTCCGAGCGGTAGAGCCGGTTGCCAGCCTCGTTGTTTTCCAGGCATTCAAGGTGGGCATGCTCGCAGCCCAGCTCCTTCAAGTAAGCGAGCATCTGGCGCAGCATGGCCCGTCCGTAACCCCGACCCTGGCAGGCCGGATCCACGGCGAGCAGCTCGATGTAACCCAAGCGACAGTCCGGGTCCACCGTAGCAGTGGCCATGGCGACGACGCGTCCTCGGACCTCTCCCACCAGCACATGCTGGGTGGCGAGAACGCCGGCCAGACGGAGGCGCCAGCGCTCGCGCCAGTCCTTGCCGTTCAGCGGCCCGAAGAGTTCGTCGGTGCGTCTGGCCCAAGTGATGGGCTCGAAGGCGGCAAGCACCATTCGTTCCAATTGGGGATGATCCTCGGGGGTGGCGGGACGGAAAGTCAGCTCCATAGCCTCAGAGTGGGAATTCTAGCAGTTCCGTGGGAGGAGGGATTGACGGGCCTGTTTGACAATGCTATACTCATATTAGCTGATATCCAATCGCTAATGGAATTGGGATCGGAAGCACCATGGACCTCAACCGCTTGACCGAGAAAGCCCAAGACGCGCTCCGCTCGGCCCACGCCAAGGCTGTCCGTCTCAGCCATCAGCAGATCGACGTCGAGCACCTGCTGGCCGCGCTCCTCGAACAACAGGGTGGACTTGCCCAAGCCCTCTTCGCGAAAGCCGAGGTCAACCTGCCGCTCCTTCAGCGCCGGCTCGAGCAGGAACTCGATCGCCTTCCGAAAGTGATGGGGCCCTCGGGCGCCCCGCCCGATCAGTTCTACATCACCGGGAGACTCAACCGCCTGCTGGTGCAGGCCGAAGACGAGGCTCGCCGGATGAGGGACGAGTACGTCTCGGTCGAGCACCTGCTGCTTGCCATGGCCGACGATGGCGGTCCGACGGGAAGGCTCTTCAAGGAGTTCGGCGTCACGCGCGAGCGCCTGATGCGGGCTCTCCAGGAGGTCCGCGGAGTCCAGCGCGTCACCTCTCCTACGCCCGAGGCCACCTATCAGGCTCTGGAGCGCTATGGGCGCGACCTGACGAAGCTTGCCGCGCAGGGCAAGCTTGACCCTGTGATTGGCCGCGACGAGGAGATCCGCCGCGTCATCCAGGTGCTTTCGCGCCGCACCAAGAACAACCCGGTGCTGATCGGCGAGCCCGGCGTGGGCAAGACGGCGATCGTCGAGGGCCTCGCCCAGCGCATCGTGCGCGGCGACGTGCCCGAGGGTCTCAAGAACAAGCGTGTGGTGGCCCTGGACATGGGGGCCCTGATCGCCGGCGCCAAGTACCGCGGCGAATTCGAGGAGCGTCTGAAGGCGGTGCTCAAGGAGGTGGAAGCCTCGCAGGGCGACATCATCCTGTTCATTGACGAGCTCCACACCGTGGTCGGCGCGGGCGCCGCCGAGGGCGCCATGGACGCGAGCAACCTGCTCAAGCCCATGCTGGCGCGCGGCGAGCTGCACTGCATCGGCGCTACCACGCTCGATGAGTACCGCAAGCATGTGGAGAAGGATGCTGCGCTCGAGCGCCGCTTCCAGCCCGTTTACGTGGACCAGCCGTCGGTCGAGGACACGATCTCGATCCTGCGCGGCCTGCGCGAGCGCTACGAGGTCCATCACGGCGTGCGCATCAAGGACTCGGCGCTGGTAGCCGCCGCGGTGCTCTCCAACCGCTACATCTCCGACCGCTTCCTGCCCGACAAGGCCATTGACTTGGTGGACGAAGCCGCGGCCAAGCTGCGCACCGAAATGGACTCTATGCCGACCGAGCTCGACGAGCGCATGCGCCGTATCATGCAACTGGAGATCGAGCGTGAGGCCCTGAAGAAGGAAACCGACCCGGCGTCGCGCGAGCGCCTGGCCAAGCTCGAAAAGGAACTGGCCAACCTGCGCGCCGAGGCCGACGCCCTCCAGGCGCAGTGGCAGACCGAGAAGCAGGCCATCGAGCGGCTGCGCTCGCTGCGCGAGCAGATCGAGCAGACGCGCCATTTGATCGAGCAGGCCGAGCGGCAATACGATCTGAACCGCGCCGCCGAGCTCAAGTACGGCCGGCTGGTCGAACTCGAGCGTCAGCTCAGGCAGGAGGAAGAGAACCTCGGCCGCCAGCAGGGCGCGCGACGGTTGATCAAGGAGGAGGTCAGCGAGGAAGACATCGCCGAAGTCGTCAGCCGCTGGACCGGCATTCCAGTCTCCCGGCTGCTAGAGGGCGAAATGAAGAAGTTGCTGCACCTGGCCGATGAGCTGCACAAGCGCGTGGTGGGGCAGGACGAGGCCGTACAGGCTGTGGCGGAGGCGGTCATGCGCGCGCGCTCCGGCCTGAAGGATCCCAATCGCCCCATCGGCAGCTTCATCTTCCTCGGGCCCACCGGTGTAGGCAAGACCGAGCTGGCGCGGGCGCTGGCCGAAGCGCTCTTCGATGACGAGCGCGCCATGATCCGCATTGACATGTCCGAGTACCAGGAAAAGCACACCGTGGCCCGCCTGATCGGCGCGCCGCCCGGCTACGTGGGTTACGAAGAGGGCGGCCAGCTCACCGAGGCCGTGCGCCGACGTCCGTATTCGGTGATCCTGTTCGACGAGATCGAGAAGGCGCACCACGACGTCTTCAACCTGATGCTCCAGATCCTCGACGACGGCCGGCTGACCGACGGGCAGGGCCGCACGGTGGACTTCCGCAACACGATCATCATCATGACCTCGAACATCGGCAGCCATCGCATCCTCGAGTACCGCGGCGCCTTCGAGGGCTACGAATACGAGCGCATGAAGCAGGCCGTGCTCGAACAGATGCGCCGGCACTTCCGTCCCGAGTTCCTCAACCGCGTGGACGAGTTCATCGTCTTCCATGCGCTCTCGGAGGAGCACCTCAAGCAAATTGTCGAGATCCAGCTCGATCGGCTGCGCGCGCGCCTGGCGGACCGGCACATCCGTTTGGAGTTGACCCCCGAGGCGCGCAGCTACCTGGTTCAGGTGGGCTACGACCCGCAGTACGGGGCGCGACCGCTCAAGCGCGCCATTCAACGGGAAATCGAGACGCCGCTGGCCCGGCTGATCCTCGAGGGTCGCGTGCGCGACCACCAGACGGTGCGCGTGGACGTCGACCCCGTGCGGCGCGCGCTGTCGTTCACGCCCCTTGAACCTGCACCCGAGCCCGTGGCGACGAGCTGAGGGGCGCCAGCCGAGCGAGAATAGGGTTGTGCAGGAAAAACCCCGGCAACTGTTCGCGGTCTTCGTTGCGGCCCCGGCGCCGCGCGAGGAGGTTCCCTGGCGCCCGCCGGTGGACGTCTACCGCACGCCCGACGGCTGGCTGCTGAAGTTCGAGCTGGCGGGCGTGCGTTTGGAGGATATCAGCATCCATCGCCAGGGCAGCCGCATCACGGTGAGCGGCGTGCGGCGGGATTGGGCGCTGGAGGAGGGCTACTGCCAGCACATGATGGAAATCGCCTACAGCCGTTTCGAACGCACGGTCGAGCTGCCCTGGGATCCGGGCGACGTGAGGATCCGCGTCGAGTATCGCGACGGGATCCTGCTCGTTCGCATGAGCCGTTGAGGAGTCGCCGATGAGCGAACCGCAAATCGAGAACGTCGAAATCCTGCCGGTGCTGCCGCTCAAGAACAGCGTGCTGTTCCCGCACCTGCTGATGCCGCTTTCCGTCGGCCGGCCGGCCTCGCTGGCCGCGGCCGAAGCAGCGCTGGGCACCGAGGAAAAGGAGATCGTCATCGTCGCCCAGCGCGATCCCAACATCGAGAAGCCGGGCCAGGACGACCTCTACGCGGTGGGCACCAAGGCGGTGATCAAGCGGATGTCGCGGCCCAGCGAGTCGCACATGGAGTTGATCGTGCTGGGCGTCGAGCGCATGGTGCTGCTCAAGCTCGAGCAGACCGAGCCGTACCTGAAGGGCCGCTTGCGTCCGTACCCCTTGCCGAACGAGCGCACGACCGAGGTCGAGGCGCTGCACCGTGCGGTGGTGGACCTGGCCACCAAAGCTCTGTCGCTCGCCCAACCGCAGGCGCCACCCGAACTCAGCCAGCTGCTGGTCTCCACCGAGGATCCGCTGCGGCTGGTCTTCCTGCTGGCCTCGATGTTGAGCCTCGAGCTTTCCAAAGAGCAGGCGCTGCTCGAAGCCCAGACCTGCGCCGAGGCCCTGCGCTTGATGCACTCCTACCTGGCCCACGAGGTGCAAGTCCTCGAGCTGCGTTCGAAGATCGCCAGCCAGACCCAGACCGAACTCACCAAGCAGCAGCGCGAATACTTCCTGCGCCAGCAACTGCGGGCCATCCAGCAGGAGCTGGGCGAGAAGGATCCGCAGCAGGCGGAGATCGAGATGCTGCGCGAGCGGCTGGCCAAGCTCGACCTGCCCGAGCTGGTGCGCAAGGAGGCCGAGCGCGAACTCTCCCGGCTGGAAAAATTGCCCCCGGCTGCTCCCGACTACCAGGTCATCCGCACCTATCTGGAGTTCATCGTCGAGCTGCCCTGGCGCGTCTCGACCGAGGACCAGCTCGATATCGCGCGCGCCCGGCAGATCCTCGACGAAGATCACTACGACCTCAAGGACGTAAAGGAGCGCATCCTGGAGCATCTGGGCGTGCTCAAGCTGAACCCTGAGGCCAAGGCGCCCATCCTCTGCTTCGTGGGTCCGCCGGGCGTGGGCAAGACCTCGCTCGGCCAATCCATCGCCCGCGCCCTGGGACGCAAGTTCGAGCGCATGAGCCTGGGCGGCTTGCACGACGAGGCCGAGCTGCGCGGACACCGGCGAACCTACGTCGGCGCGATGCCCGGCCGCATCATCCAGGCTATCCGCCGCGCCGGGTCCAACAACCCGCTGCTGATGCTCGACGAGGTGGACAAGCTCGGGCGCGACTTCCGCGGCGACCCCGCGGCGGCGTTGCTCGAGATCCTCGATCCCGAGCAGAACAGGGAGTTCCGCGACAACTACCTGGATCTGCCGTTCGATCTGTCGCGCGTCTTTTTCATCACCACGGCGAACACCCTCGATACCATTCCGCGGCCGCTGCTCGATCGCATGGAAGTGCTGCGGCTGCCGGGCTACAGCGAGGAGGAAAAGCTCGTCATCGCCGAGCGCTACCTGATCCCGCGCCAGCTCAAGCAGGCCGGTCTCACCGCCCAGCAGTGCTCCTTCACGCGCGAGGCCGTGCAGCAGATCATCTCCCGCTACACGCGCGAGGCAGGCGTGCGGCGGCTCGAGCAGGCGCTCGGCCGCGTGGCGCGCAAGGTGGCGCTGAAGTTTGCCGAGGGCGACACCACGCCGGTCACCATCCGACCGGAGGAGCTCGCGGACTACCTCGGACCCGCGCCCTTCTTGCCGGAAGAGCTGCGCAAGCAGTTGCCGCCCGGCGTGGCCACCGGCCTGGCCTGGACGGAGACCGGCGGCGAGGTGCTCTACGTCGAGGCCACGCTGTTGCCCGGCGGGCGCGGCCTGACCATTACGGGCCATGTGGGCGAGGTCATGCAGGAATCGGCCAAGGCGGCCCAGAGCTACCTGTGGTCGCACGCCGAGGAGTTCGGCATCGCGGCCGACAAGTTCCGCAAGAACGGCCTGCACATTCACGTGCCGGCGGGCGCGATCCCCAAAGATGGACCTTCGGCGGGCATCACCATGGCGGTCGCCATGGCCTCCCTGTACTCCGGAGTGCCCGCGCGCAGCGATACGGCGATGACGGGCGAAATCACCCTCACCGGCTTGGTCTTGCCCATCGGCGGCGTCAAGGAAAAGGTCCTCGCGGCGCGGCGCGCTGGCATCAAACGCGTCATCCTGCCCAAGGCCAACGAGAAGGACTTGCGCGAGCTGCCCGACGAGGTGCGCAGCGAGATCGAGTTCGTCTTCGTCGAACGCATCGAGGACGTGCTGGCGGCGGCCATTCCCGATCTCCGCCTGAAGCCCGAACCTGTAAAAGCGGGCTGAGCGGCGAGGTCTAAGGCGGGCGCACCTGCCCTCCGATTCATGAGGTTGGGAGGTGCGCCTTCGTGTCGGGTCGGTTGAAACGCGCAATCCTGTTGCTGGGCTTTGGCGCCCTTCGTCTGCATCCCTTCCCGTTGGCGCCCCGCTTCGAGGCCAACTTGGGACAGGCCGGGCCCGAGGCCCGGTTTGTCGTCCGCGGCTCTTCCTACACGTTGCTCGTTCGTGCCGACGGCAGCATGATCTACTGGCTCGCGCCGCGTCGGGAGCAGGAGGAGCCCGTGCCTGTCACTGTGGAGCTTGCTGGCGCCAATCCAGCGCCCGAAATCGCCGCAGAAGAGCGCTTGCCCGGCGTCACCCATTACTTTCGCGGCGCAGATCCGCGCGGCTGGATCCGCGAGGTGCCCGCCTGGGCCCGCGTCCGGTGCCGCAACGTGTACCCGGGCATTGACCTGCTCTATCGCGGCAGCGAAGGTTCGATCGAATTCGATTTCCTCGTGGCCCCGGGAGCGGAGCCCGGCCGCATCCGGCTCGTCCTCGCGGGCGTGACGAGCGCACGCGTGGATGCTTCCGGCGACCTCGTCATGGCTGCTGGCGGAACGGAGCTCCGTTGGCGCCGTCCCAAGGCCTGGCAACAGATCGAGGGACGGCGGCGGGAGGTCTCCGTAGCCTTTCGGGTGGAGCAAGCCGCGGTGTCTTTCGCACTCGGCTCGTACTCGCCCGGCCACGAGCTGATCATCGATCCTGTCGTCCGCTATTCGACTTACCTCGGCGGCGGCCAGTACGACCAGGGCTGGTCGGTGGCTGCGGACACAGCGGGCGCTGCCTACGTCGCGGGCGACACTTGGTCTACCCAGTTTCCCGCGTCAGGGACGAGCGCGGCGGTGCGCGCCAGCCGGGATGCCTTCGTGGCGAAGCTGGATCCCTCTGGCGCGCAGCTTCAATACCTCGTCTTCTTGGGCGGCGGCGCAAACGATTCCGCCCGTGCGATCGCGGCCGACGCGGCCGGAAACGCCTACGTGACGGGCGTAACCTCCTCGATGGAC
The DNA here is from genome assembly GCA_025062235.1 of Bryobacteraceae bacterium. Lineage (GTDB taxonomy): Bacteria > Acidobacteriota > Terriglobia > Bryobacterales > Bryobacteraceae > DTHT01. Next base: position 6,999 of record JANXAE010000120.1, read on the forward strand.
TTTCCCACCACGCCCGGCGCCTGGCGCCGTACGCACGGCGGGATGGAGGACGGTTTCGCGGTGAAACTGAACCCCACGGGGACGGTCGCTTGGGCCACGTACGTGGGAGCGGGAGCGAGCGACTACGCGCTGGCCATCGCCGTCGACGGGGAGGCTGCCGTCTACGTGGCTGGCTACACGGCTTCGGTGTCCTTCCCGGTCACGGGCGGGGCCTATCAGACGTCGTATCGGGGCGGCAGCAACGACGCCTTTGTCGTCAAATTGAATCCCACGGGATCGGCGGCGCTCTATGCCACGCTGCTCGGCGGGTCCGGCAACGACGTGGCGAACGGCTTGGGCGTGGATGCGAACGGCAACGTGTGGGTCGGCGGTCAGACCACTTCGCGGGATTTCCCGCTGGTCGCTGCCGCGCAGGGACAGTTTGGAGGCGAAAGCGACGGATTCGTCGCCAAGTTGAACTCCGCCGGTTCCGCACTGCTTTACTCGAGCTACCTGGGCGGCCTCGCTTCCGATGCCGTGCGCGCGGTGGCAGTGGACGCCGCAGGAGCCTGTTACGTGGCCGGAGGCACGTATTCGTCGAACTTTCCCGTCACGGCAAGCGCCCCGCAGCGCGCGATCGCGGGCGGCTACGACGCTTTCCTCGCGAAGATCGGCCCGGCGGGTGGGGCGCCTGTTGTTTCGACGTATCTGGGTGGTCGTGACGCCGACGAGGCCATGGCGATCCGCGTGGACGGTACGGGCAACGTCTGGGTGGCTGGCTTCACGCGCTCGCCGGACTTCCCGCGCGTCGGTGCCTCCTCCAGCTACCGCGGGGATGATGACGGTTTCGTCGCCGTGCTGAACGCGGCCGGCGCGGCGTTCACATCCACGGCCCTGATCGGCGGCTCCACGCAGGATCGCATCCAAGGCCTTGCGCTGGACGGGTCGGGCAATGCCTATGTCACCGGGGCGACGCTCTCGTCGGATTTCCCGGTGACCTCGGGGGTTTTCCGCACCTCGCCGGCCGGCGGCGGCGACGCCTTCCTGGCGAAACTCTCCGTCAACCTTCCCCCGCAAGCCCTCTCGGTCACCCCATCCTCGGGCTCCGGCTGGAGCCAGGTGTTCCAGTTCCGCTTTTCTGATCCCAACGGAGCGGGTGATTTGCGTTACCTGTTCGTGCTTTTTCACCGCGAGGTGCGAGCGGATAGCGGATGTCTTCCTCACTACGATGGCTCTCGCTTGTGGCTGTTGGACGACACGGGCAGGGCGTGGTTGGGGCCACTGATCCCCGGGAGCAACGGGACGCTGGAGAACAGCCAGTGCGTGCTTGGCGGGTTAGGCTCTGCGGCAACGGCCTCTGGGAACGATCTGGTGCTCCAGCTCGCATTGACATTCAAGGCCGGCTTTGCGGGCAACAAGACCGTTTACATGCAAGCCATCGACTGGGCAGGCCTCGACACTCGCATGCAAGCCCGCGGCTCTTGGACGGTGGGCTCGGGTGTGAATCAACCGCCCGTGGCAGTGTCGGTCAACCCGTCTTCGGGCAGCGGCTGGAGTCAAATCTTTCGGTTTGCGTTCACCGATCCCAACGGAGCGGGTGATTTGCGTTACCTGTTCGTGCTTTTTCACCGCGAGGTGCGAGGGGATAGCGGATGTCTTCCTCACTACGATGGCTCTCGCTTGTGGCTGTTGGACGACACGGGCAGCGCGTGGTTGGGGCCACTGATCCCCGGGAGCAACGGGACGCTGGAGAACAGCCAGTGCGTGCTTGGCGGGTTAGGCTCTGCGGCAACGGCCTCTGGGAACGATCTGGTGCTCCAGCTCGCATTGACATTCAAGGCCGGCTTTGCGGGCAACAAGACCGTTTACATGCAAGCCATCGACTGGGCAGGCCTCGACACTCGCATGCAAGCCCGCGGCTCTTGGACGGTGGGCTCGGGTGTGAATCAACCGCCCGTGGCAGTGTCGGTCAACCCGTCTTCGGGCAGCGGCTGGAGTCAAATCTTTCGGTTTGCGTTCACCGATCCCAACGGAGCGGGTGATTTGCGTTACCTGTTCGTGCTTTTTCACCGCGAGGTGCGAGGGGATAGCGGATGTCT